>CALUKL010000001.1 GCA_944321195.1 uncultured Alistipes sp.
AGGATGACGTAGCCCATCAGCACGGCGAGCGCGGCCAGGCGGAAGAAGGGTTGCTTCCATTTGCGGAAGTTGGCTGCGAGTCCGGCGGCGAGCAGGGCGAGGACGCCGATTTGCACCCACATCCGGAAGGGCAGCAGCCCGAGGGGCCGCAGATAGAAGAGATTCATCCAGGTGCGGGTATCCTTGTGTTCGGTGAGAGCCGCGATCCACTGCCCGTAGTAGTCGGGGAGTTCGGCGAAGGGCATGTTGAGGGCCGGAGCGGCGAGGAGTGCGGCGCCGATCAGCAGGGCATAGGCGGCGTTCCGCCAGAAGTGGGGGTAGCAGAGCAGCAGTCCCAGCTGGAAGATGCCGTAAACCTTCGTGAATCCGGAGATCATCATCAGCAGCACGGCCCAGAAACCCTTGTCCCGTTCGAGCAGCGAGTAGGCGAAGAGGAACATGTATCCCACGGCGACGTTGTACTGGAACGAGAGCTGCGTGCAGGCGAGGATCAGGAAGGTGTAGAGGAACGACTTGCACTTTTCCTCGCGGGTGAACCGCCCGGGGAGGGTGAAGATCGCCGCGAACCACATCGAGAAGTTGAAGAGGTTCCAGACGAAGGGCCCGAGCCACGCGGGCAGGTAGGCGAACGGTGCGAAGAGGATGTTGAACAGGGGCCCGTAGAGAAAGTAGTCCAGATGGGGTGCGGCCTGCGACCAGTTTTCGCCGTAGGGGGCGATGTGCTGCCAGAAGAGTTTCGTGGATTCGGCGAAGATCATGAAGTTCTTCTGGCGTCCGCGGGCGACCTCCGAGAAGGTGAGGGCCAGCACGAGCAGCATCCCGAGGATATAGAGGTTCCGCGGGTTGAGGAAAAATTCAGAGATGCGATTCCAGAGGGTTCGGCCAGCCCCTCCCCGGTTTGTTTGGATCGTAGTGTTTGTCATGGCTGGCGGCGGGGGTTACCGGCGTTTGCGGATTGTGCGGAACGGGAGTCCGAGAACCCCGAAGAAGGCCTCGCGGAAGATGCCTCCGGACATCTTCGAGACGCCTTCGCAGCGCTCGACGAAGATGATCGGCACTTCGTGGAGCTTGAGCCCGAGTTTCCAGGCGGTGTATTTCATTTCGATCTGGAATCCGTAACCCTTCATGCGGATGGCGTCGAGGTCGATTGTCTCCAGAGCGCGGCGGGAGTAGCAGACGAATCCGGCCGTGGCGTCGCGCAGCGGCATCCGGGTGACGGTGCGCACGTATACCGACGCGAAATAGGACATCAGCAGGCGCGACATGGGCCAGTTGACGACGTTTACGCCCTTGACGTATCGAGATCCGACGACCACGTCGCAGTCGCCCTCGACGGCGGCCTGGTAGAGACGGACCAGGTCGTCGGGATTGTGCGAGAAGTCGCAGTCCATTTCGCAGATGTAGTCGAACCCGTTTTCGAGGCCCCATCGGAATCCGGTGAGGTAGGCGGTGCCGAGTCCCTGTTTCCCGGCCCGTTCGAGCAGGTGGAGCGTTCCGGGGAACTCCTTCTGGCGCTCCTTGACGATGGCGGCCGTACCGTCGGGCGAGCCGTCGTCGATGACGAGCATTTCGAACGGTTCGGGCAGGGAGAAGACCTTGGAGATCATCTTCGAGATATTCTCCTTTTCGTTGTAGGTCGGGATGATAACGAGTTTGCGCATGACGAGTCGGCCGTAAAGGTTTTGGAGGGACAAATATACGATTATTTTCCGAAATCCGCTTTTTGCCGCTTCTATTTTGTGTTTCGGCGCAGCGAGCGGGCGAAATCCTTGTCGGCCGTGGAGACGCGGAGGGATTCCGTGATTTTTTGAATGGACTTGTTGAAGGTCCAGTCGTCGAGCGGGCAGGCCTCCGCGAGCCAGCGGCGCATCCGCTCGGGGAACTTCACGAAGCAGACCGAGACGGCCCATGCGACCCCCATGCGGGCGTAGTAGGCCTCGTGCCGGAACGCCTCGAAGTGGCGGAGCAGGGCTTCGAGATGCTCTTCGTCGATGAAATTCGCGGTGGCCATGACCACGGCGAAGCGGATGTCGTATTCGGCTTCGGAGCGGAAGTAGGGCTGGATGAAACGCCACATCGCTTCGCGTTCCGCCGGGCGGAGCCGCCAGCAGAAGCAGTCGCAGAGGGCCCAGTTGTCGATCCGGGGGACGAACCGCGCGACGAGGGCGAGTTTTTCGTCGATCGGACAGCGGGCCGTGCCGATGACCATCCCCTGCAGCATCCGCTCCTCGAACCAGCGGCAATCGTCGCGTGCCACGAACTCCCGCCAGTTGCCGTCGCGGGCGATCTGCCGGGCCAGCTCCCGCAGCTGCGGGATGCGGATGCCGAGCATCTCCCCGGCACCGGGGATGATCCGGGCATTGAAATCGCGGTAGGCCGGGTCGGCCATTTCGCGGAGGGTTTCGGGGAGTTTTTCGAGAAAGTCCATATTTTTCGTGCGTTTTTCGTGCGTTTTCCGGGAACTTTTCGGCTTTTTTCGGGCCCTTTCGAAAAAATACGTTGGTTACCGCCTTTTGGTTTCAGGGAAACCGCTCGTTTACCGTTTCCCGAACTTCGGCGTAATCCCGATAAACACGGCGGCATTCAACCGCGGCATGGGGCGTCCGAGCACCGACTGATACTCCTCGTTGAAGAGGTTGTAGATGCAGCCCTTGACCGAGAGCCCGAGACACCGGAATTCGAGCCTTTTCTCCAGGGCGATGTCGTTCATCAGGTAGGGGGCGACGCTTCCCAGCACGCCGAGGTTGTTGTCCGACATGGTGTACCGTCGGCTGTACCACTGCCATTTGTAACTCAGCTCCCACCGCCGCCAGGTTACGCGGGCGGTGCAGGCCGCGGACCAGACCGGAATGTAGACCAACTGCCTGCCGACCGACTCGTCGGCCGCGGAGAACTTGTCGCCGCGGTTGATCGAGCGGGTCCAGGCAAGGTTCCCGTTGAAGGCCAGGCACCAGCCCCCGGAGGTGAGGGTTTCGGCGGCGACTTTTCCTTCAACCCCGTAGCTGTGTACGCGGCGGATGTTGATCGGGGTGTAGACGCCCTGCTTGGCGGTTGCGATCCAGAGGATCCAGTCGTCGATGCGCGAGTCGAAGGCCGTGGCCGAGAGACGCAGCGAACTGCGGCTGCTTTTGAGCGACGACTCGACGCCGGCATCCCAGGTCCAGCCGCGTTCGGGGTCGAGATCGGGGTTGCCGCCCGGCTGGAAGTAGAGGTCGTTGAGCGTCGGATAGCGGTAGTTGCGGGCTCCGGAGGCCTTCACCACGATGTTCCCCTTCCTGGAGAGCAGCCAGTCGACGAACAGCGCCGAAATGAGGGGCGTGGTGCGGTTGCCGTAGAGCTCCCAGCGGAGGTCGGCGGCGATTCCCAGCCGCGGTGTGGGGCGCCACTTGGCCGAAGCGAAGGCCGAAAGCTCGAACCGCTCCTGACGGTAGAGCGTATCGGCACGGCGTCCCGAGGTGGCGTCGATGAGCGAGAGGTCGCCGCTGTGGACGCGGTGTTGGTGGGCCGAGAGGTTGGCCGAGAACATCCACTTCTCGTTCGGGGCGTATTCGGCCTCGGCGCGGGCGAAAAAGGTGTGGATGCGGCTCCGGGCGTCGGTCACGGGGGTGAAGTTCCCCTGCCCGTCGGGATCGGACTCCATCAGGTAGCGCAGGTCGTCGTACGTATACCCGGCGCGCACACCGGTCTTGACCTCACCGAAGAGCCGGTCCCAGGCGGCGACGGCCCGCAGCGTGCGTTCGGTCTGCGAGTTGCGCTTCTCGCGCGTGGAGTTGCGGTCCGAGGAGAGCAGGGCCAGCCCGCGGTCGGTGTCGAGATACCAGGCCGCGAACGACAGCCGGTCGCCCTGCCGCGAGGTGTAGTAGAGCTCCTGCAGGAGGTGCAGGTCGCGGAATGCGCCGTTTCGGTTGCGCTGCAGGGGGTAGTAGTCGTCGACGATCTGCCCGTTGGCGTCGGTGACGAACTGCTTCGAATCGTAGTTGCGGTATCGGAAATCGTTCTCCGAGGTGCTGACCAGCACGCGGGTCGAGGAGCTCCAGCGCTCGCCGCGGTAGCTCAGGCGGAGGAACTCGTCGAAGGTGGTGAACGACCCGATTCCCTGCACGTACCGCATCGAGAATCCGGGGGTTTCGGGCTCCTTGGTTCCCAGGGTGACGGCGCCGCCCAGCCCGCCGCCGGTGATTCCCACGGAACTGGCGCCGTGGTAGATCG
>CALUKL010000002.1 GCA_944321195.1 uncultured Alistipes sp.
TGAGGATGTTCGCCGCATCCATCGCCCCCGACGACTTGCCGGCCCCGACCAGCGTGTGGATCTCGTCGATGAAGAGCAGGATCTCGCCGTCACTGGCGATCACCTCCTGCACGACGGCTTTCAGACGCTCCTCAAATTCACCCTGGTACTTCGCTCCGGCGATCAGCGCACCCATGTCAAGCGAGTAGATCACCTTCGACTTCAGGTTCTCGGGGACATCACCGTCGATGATCCGGCGGGCGATACCCTCGGCAATCGCCGTCTTGCCCACACCGGCCTCTCCCACGAGGATCGGGTTGTTCTTCGTCCGGCGCGAGAGGATCTGCAGCACACGGCGGATCTCCTCGTCACGCCCGATAACGGGATCGAGCTTGCCGTTGCGCGCCTGCTCGTTGAGGTTGATGGCGTACTTGCCCAGGGCGTCGAACTGCTGTTCGGAGGTCTGCGAATCGACCGTCGCCCCCTTGCGGAAGGTGCGGATCGCCTCGATCAGCTCCTTTTCGGTGGCACCGCTGCGTTTGAGCAAATCGGAGGCCTGCCCGCGCTCGGCCACGAGCCCCAGCAGCAGGTGTTCGACCGAAGCGTACTTGTCGCCGAAATTCTTCGTGAAGTCGACGGCCCGCTGGATCACCCGCGAGGCATCCTGCGAAAAGTACTGCTCACTGCCGCCCTCGACACGCGGCAGCCGTTCGACCGTACGGTTGACCTCGTCGCGCAGCCCGCGGACGTTGACGCCCACACGCCCCAACAGGAAGGTCGCCAGCGAATCCTCCTCGCGGATCAGCACCGCAAGCAGGTGGAGCGGCTCGACAGCCTGCTGTCCCCGCTCCCGCGCAAGGTCGAGCGCCGCTTGCAGCGCCTCCTGCGCCTTGATGGTTAATGTGTTAATGTTCATGGCATTTTGTCTTTCAAATTTTTAATTCTGAATTTTTCATTTTCAATTTCATCAAAACCCCTGCCAACCCGAAATTTACGCCACATTGTCATCTTTTGTCACAAATTGTCATTTCCGATACGACAATCCGTACTTCAGCCCGACTTTATGACAGGCCGAAATAGAAAAAACAACAGATGTGCTCCTAAAAAACAGAGATGGGTTCGTTACAAATCCGTATCTTCAGCCCCTGCACCATCCATCATCGCCGGAACGACAGTCAAGGTATATACCCCCAACCGTATCGAGGCTTCGAAGTTCCAATACCGCCTCTGCCGGAAATGTTCCGGGATCGGCCTGCCGGTGGCCGAAAATTCATATACACGGCAACTCGGCAGCAGAGAGTCTTCTCGAATGAGATCGCCGGGAATATCGAATTTGCCACCATGCGACGCACAATCAATGTAAACCCGCATCGAGGAATGAGGCTGAATATGAATGGCTCTACGATCATCCGGACTGTTGCCGGAAAGCACCATGTCCAAGACCTGATCCGTATCATTCGTCACTTTGTATTCATAGAAAATAGCGTAGTCGCAGCTCTGGAACAACACGACCGCCAAAAAGAGCAATATGCGTTTCATGACGAAAAAATAAAGGTGCATTCAAATGTAGATTATTCGGCCGGAATATGCAAAATTCAGCGCATTTTTTTCGTATCTTTGACATTGCCTTAGATACTCCGCCTCGGAAAAAATGCAAGCGAGCTTGCTTTTTTCTCTCGGCTTATTCGTACTTTGGCTTCGCCTTAGATACTTTCGCTCGGCAATGTTCAAATAAATTTGACATTGCCCTCGCTTATTCGTATCTTTGCACTATTATGAGTGATTTCATCGTCAGCGCACGCAAATACCGTCCTGCGACCTTCCGTTCGGTCGTCGGGCAGAAGCATATCACCTCCACGCTCCAGAATGCCATCGAGCGCGGACAACTGGCCCATGCCTATCTCTTCTGCGGGCCCCGCGGCGTCGGGAAAACAACCTGCGCGCGAATCTTCGCCAAGGCCATCAACTGCCTGCAGCCCCACGGCGCCGAAGCCTGCAACGAGTGCGAGTCGTGCCGTTCGTTCAACGAGGGGCGGTCGCTCAACATCCACGAACTCGACGCCGCGTCGAACAACTCCGTGGAGGACATCCGCTCGCTCATCGAACAGGTGCGCATCATCCCGCAGGTGGGACGCTACTCCGTGTTCATCATCGACGAGGTGCACATGCTCTCGGCCGCGGCCTTCAACGCCTTCCTGAAGACCCTCGAAGAGCCGCCCGCCCATGCGATCTTCATCCTCGCCACCACCGAGAAACACAAGATCCTGCCGACGATCCTCTCGCGCTGCCAGATCTACGACTTCAACCGCATCCGTGTCGAGGATTCGGTCGAATACCTGAAATACATCGCCGCGCAGGAGGGAATCACGGCCGACGAGGAGTCGCTGAACCTCATCTCGCAGAAGGCCGACGGCGGAATGCGCGACGCCCTGTCGATGTTCGACAAGGCCGTGTCGTTCTGCGGCACGACACTCGACTACCGCCACGTGGCCCAGACACTCAACGTGCTGGATTACGACACCTACTTCGGCATCACGGAGACGCTCCTGGCGGGCAACTACGCCGAAGCACTCATGACGTTCGACGAGGTGCTTTCGAAAGGATTCTCGGGCCAGACCTTCATGGCGGGGCTGAACCGCCACCTGCGCGACCTGCTGATGGCCAAACGCCCCGAGACGCTGCGACTGATCGAGATGACCGGCACGCTGCTCGAACGATACCGCGTGCAGGCGGAGGCCTGCGGTGTCGACTTCCTCTTCGGGGCGATCGCCCTGCTGACGGACCTCGACGGAAAAATACGGCAATCGTCGAACCAACGGTTGCTCGTGGAGCTGGGCCTGATGAAGATCTCAGGACTCGGCCAAAAAAAAAATAACGACCTGACATCCTGCGAAGAGCCTCAGCTTCCCAAGCTGATGGCCCGACCGGCGGCCCCGGCCGCGGCAACGCAACCGGCAACGCAACCGACAGCGGCGGCAGCTCCGACGACACAGGCAGCAACGGCGACACAGGCAGCGGCAGGTCCAGCCGTCCAGGCAGCCCAGATGCCGAATCCGACGGCGGCGGCTCCGACCAACGTTGCGAATCCGGCCCTGACAGCCACTCAGTCGGCAGCAGCTCCGGCCGCAACACCCGTCGCAACGGGCCCGAACGCCGAAGCAGCCCCGGCCCGGACACCGCGTCCGGCAACGCCCCTGCACCGCAAACCGCTGATCTCGGGGACCTCGCTCTCCGAACTGCTGACCACGGGCGGTGCCCTGCAAACGGAGCAGAATCCGGAACCCGAAGCGGCGCAATCCGCCGACGCCACGGTCGACCCGGCCTGTGAAAGCAAGTTGGAACAGGCCCGGGAACGCATCCTGAACCTGATCCGGGAACAGCGCCCGCGCTTCGTCCCGGCATTCGAGCAGATGAGCTTCCGCGGCAACACCATCGCGGTGAGCGTGCCGACAGCCGAGTTGCGCGAGGAGATTCTCCGGAGCAAGACGGGCATGCTGATGCGCATCGCCGAGCTGGCCAACATACAGGGAAGCATGGAGCTGGAGGTGACCGTCAACGAGGAGATCCGGGCCGCCCGCCCGATCAAACTCGAAGACCGGGTCAAATACATGACCGACAAGAATCCGCTGCTCACCGAATTCCGCAAGGCGCTGGATCTGGAGATCGAATAATACGGAACGATAAAAAACAAGAACCGGAGGAGCCCCCGGGCCCTCCCTGGAAAACGAACAAAAAAAGAGACAAATATGGCGACGAAAAACTTTATCGAAGAACTCGAATGGCGCGGCATGATCCACACGATCATGCCCGGCGCCGAAGAACAACTGCAGAAAGAGATGACGACGGCCTACCTGGGTATCGACCCCACGGCCGACTCGCTCCATATCGGGCACCTCGTGGGTGTGATGATCCTCAAGCACTTCCAGATGTGCGGACACCGCCCGCTGGCCCTCGTGGGCGGTGCGACGGGCATGATCGGCGACCCCTCGGGCAAGTCCCAGGAGCGCAACCTGCTCGACGAAGCCACCCTGCGGCACAACCAGGAGGCCATCAAGGCCCAGCTGGCGAAACTCCTCGACTTCGATTCCGACGCCCCGAACGCCGCACGCCTGGTCAACAACTACGACTGGATGAAGGAATTCACGTTCCTGGATTTCATCCGCGACATCGGCAAGTGCATCACCGTCAACTACATGATGGCCAAGGATTCGGTCAAGAAGCGCTTCAACGGCGAGGGTGACGGCATGTCGTTCACCGAATTCACCTACCAGCTGGTCCAGGGCTACGACTTCCTGCACCTCTACCAGACGATGAACTGCAAGATCCAGCTCGGAGGCGCCGACCAGTGGGGCAACATCACCACCGGCACGGAGCTCATCCGCCGCAAACTGGGCCCCGAAGCCGAAGCCTACGCCATCACCTGCCCGCTCATCACGAAGGCCGACGGCACGAAATTCGGCAAGACCGAGAGCGGCAACGTCTGGCTCGACCCGCGCTACACGTCCCCCTACAAGTTCTACCAGTTCTGGCTCAACGTCAGCGACGAGGATGCCAAACGCTACATCAAGATCTTCACGCTGCTCGACCGCGAGACCATCGAATCTCTCATTGCCGAGCACGACGCCGCCCCGCACCTGCGCGTGCTGCAGAAACGGCTGGCTCAGGAGATCACCACGATGATCCACTCGAAGGAGGAGTACGAAAAGGCCCTCGAGGCGTCGAACATCCTCTTCGGCGGCGCCACCTCCGAGGCGCTGCGCCGCCTCGACGAAACGACGCTCCTCCAGGTCTTCGAGGGCGTGCCGCAGTTCCGCGTGGCACGCACGGAACTGGAGGCGGGAGTTGCCTTCGTGGACCTCTGCGCCGAGAAGACGCAGATCTTCGCCTCGAAGGGCGAGTGCCGCAAGATGATCCAGGGCGGCGGCGTCTCGATGAACCGCGAGAAGATCGCCGACCCGATGCGTGCGGTGACGGCCGACGACCTGATTGCCGGGAAGTACCTGCTCGTGCAACGCGGCAAAAAGAACTATTATCTGGTAATTGCCGAATAAAACAGGGATATGGAGTACCGCATCGTCCTGCAACGCATGGAGTTTCGGGCGCTGCACGGCTGCTACGAACTGGAGCGCAAGGTCGGGAACCGCTTCACGGTCGACGTGGAGATCACCGCGGATCTGGGAGACGTGGCCGCCGGGGACAGCGTCGAAAAGGCCGTGAACTACCTCTCGGTTTACGAGGTGGTCAGGCAGCAGATGGCCGTCACGCAGCGCACGATCGAACGCGTCGCCATGAACATCATCGATGCGATCCATGCCGGATTTCCGCAGGTCCGGCACGTGAAATGCACGGTTTCGAAACTGGCTCCGCCCCTGGGCGGGAAGCTGGAGCGCGTCAGCGTCGTTCTGGAAAAATAAACCGGATGCCGGACCGGAGGGGTATTGGACTTCCCCGTCCGTCCGGCATTTCACAAAAGAGTCCGAATATGAACCATTTGCACAATCGTGCCACGCTGGGAGGGAAACTGAGTGCCGTCCTGGTCGCAGCGGGAAGTTCCGTGGGACTGGGCAACATCTGGCGGTTTCCCTACGTCGCCGGAGACAATGGAGGCGGGGCCTTTCTGGTGATCTATATCCTCTGCGTCCTGCTGCTGGGCCTGCCGCTCATGCTCGCCGAATTCTCCGTCGGACGCGCCACGCACCGCAATGCCGTCGGGGCCTACCGCTCGCTCGACAAACGCTGGAGTTTCCTCGGATACAACGGCGTACTGGCAGCCTTCCTCATCCTGGGGTTCTATTTCGTCGTGTCGGGCTGGACCGCCGAATACATGATCCACTCGATGACGGGCAGTCTGGCAAAATACGCCACGGTCGAGGAGTACAGGACGGTCTTCGAGAACTTCATCCAGAATCCGTGGCGTCCGGTGCTCTACACGCTGCTCTTCGCCCTGGCCACCCACTTCGTCATCGCCCTCGGCGTGCAGAAGGGAATCGAACGCTCGGCCAAAGTCCTGATGCCGCTGCTCTTCGTCGTTCTGATCGCCCTGGCGATCCACTCGCTGCTGATGCCCGGCGGTGGAGAGGGTTTCCGGTTCTTCTTCAAGCCCGATTTTTCGAAGGTTACCCCTTCGACGGTCCTCGTAGCGCTCGGGCAGGCCTTCTTCTCGCTCTCGATCGGCATCGGGACCATGGTCACCTACGCCTCCTACTTCAAACCCGAAACCAACCTGCGCCATACGGCCCTGAATGTCACGATCCTCGATACGCTGGTCGCCATACTGGCCGGTGTGGTGATCTTCCCGGCGGTCTTCAGCGTCGGGATCGAACCCTCGTCGGGACCTTCGCTGGTCTTCATCACCCTGCCCAGCATCTTCAACGGAATGCCGCTGAGCATGGTCTGGTCGACGGTATTCTTTCTGCTGCTGGTCGTTGCGGCGCTCACCTCAACGATCTCCTTACATGAGGTAATCACGGCTTACTGCCACGAAGAGTGGCACATGAGCCGCCGGGCCGCAGCCTGGACCACCACCGCCGCTACCTCGCTGTTGGGAATCGCCGCCTCGCTGTCGGTCGGCCTGCTAAGCGGGTGGAAACTGTTCGGGCTCAACCTCTTCGACCTGCTGGACTACCTCACGGCCAATATCATGCTGCCCGTCGGCGGATTCTTCACCTGCATCTTCGTCGGTTGGAAACTCGACCGGCAGGTGCTCAAGGATCAGATTACCAACAACGGAGCCTTGAAATTCCGGATTTACCGAACCTTCATCTTCCTGTTGCGCTATCTCTGCCCCATCGTGATGCTGATGGTCTTCCTCGACAATCTGGGCGTCTTTTAAGCCGGGAGGGCCGGTCGATGAGAGGGCCGACATGGGAAAGGCTGGCCGTAAAAAGCCGGTCATGGAGAGGTTGGCCATGAAAAATCCCGGACCCATCTGAATGGATCCGGGATTTTCATATTCGGGTCTTCGGGAAATGGCTTGTCGGCTGCGCCGTTTTCGGCCCGGTCTCCCGAAGAGGTATCCGCAATCAATTGATGTTGCGGCGGTCGGGCTCCTTCTCCGGAGAGGCGGCCTCCATGTCGATCTGCAGCTTCACCATGTTGATCGCCGTAGCAGCCGCTTCGTCACCCTTGTTGCCGAGACGGCCTCCGCAACGGTCCAGAGCCTGCTGCATGTCGTTGACCGTCAGCACGCCGAAGGCAATCGGCATGTTCCACTGGATCTGCAGCTGCGTAATTCCCTGGGTGACCCCCTGGCAGATGAAGTCGAAATGCCGCGTATCCCCCTGGATGACACACCCCAGAGCGATCACCGCATCGACATCCGTATATTCGGCGAAGAATTGCGCTCCGAGCGAGAGCTCAAAGGTGCCGGGGACATATTTCACCTGAATGTTCATGTCCGGGCACCCCGCAGCCCGCAACGTCCGCACGGCTCCCTCCAGCAACGCCTCGGTCACCTCGCGGTTCCACTCCGCGACGACGATCCCGAAGCGCATGTCCGCAGCCGAAGGCAGCGGAGAGTCGAATTTCGAAAGATTGTGATTCCGGGTTGCCATCGCTGTCGCTTATTTGACACTGCCCAGCAGTTTCTCGGCATCCCGGGCCTCCATCGAAGCGGGATACGAGGTCAGGATCCGCTCGTAGTAGGCCGCAGCCGCAGCATGGTTACCCTGCGCCTGCTCGGCGAGGCCCGCCTTGCGAAGGTACATCGGCGTCGTCATGTTGTTGTCGGCAGCCTGCACGGCCTTCTCATAGAATTTCACCGCCTGGGCGTAGTTCTGCTGCTCGACCGCCACATCGCCCTGCAGCCCGTAGTTCTGGGCGTTGATCAGCGATCCCGGGATTCCCTTCACCGGCGAGTATTTGGCCAGGTACTTCGCGGCATTCTCCAGATCTCCCGTCCGCAGATAGCAGATCCCCGCATAGTGCTTCGCCAGGTTCCCCGAAGGCGTCGAACCGTACTGCTCGATCACATCCAGGAAGCCCGCGCCGTTGGCATCGCCCTGCAAGGCGAGTTCGAAATCCGGTGTTTCACTGTCAAAACGGTTCTGGGCTTCGGCAATCATCTCCGCGGCCTTCTCCGCACGGGGCTGGACGAGCAGCGACCGATAACCGAAAATCAAGGCCGCAAGAATCAAAAGTCCCAGGAAAATGTAGGACATCATGCGGCCGTTCTTCTCGAAAAAAAGCTCCGTTTTGTTCATTGCATCACCGAGGGTTTCCGGTTCGGCGACATTCTTTTTTGCCATAGTGTTATCCGTGTTTTTAGTTTATAATCCGTACGATAGTCTGCAAAGATACAAAACTATTCACAATGTACAAGGTCGTGTCCGGATTTTTTGTATTTTTGCCTTATGTACCTGAAAAAATTAGCGCTGCTGAATTTCAAAAACATCCGACAGGTGGAACTCGCCTTCTGTCCCGGGATCAATGCGCTGGTGGGGGACAACGGAGCCGGAAAAACGAACATCATCGATGCCGTTTACTACCTCTCGATGTGCAAATCCGCCCTGCAGATGACCGACGGACAGAGCGTCCGGCACGATGCCGACTTCTTCCTTGCGGACGGCGCATACACCACCGACTCCGGAAAGAGCGAAAGCGTCGTCTGCTCCTTCTCCCGCAAGGGCGGCAAGGTCCTCAAGCGGAACGGAAAGGTATACGAACGGCTTGCGGACCATGTGGGTCTGATCCCCGCGGTGATCGTCTCCCCGGCCGACAGCGCCCTGATCTCCGACGCAGCGGATGAACGGCGCCGTTACCTCAATGCCTTCATCGCGCAGCTCGACCGCCCCTACCTGCAGGCCGTCATGCGTTACAACGCCGTCCTGGCCGAGCGCAACCGCCTGCTCAAGATGCAGCCCGACGAAACGATGCTGCAGATCTACGACCGCCAGCTCTGCAAACACGGGAACAAAATCCATGATCGCCGCCGGGAGTTTGTCCAGCGGCTGCAGCCCGTCGTGGCGGAATACTACCGCACGCTCTCCGGAGACCGCGAACAGGTCGAACTCCTCTACAAGTCCGAATTGAACGAACGGCCCTTCGAGGAGGTGCTGCAGAATGCCCGGCAGCGGGATCTCGTCAACGAATTCACCACCGCAGGCATCCACCGCGACGACCTGGTGCTGAAGATCGGAGGCTACCCCCTGCGGAAATACGGATCGCAGGGGCAGCAGAAATCCTTCCTGATCGCCCTGAAACTCGCCCAGTACGCCATTGTCGCCGAGGAGAAGCACGAACACCCCATCCTGCTGCTGGACGACCTCTTCGACAAACTCGATGCCGGACGGGTCGAGCAACTGATCCGCCTGGTATCGGCCGAAACCTTCGGGCAGATTTTCATCTCCGACTGCAACCCCACGCGGCTGAAACGGATTCTCGATCGGGCCGGTGGGGACTACGCGCTCTTTACCGTAACCGACGGCGACGTCACCCGGGATGCCGGAGTGAAGGAACCGTCCGAAGAACTATCCGAGAACCCGTCCGGGAAACCGACCCAACCGGCACACGAATGAGACGCACGAAAACCATACTGATGGGCGACCTGCTGGACGAGTTCTTCAAACGCCCCTATGTCGCCGCGAAGGTCGCCGAAGGGAGACTCCCCGATACGTGGCGGGAGATCGTCGGAGACCGTGTGGCGGATCTGACAACCGAATTGCGGCTCGAAAAGCGGATTCTGTATGTCCGGATCCAGTCGAGTGTCGTGCGTTCCGAGCTTTTCTATCAGCGGGAGGCACTCAAGGAGGAGATTAACCGGCGTTCCGGAGTCCAACTGGTCAATGCCGTCATCATCCGCTGATCCGGGCCCGCACCAACCTCCCGCCGGACATGTGACAACAGGATACCCCACCCCACCAGCAACTCTCCGCGCCCCCGTTTCCCCATCCTTTCACCGCATCGCCGCACCCCTACCTACCAAAAAAATGCTCCCCAAAAGCGGGGAGCATTTTCTGAAAAGGGACTTCCGTATCGATTACTTAATGATTACCGAGCGGTTGGCCTTCTGGTTGTTCTTGTAGACATCCGGCTCGTTGCCCAGGCCCTCGTAGGTGAGCTGCTTGGGGTTCACACCGCATTTAACCAGGAAGTCGTAGACATTCTTCGCACGGTTCTCGGCAACCCGCTTGTTCCCGGCAGCCGTACCCGTCTGCTGGTCGGCGTGGCCCTGGATCGTATAAACCCGATCCTTCGGACCGTTCTTGATCAGATCGGCGGTCAGCTCCAGGCGCGTCTTGTCCTTCGCCGTGAGTTTCGACATGCTGTAATCGTAGAAGATAATCGAAGTCGGAGCCGAAGTATTCACCTTCCGAGCCTCGGCTGCGGCTTTGGCCTCAGCCTGCGCGGCAGCCTTCTCGGCGGCCTTCGCAGCAGCCTGGGCAGCCGCCAGCTGCTCGTTCAGGCGGTCATTCTCTTCCTTCGCAACCTTCAGAGCCGCATTGCCCGAAGCCACGGCATTCTGGAAAGCCCGAATATCCTCGGCCGTATATCCCGGGACGCCACGCTCCCAGCCGCGCTGGTTGAAGCGATAGGTGATACCGGCGGTTGCCGTAAACCCGAAGAGGTAGGCACCGTTCATGCCGGCCGGGCAAATATCCGATTTGGCCAGAAGGCCCTTCAGTTCGAGGTTGAAGTCGAACGACGGCGACAGGCGGAACTTGTTCAGCAAACCCGCCGTAAAGGCGAACTCCTGATTCGTACCGCTGTGGTTGTCACGCTGGCTGCCATCGGTGAAGTTCGACGCCATATAACCGAAACCGGCAAACGGCACGCCATACCAGGCACGATCCTCACGATAGCCGCCGATCCAGTTCGAGAGGTTGACCATCACGTCCGTGTGAACGAACATGTACGGCCACGACATCTTGCCCAGATCCGCATCGAAGTTGTTGAACCAGCCGCCCTGCAGCTGTCCGCGGACTCCGACAACCGGGTGCAGCCACTTCGTCACCGACAGGTTGCCCTCAAACCCGAAACGCTCGCTGCGGGCTCCCAGGTTCCCACCGTTCGAAAATGCCGTACCGGCACCCAAACCGGCCGATATCTCCCAATTATCCCAGAAACCGTTCGAGACGAATCCTGCAAAACTCGGCTTCTTGGGGGTTCCTTCAGCCCATGCCGAAACCGCGAATACCGCGGCTGCGAAAGTCAGGAAAATCTTCTTCATATTAAATACGTTTTATTGCACATTCTGTTGACCTCACATACTTGTCGTAAAAGTACGCATTTTTTTATAAAAAACGATTCTACACCTGCAAAAAAAGCGCAAAAATCACTTCTTACCTGTAAAAAAAGGTCCAAAACGGCTGTTTCGGACCTTTTTTGGTTGATTTAGAGCTGAAAATACAATCCTCAACCGCACTTCGAATAGCCGCAGGACATACAGGTCAGACATCCGTTCTGGTAAGCCATGTTCTCCTGACCGCAGCTCGGGCACTTCCCTTTGGACTTCGTGCCGTCGACGATGTACTGTTTCAACGCCCGGCAGACGCCCGTCTTCCACGTGTTGATCGACACGCTGTCCAGATGCAGCGACTCGATCAGCGAAACGGTCTTCTCGATCGGCATCCCGTGGCGCAGCACACCCGAAATCAGTTTGGCATAGTTCCAGAACTCCTCGTTGAACAGGCGCGAGATCCCGCCGATCGTATTCGTATAGCCGTAACGGTCGACATACTGGAAGTCGTAACGCTTCGTGCCGTTCTCCTCGCGTACCTTTATTATATAGCCTTTCCGGATCTTCGGCGGAATGTACATGGCATCCTCCTCGATCTTTCCGGTGAAAATCTCATACGGACGGCCGTTCTGCAACCCGACGAAGGCGATCCAGTCCTCCGAACCGTTCTTGAACCGCACGATGTCTGCAGGAATCGACTTCGGGCGCTTCGGCACCTCACCCGGGTGCTCCTCACAACGCGATTTCTTACCTTTGGCGTTCTTGTCCAGCAGCACGCCCGAGCGGCAGCCGTCGCGGTAAACCGTGACACCCTTGCAGCCGCACTCCCACGCCGTGCGGTAGACATCGGCAACCAACTCCTCCGAAACGTTGTTCGGGAGGTTCACCGTCACCGAGATCGAGTGGTCCACCCACTTCTGGATCGCACCCTGCATCTTTACCTTGGCCACCCAGTCGATGTCGTTGGCCGTAGCACCGTGGTAGGGTGACGCCTCCACCCACTTGGCGAGCTCCTCGTCGGAGATCGTCACCAGTTTCGACGTGTCGTAGCCGTTCGCCTCCAGCCACTTCACGAAGTTGTGGTGGTAGACGTTGTACTCCTGGAACTTCTCGCCCGTTTCATCCTCATAGTCGACATGCGTGTCGTGATCCGAGGGGTTGATCTTCCGGCGGCGCTTGTAGACCGTGCGGAAAACAGGCTCGATTCCCGACGTGGTCTGCGACATGAGCGACGTCGTACCCGTCGGTGCGATGGTCAGCATGGCGATGTTGCGCCGCCCGACCTTCGTCATCTCCTCGTAGAGCGCAGGATCGGCCTCCCGGATCCGTGCGATCATCGGATTGTTCGCCTCCTTGGCCGTATCGTAGATCGGGAAGGCCCCGCGCTCGGCGGCCATCTTCACCGAAGCCCCGTAGGCGGCCAGCGCCAGCGTCTTCTGCACCTCCACGGCGAAGTCGATCGCCTCCTGCGAACCGTAGCGCAACCCCAGGGCGGCCAGCATGTCACCCTCGGCCGTGATGCCGAGGCCCGTGCGGCGTCCCTTCTGGGCCATCGTCCGGATCTTCTTCCAGAGTTCCAGCTCCACACGGCGGACATCCATATCCTCGGGATCGCCTTCGATCTTGGCGATGATCTGCTCCACCTTCTCCAACTCCAGGTCAATGATGTCGTCCATCATGTGCATGGCCTTGCCCACATGGTCACGGAACTTTTCGAAGTTGAACTTCGCGTCGGTCTTGAACGGGTTGTCCACATAGCTGAAGAGGTTCATCGCCAGCAGGCGGCACGAATCGTAGGGGCAGAGCGGAATCTCCCCGCAGGGGTTCGTCGAAACCGTCACGAAACCCTCATCGGCATAGCAGTCGGGGATGCTCTCGCGGATCACCGTATCCCAGAACAGCACGCCCGGCTCGGCCGATTTCCACGCATTGTGGATGATCTTCTCCCAGAGTTTCTTCGCGTCGATATCCTGCTCGAACTTGGGCTGGTCCGAGACGATCGGGAACTGCTGGTGGTACTTCTTCCCGGCCAGCGCCGCACGCATGAACTCGTCGTCGATCTTGATCGAGACATTCGCACCCGTAACCTTGCCCGTATCGACCTTGGCGTCGATGAAGCGCTCGGCATCGGGGTGTTTGATCGAGAGCGTCAGCATCAGGGCCCCGCGGCGGCCATCCTGCGCCACCTCGCGCGTCGAGTTCGAGTAGCGCTCCATGAACGGGACGATCCCCGTCGACGTGAGGGCCGAGTTCAGCACCGGGCTGCCCGTCGGGCGGATGTGCGAAAGGTCATGGCCCACGCCGCCGCGCCGTTTCATCAACTGCACCTGCTCCTCGTCCATGCGGAAGATCCCGCCGTAGGAGTCGGCCGGATGCTTGTGCCCGATGACGAAGCAGTTCGACAGCGACGCAACCTGGAAATTGTTTCCGATACCGGTCATCGGACCGCCCTGCGGAATCACGTACCGGAAATGGTCGAGCAGTTCGAAAGCCTCCTCCTTGCTGAGGGGGTTCGGATACTTCCGCTCGATACGCTCGATCTCCGCGGCAATACGCTGGTGCATCTCCCGCGGCGAACGCTCGTAGATGTTTCCGAAAGAGTCTTTCAGGGCGTACTTGCTCACCCACACCGTAGCGGCGAGATCGTCACCCTCGAAATACTTTTTCGATTCGGCGACCGCATCGTTGTAATCGACCTTCTGCGGCGCCCCGACATTGGCTGTTTTAGACATAACTTCTTGACTCTTATCTATTTTTTCTGTTTTTCAGCATTTTTCCACCCTTTCCGGGACAAACGCACGGGGCAAACGTGCGGTTCTACAAATTTCAAACTTTTCCCACGAAAAAGCCAGATCCCGGAAGCAATTTTATCGACAATTTATCTACAAAAGGCGAAAAGACGCGCCCCGGGGGATCCGGGACGCGCACAGGGAATGGCCGCAGGATTTTATTTCACGGCCACGGCATCGATCTCCACCCGGGCACCCATCGGAAGGGCGGCCACTTCGTAGCAGACCCGGGCCGGTTTGTCGCCCGTGAAGAACTCCGCATAGACGGCATTCATCGCCGCGAAGTCGCCCATCGACTGCAACAGGACCGTCGTCTTCACCACATCCGAGAAGTCGTAGCCCGCTTCGTGGAGGATGTGGCCGATGTTCGTCAGCGACTGGCGCGTCTGGGCCTCGATGCCCTCGGCCATCCGGCCCGTAGCGCCATCCAGGGGCAACTGACCCGAAACATAAAGCGTCCCGCCCGTCTCAACGGCCTGGGAATAAGGCCCCACGGCTTTGGGGGCCTGCGGCGATGCGATGATCTTTTTCATAGATAAATGGTTCGTTGGGTCATCAAAGGTACGATTAATTCCTTATATTTGCAGCATAACTCAAATCAAAAAAAATGAAAATTCTGTTGCGACTGGCGGTAGTCGCTGGCCTTGCGGCGCTTACGGTCGGATGTTGCAACTGCCGCTCCTACCAGAAGAAAACCCGACGTCCACTTGTCGGTACCGAATGGCAGTTGATCCAGCTCGGCGGTGAGACCATTCAGCCCCAGGAGGGCAGCTTCACCATCACGCTCTCGGCCGAGAAGGGCCAGATCTCCGGCGTGGGAGCCTGCAACCGCCTCTCCGGCACCTACAGGAGCGACGAGAAACGCTCGCTCAGGATCGGGCCGCTGGCCGCCACGCGCATGGCCTGCCCCGATCTGAAACGCGAACAGGCCTTCAT
>CALUKL010000003.1 GCA_944321195.1 uncultured Alistipes sp.
CATAAAAACGGTCGTTGAAAAGTTCCTGCTCGAAGATCCCCTCCCCGCACGTGCCGCTCGCCACCAGCGCCGCGTCGATCCGGTCGCGCTTCAGCGCCTCGACGATCTCCGAAGTGATCATCTCCGAAATCTCCAGCTCCACCTTCGGGTACTCCCGCACGAACGTCGGAATGAACTTGTGCAGCAGGTAGGGCGCAATCGTCGGAATCACACCCAGACGCAGCTTCCCGGCCGTCTCGCCCTTCAGCTCCGCAACCGCCTCCCGGATGTAGTTGTAGGCCTTGAGCGTCTCACGCGCCTGCTCCAGCACCACGGCGCCCGCCTCCGTCGGTATTACCGGCTTCTTCGAACGGTCCAGAAGCACCACGCCCAACTCCTCCTCCAGCGACTTGATCTGCATACTCAGCGACGGCTGCGTCACGAAACAGTGTTCGGCAGCCTGCGAAAAACTGCCGCAGTTGGCTACCGCCAACAGGTATTCGAGTTGAATGATGGTCATAACGGACGTTTATTTTCCTGAGCGAAGATATAAAATTAATCTATATCATACAACTTTTTTAGGTCGCCCGCCCGCTTTTTCGTATGTTTGTCGTTAAAATGTACACTTTCTGAATATGGCTAAAATCATACTCACCGGCGACCGTCCCACAGGCCGGCTTCATCTCGGACATTTCGTCGGCTCGCTCCGACGCCGCGTAGAACTCCAGAATTCCGGAGATTTCGACCGCATATTCATCATGATCGCCGACGCACAGGCCCTCACCGACAACGCCGACAACCCCGAAAAGGTGCGCCAGAACATCATCGAGGTGGCCCTGGACTACCTCTCCGTCGGTCTCGACCCCGCAAAATCGACCCTTTTCATCCAGTCGCAGGTTCCCGAACTGTGCGAGCTGGCCTTCTACTACATGAACCTCGTCACGGTGCAGCGCCTGCAGCGCAACCCCACCGTCAAGGCCGAGATCCAGATGCGCGGATTCGCCGAGGGGGCCGTCGAGGGCGACACCACCCAGCGTCAGGGAATCCCCGTCGGATTCTTCACCTACCCCATCAGCCAGGCGTCGGACATCACCGCCTTCCGGGCCACAACCGTCCCCGTGGGTGAGGACCAGGAGCCGATGATCGAGCAGACCCGCGAAATCGTACACAAGTTCAACACGGTCTACGGCGAAACGCTCACCATGCCCGAAATCCTCCTGCCCGACAACGCCGCTTGCCTGCGCCTGCCCGGCACCGACGGCAAGGCCAAGATGTCCAAATCGCTCGGGAACTGCATCTACCTCTCCGACACGGCCGACGAGGTCAAGAAGAAGGTCATGGGCATGTACACCGATCCGGACCACCTGCGCGTCGAAGATCCCGGCAAGGTCGAAGGCAACACGGTCTTTACCTACCTCGACGCCTTCAGCCGCCCGGAACACTTCGCCAAGTACCTCCCCGACTACGCCTCGCTCGACGAACTGAAGGCCCACTACCGCCGCGGAGGCCTCGGCGACGTGAAGGTCAAGCGTCTGCTCATCGCCATCCTCAACGAGACCCTCGACCCCATCCGCGAACGCCGCCACTACTACGAGGCCCGCATCGGCGAGGTCTACGACATCCTCCGCCGGGGTTCCGAAACGGCCCGCACCGCAGCTGCCGAGACCCTCGCGGACGTACGCCACGCCATGAAGATCGACTACTTCGACGACGGGGAGCTCATCGCCGCACAGGCCCGGCAGTACACCGCCGGCTCCGAACGCTGATCCACCCGCCGCGCCGTCCCATGGAAATCCGCGCCGACCGCATCTACGCCGCCTTCCTGCGGCTGACCCGCAGGCTCTCGAACCGCCAGATGATGATGTTACTGGCGGTGGTGGTCGGTGTGCTCGCCGGACTGGGGACCTACCTCTTCGAGATCCTGCTCTATGCGATCAAAACCGGACTGACAAACTGGTTCCCCGTCGACAGCGCACACTTCCTCTTCCTGATCTACCCCGCCGTGGGTATCATCCTGGCCACGCTCTTCGTCCGGTACATCGTCCGCGACAACATCTCCGAGGGCGTCACCCGTGTCCTCTACGCCATGTCGCGCCGCAACTCCCGCATCGCCGCGCACAACTGCTGGACGTCGGTCGTCGGAGGCGCCACGACCATCGGATTCGGAGGTTCGGTGGGACCCGAGGCCCCGATCGTCCTCACCGGCGCCGCCATCGGATCGAACATCGGACGCCTCGCACGCCTCAACTACAAGCACACCACGCTGCTGCTCTGCTGCGGAGCGGGTGCCGCCCTCGCGGCCATCTTCAAGGCCCCGATCACCGGTGTGGTCTTCGTCCTGGAGATCCTCATGCTCGACATCACCGCCGCTTCGGTCATCCCCCTGCTCATCGCATCGATCACCGCCACCACCATGGCCTTCATGCTCCGCGGCTTCGACCCCATTCTGGCCGTGACGCTCGCCCCCGAGGATGCCTTCGAACTGTGGCAGATCCCGCTGTTCATCCTCCTCGGCGTGCTGTGCGGACTCATGGCCTGGTACTTCACATCGATGAACTCCCGCATCGGCGGATTCTTCAAGAAAATCGACCGGCAATACAAGAAATGGATCTGGGGCGGAGCCATCCTCGGCATCCTGATCTTCATCTTCCCGCCCCTCTACGGCGAAGGATACGAGGGTTTCACCTCCCTGATGCACGGAAATGCCCAGGAGCTCTTCAACAACTCGCTCTTCTACCGCTTCCGCAACATCGACTGGGTCGTCATCCTCTTCGTCATCGCCACGATGTTCTTCAAGGTCATCGCCATGGCTTCGACCAATGCCGCGGGGGGCGTCGGCGGAACCTTCGCGCCGTCGCTGTTCGTCGGAGCCTTCACCGGGGCATCCCTGGCCCTCGTCTGCAACATCCTGTTCCACTGGAACATTTCGATCGTATCCTTTACGCTCGTCGGCATGGCCGGCGTGATGGCCGGCGTGATGAACGCCCCGCTGACCTCGATCTTCCTCATCGCCGAACTCTCCAACGGCTACGGGCTCTTCATCCCCCTGATGACAACCGCCTGCATCTCCTTCGCCGTGAACTACTACCTCGATCCCGACTCGATCTACACCAAGCAGCTGCGCCAGAAGGGCGAACTGCTGACCCACGACAAGGATCAGTCGGTCTTCGTCTTCCTGAAACTCGACGAACTGATGGAGACCGATTTCCTGCGCATCAAGGAGAACATGACCCTCGGCGACATCGTCCACATCATCTCCACGGCCCGCCGCAACATCTTCCCCGTGATCGACAATTTCGGACGTCTGCTCGGCGTCGTGCAACTGGACGACCTGCGCGAGGACATGTTCAAGCACGAGAAGTACGGACATCCGATTTCCGACTACATGATCCCCCCGCCGGACAAGATCCTCGAACACGAATCGATCCAGAGCGTGATGGAGAAGTTCGAGGACAAGCACACCTGGATGCTGCCGGTGGTCGACAAGCAGAACCACTACCGGGGATTCATCTCCAAGTCACGGATTCTGAACGCCTACCGGGAACAGCTGGTCAAGATCCAGCAGTAGGAAGGAGCCGACGGGTAAACCTTTCCCGGACGGGTGAGGGGACGCGGCTGGCCGAAGCCCCGCGGCCGCTGGCCGCGTATTCAAAACCCGGTCCAATCGATTCCGCCCGGAGAAGCCTCCAGATCGCCGTTATCTCCCAATTTCCCATTTTCAATTTTCAATTACAATCTATTTTATGTCGCGTTTACTTGGAAATATGTAAAGTTTATTTTACATTTGCGACGTAGACGGGAGAAGTGCGCACCTCCGGCAGTCTGCACAAACCGACAAAAAACAACCAGTCATGAACAAAATCCTGTTACTCCCCTATCCGTTCAAGCGGATCGGATGGGTGCTTTTCATCCCGACGGCGTTGCTCGGCCTGCTGATGGCCATCGACGGATTCAACGAATTCCCCACCTTCCTGCTGCCCGACTCCGCTGCCGGAAGCGAGACCCTCTCGCGCGTCTCCAACAACGTCGTCCTGATCGGAGTGCTCCTCGGGACGCTCCTCATCACCTGCTCCCGCGAGCGGATCGAGGACGAACTCATCACCCGCATCCGTCTCAATGCCCTGTTGGCCGCACTCTACGCCACCATCGGCATTGCCGTCATTGCGGCGCTCTTCCTCTACGACTTCGCCTATCTCTACTTCCTGATTTTCAACCTCTGCCTGCTGCCCGTGCTCTTCCTTGTCATCGAACGGGTCATGCTGTGGAGACTCGGAAAGGAGGCCGCACATGAAGAATAGGATCCGGGTCGAACGCGCCGAGCGGCGCATGACCCAACAACAGTTGGCCGAAGCCGTGGGCGTCAGCCGCCAGACGATCAATGCCATCGAGGCGGGGAAATTCGTACCTTCGACCGTCCTGGCGCTGAAGATCGCCCGGCAGTTCGAAAAACCCGTCGAGGCCGTTTTCCAACTCGAAGAGGGCGAATAACCCATCCGTCCCCGCATGTAAAAAAGAGGAACCCGATGACCGGGTTCCTCTTTTTGGGTATCTGTCCGAAGCCGGAAGGCTCAGAGTTTGATGTCATAGATCTGGATCACACCGACGAGCTTGCCCGCATCGTCGGTCACCAACAGCGAGGTCACCTTGTTGCGCGTCATCATCTTCTCCGCCTCGATCAGCTTCTCGGTCGGGGCGATCGTCTTCGGGTGCGGCGTGGCAATATCGGCGGCCTTGATGTTGAAGAACTCACCGCGCAGGCGCTCCATGGCCCGGCGCACGTCGCCGTCGGTCACGATGCCCTCGATACGGTCGCCCTCGCAGATCACGATCAAACCCAGGCCGCCCTTCGAAATGGCGTGGATCATCTCCGTGGCCGGGCAATCCGGCGCAACGACCGGCAGGTCGTGGTCCCGCATGACATTGCCTACGGTCATCAGCAGGCGCCGCCCGAGGCTGCCGCCCGGATGCAGACGCGCGAAATCGACGCTCGTGAAGCCCCGCAGCTCCATCAGCGAAACGGCCAGGGCGTCGCCCATGGCGATCTGCGCCGTTGTGGACGACGTGGGAGCGAGATGCAGGATGCAGGCCTCCTCCTCGACCCGCACGTTCAGATGCACGTCGGAGTTCTTGGCCAGCGCCGATTCGGGATTGCCCGTCATGGAGATCAGCCGATTGCCGTTCGTGTGGATGAACGGCACAATCTTCAGGATCTCGTCCGTCTCGCCCGAATAGGAAAGCGCCAGAATGATATCCTCCTTCGAGATCATGCCCAGATCGCCGTGGAAGGCCTCCCCCGGGTGAAGGAAGAAACTCGGCGTACCGGTCGAGGCGAATGTCGCGGCGATCTTGCGCCCCACGAGGCCCGATTTGCCCATGCCCGTCACGATGCACTTGCCGTGGCTCGCCAGAATCAGCTCTACGGCCCGGACGAACGAATCGTCCAGCGACTCCTCCAAGTGCTGCAGCGACAGCATCTCGGTATGCAACGCCTTGCGTGCTACCGACAAAATCCGGGATTTCGAAATATCGGTCATTGTACCTGAAGTAAAGATTCGATCAAGGGTTCCAGATCATTCAGCCGCAGCATGTTCGCGGCGTCGCTCAGACCCCGGTCCGGATCGGGGTGAACCTCGAAGAAGAAGCCGTTGGCCCCGAATGCCTGGGCGGCACGGGCCATCGCCGGAACGAATTCGCGGTTGCCGCCCGTCTTGCCCCCCGCCGCGCCGGGGCGCTGCACCGAGTGGGTGCAGTCCATGATGACCGTCGGGGCGATCTTCAGCATGTCGGGGATGTTGCGGAAGTCGACCACCAGATTGTTATAGCCGAACGAATTGCCGCGTTCGGTGAGCCATACCTCCCGGGCGCCCGCCTCGCAAGCCTTTTCGTAGGGGTATTGCATGTCGACCCCCGAGAGAAACTGCGCCTTCTTGATATTCACCGTCCGCCCCGTCTTCGCCGCAGCCACCACCAGGTCGGTCTGGCGGCACAGGAACGCCGGAATCTGGATCACGTCGACCACTTCACCCACCGGTGCGGCCTGCCACGACTCGTGGATGTCCGTCAGGAGCTTCAGGCCCCATTTCGCCCGCACGTCCGCCAGCATCTGCAGGCCCCGGTCGAGACCCGGGCCGCGGAACGACGCGATCGACGTCCGGTTGGCCTTGTCGAACGAGGCCTTGAAGATGATCTCCGTGCCGAGGCGGCGGTTGATCGCCGCCAGGCGTTCGGCCACCGTATCCAACAGTTCGGCCGATTCAATGACACAGGGTCCGGCAATAAATTTCATAGCTTTAGCGGTTGAATTCGGGATGTTGTTTCAGGAACGCTTCGGCACGCGCCAGGTCCTCCGGGGTGTCGATCCCCACGGTCTCGGCATCCGTAATGCCCACGCCGATCCGGAAGCCGTTCTCCAGCCACCGCAGCTGTTCGAGCGATTCGGCCGCTTCGAGCGGCGATTGCGGCAGGGAGGTAACCTTGCGCAGCACCTCCGAACGGAATGCGTAAATGCCGATGTGTTTGTAGAAGGTGTGTTTCGTCAGCCACTCCCCGCGCGGGACGTTCCGCAGGTAGGGAATCACCGAACGCGAAAAATAGACGGCCTGCGACTGCACGTCGAGCACCACTTTCGGGGAGTTGGGGTTTTCCAGCGCGGCAAGCCCGTCGCTCTCCGAAAAGGGTTTCACCAGCGTGGCGATATCGGTTGCGGGGTTTTCGAAACAGCGTTTCAATGCCTCCAACTGTTCGGCCCGGATGAAGGGTTCATCGCCCTGCACGTTGACCACCACGTCGTACTCCCGGCCCTGTTTGTCGTAGGCCTCCCGGCATCGGTCCGTACCGCTGCGGTGTGCCGTCGAGGTCATCTCGGCCTTCCCGCCGAAAGCCTGCACGGCCTCGTAGATCCGCTCGTCATCCGTAGCCACCACAGCATCGTCCAGCACCCCGGCGACCTGTTCATAGACCCGCTGGATCACGGGTTTGCCGCCCAGCATGGCCAGCGGTTTGGCCGGAAAGCGTGTCGACGCATAGCGCGCCGGTATGATTGCGATGTATTTCATAGCCTATTCCAATGCCAGTTGCAGCACCTCGTCGTTCGTCCGCACGTAATGGAACGTCAGACCCTCCACGTACTCCGCCTTGATCTCCGCAATGTCCTTACGGTTCTCTTCCGAAAGGATCAGTTCCGTAATGCCGGCACGCTTCGCAGCCAGGATCTTCTCCTTCACGCCGCCAACCGGCATCACCCGGCCCCGCAGCGTCGTCTCGCCCGTCATGGCGATCCGCTCCTTCACCTTCCGGCCCGTGTAGGTCGAGACGATCGACGTCACCATCGTAATGCCCGCCGAGGGGCCGTCCTTCGGAATCGCACCCTCCGGAACGTGGATGTTGATGTCGTTCGTTTCGAACAGCTTCGGATCGATGCCCAACTCCTTATAGTGGGCCATTACCCACTCATGCGCAATCGTCGCCGACTCCTTCATCACGTCACCCAGGTTGCCCGTCAGGCTGATCTTCCCCTTGCCCGGCGTCAGGCACGATTCGATGTAGAGAATGTCGCCTCCGACCTCGGTCCACGCCAGGCCCGTCACCACGCCGGTCATGCCGCCCACCTCATACTCCTCACGCAGGAATTTCGGCATCCCGAGGATCTTTTCCAGGTCCTTTTTCGTGATCTCCGGGGCGAACGCCTCGTCGAAGGCGATCTGCTTGGCACGCGCCCGGGCGATCTTCGCCAGGTGCTTGTCCAGCGAACGGACGCCCGCCTCGCGCGTATAGCACGAGATGATCTCCTCGACCACCTCCGGCGTCAGGGTCATCTCCTGCGGCTTGATTCCGTGGGCCTCGCGCTGCTTCGGGAGCAGGTGGTCCAGCGCAATGCGCACCTTCTCCTCCACGAGATAACCCGGGATGTTGATCATCTCCATACGGTCGCGCAGCGCCGGGGCGATATTCCCCACGTTGTTCGCCGTGGCGATGAACAGCACCTTCGACAGGTCGTACTCCATGTCGATGTAGTTGTCGTGGAAGGTCGTGTTCTGCTCCGGATCGAGCACTTCGAGCAGGGCGCTCGACGGGTCCCCGTGGTTCGAGACCGTCACCTTGTCCACCTCGTCAAGGATGATCACCGGATTCGACGACCCGCAGCGCTTGATCGTCTGGATGATCCGGCCCGGCATCGCACCGATGTAGGTGCGGCGGTGTCCGCGGATCTCCGACTCGTCGTGCAGGCCGCCCAGCGAAATGCGCCCGAACTTGCGGCCCAGGGCCGTGGCCACCGACTTGCCCAGCGACGTCTTACCCACGCCCGGAGGGCCGTAGAGGCAGAGAATCGGCGATTTCAGGTCGCCCTTCAGTTTGATCACGGCCAGGTGTTCGAGGATACGCTCCTTCACCTCGTCGAGCCCGAAATGGTCGTGGTCCAGCTGTTCGCGGGCGCACTTCAGGTCGAGGTTGTCCTTCGTGACATCGTTCCACGGCAGCTCCAGCAGCAGCTGCAGGTAGGTCATCTGCACCGAATACTCCGCCACCGCGGGATTCAGCCGCTCGACCTTCTGCACCTCCTTTTCGAAGGTCTCGGCGACCTCCTTCGGCCAGTTCTTCTTCTTGGCATCCTCGCGCAGCTTCTCGATGTCGGCATCCGCGCCGTCGCCCAGTTCGTCCTGGATCGTGCGCATCTGCTGCTGCAGGTAGTAGTCACGCTGCTGCTTGTCGATCTCCTGCTTGACGCGCTCCTGGATCTGGCTCTTCAGTTCGGCCAACTGCTGCTCGCGGATCAGGATCTCCAGCAGCTTGCGTGCACGCGCCAGCAGCCCGGGGGCCTCCAGCAGCGACTGACGGTCCTCGTCCGTGAGCTCCATGTTCGAGCAGATGAAGTTGATGATCCCCCGTTTCGAGTCGATGTTCTTGATGGCGAAGGCCGCCTCCTTGGGCATCGACGGCGATACGTTGATGATGTTCAGCGCCACGTCACGGATCGAGTCGACCAGCGCCTCGAACTCGATGCTCTTCACGTCGGGCGTCGAGTCCCGCAAGGCCACCACACGCGCCTTGAAATAGGGTTCCGTAGCGATATATTCCGTGATTTCAATCTTCTCCAGGCCGTTCAGGATCACCGTCAGGTTGCCGTTCGGCATCTCCAGGATCTTGATGATCCGCGCTGCCGTGCCCACCTTGTACATGTCGTCCGGCGAGGGGTCCTCCACCTCGCTCTCGCGCTGAAGCACGGCGCCCAGCATCCCGCCCTCGGCATTCACCGCCCGAACCAGCGAAATACTCTTGTCTCGACCCACCGTAATGGGCGTGATGGCTCCCGGAAAGAGCACCGACGACCGCAGGGTCAGGATCGGGATGATTTCGGGAACTTCAACCTCCTCGACCGGCTCGTCACCGCCCGTCACGATCGGGATCACGCGGTGTTTGCCGTCGAGAATCTCCGGAACGAGGTTCATGTCGTCCGCTTCAACGATTTCGATCTTATTTTTTTTGCTCATAATATCCTATAATAATGCCGCAAAGGTAACGTTTTTTCGCTGAATTTATTTCATCTTTGACAGAATGTTAATAACTTTGCGCTTCCGAAAAACCTGTTAAATCTCATACGAGCCATGCAAATCGCCGACAAATACGCTCCGCAGCAAATCGAAGCCAAATGGTACGAATACTGGATCGGCCACAAGCTATTCCACTCGGAACCCGATGAGCGCGAACCCTATACGATCGTCATCCCGCCCCCCAACGTCACCGGAATGCTCCACATGGGACACATGCTCAACAACACCCTGCAGGATGTCCTCGTGCGGCGTGCCCGCATGTCCGGGAAGAACGCCTGCTGGGTTCCCGGCATGGACCACGCTTCGATCGCCACGGAGGCCAAGGTCGTCGCCATGCTCCGCGAAAAGGGAATCGAGAAGTCGTCGCTCTCGCGTGACGAATTCCTGAAATACGCCTGGGAGTGGAAGGAGAAGTACGGAGGCGTCATCCTCCAGCAGCTGCGAAAACTCGGCGCCTCGTGCGACTGGGACCGCACCTGCTTCACCATGGACGAGGCCCGCACCGAAAGCGTCCTGCGCGTCTTCTGCGACCTCTACGACAAGGGCAGGATCTACCGCGGCGTCCGCATGGTCAACTGGGACCCCGCCGCACAGACCGCCCTCTCCGACGAGGAGGTCGTCTTCAAGGAGTCCCACGGAAAACTCTACTACCTGCGCTACAGGGTCGAGGGCGCAGACCGCACGATCATCGTCGCCACGACCCGTCCCGAGACCATCCTCGGCGATACGGCCCTCTGTGTCAACCCCGAGGACCCGCGCTATCAGGACCTGCCGCAGGATGCCCGCGTCATCGTGCCCCTGGTCGGCCGCTCGATCCCCGTCATCCGCGACACCTACGTCGACATCGGGTTCGGTACCGGCGCCCTGAAGGTCACCCCGGCCCACGACGTCAACGACTACATGCTCGGTGAAAAATACGGACTGGAGACCATCGACATCTTCAACGACGACGGCACGATCAACGACAAGGTCGGCCTGTATGTCGGGCAGGACCGTTTCGACGTCCGCCGCCAGATCGAGAAGGACCTCGATGCCGCCGGGCTCCTCGAAAAGGCCGAGGAGTACACCAACAACGTGGGCTATTCGGAGCGCACGGGCGTCGCCATCGAACCGAAACTCTCGATGCAGTGGTTCCTCTCGATGAAGGAGCTCGCCGAACCCGCCACGAAGGCCGTCATGGAGGATGCAATCCGCTTCGTCCCCGAAAAGTACAAGAACACCTACCGCTACTGGATGGAGAACATCAAGGACTGGTGCATCTCGCGCCAGCTGTGGTGGGGACAGCGCATCCCGGCGTGGTATCTGCCCAAGGGCGGCTTCGTCGTCGCCCCGACGCCCGAAGAGGCGCTCGAAAAGGCCCGCGCAAAGGCCGGCGACCCGGCGCTGCAGCTCGCTGACCTGCGCCAGGACGAGGATGTGCTCGACACCTGGTTCTCGTCGTGGTTGTGGCCCATCTCCGTCTTCGACGGAATCCGCAACCCCCGCAACCCCGAGATCGAATACTACTACCCCACGAACGACCTGGTTACGGCCCCCGACATCATCTTCTTCTGGGTTGCCCGCATGATCATGGCCGGGTATGAATACCGCCAGGACAAGCCCTTCGCCAGCGTCTACTTCACGGGCATCGTCCGCGACAAGATCGGACGCAAGATGTCCAAGCAGTTGGGCAACTCCCCCGACCCGCTCGACCTGATCGCCCAGTACGGCGCCGACGGCGTCCGCATGGCGATGCTCATCAGCTCGTCGGCCGGAAACGACGTGATGTTCGACGAAGCCCTCTGCGAGCAGGGCCGCAACTTCGGAAACAAGATCTGGAATGCCTTCCGACTGGTCAACGGCTGGTCGGTCGACCCGGCCGCACAGCAGTGCGAGAACAACCGCCTGGCCGTCGCCTGGTTCGAGCAGGCTCTCGCCCGCTCGCTCCGCCAGATCGACGAGGACTTCAAGACCTACCGCATCTCCGAGGCTTTCAAGGAGGTCTACCGCCTCTTCTGGGACGACTTCAGCAGCCTCTACCTCGAAATGGTCAAGCCCGCTTTCGGCCAGCCGGTCGACGCCGCGACGCTCGATGCCACGAAGGGGTATTTCGATGCCCTGATGCGCGTGCTGCACCCCTTCATGCCCTTCGTCACGGAGGAGATCTGGCAGGCCATCGCCCCGCGCCGCGACGGCGAATCGATCTGCGTGGCGCAGATGCCGCAGCCCGCAGCCGAGGATGCCGCCCTGCTGGCCCGCTTCGAGCTCGTCAAGGAGATCGTCTCCTCGGTGCGCAACATCCGCAACCAGAAGAACCTTCCACAGAAGGAGGCCCTCGCGCTCCACGTCATCGCCGACGAGAACTATCCCGCGGAGTTCGCCCCCGTCATCACGAAGATGGCCAACCTTGCCTCGATCGAGTCCGTCACGGAGAAGGATCCCGCCGCCGCGGCCTTCCTCGTCAAGACGACCCAGTATTTCGTGCCGCTGGCCGGGAAGATCGACGCCGAGGCCGAGATCAAGAAACTGACGGACGACCTGAAATACTACGAGGGATTCCTCGCTTCGGTGATGAAGAAGCTCTCGAACGAACGTTTCGTACAGTCAGCTCCCGAGAAGGTCGTCGCCAACGAGCGCGCCAAGCAGGCCGATGCCGAAGCCAAGATCGCCGCACTCAAGGAGCAGCTCGCGGCCCTGAAATAGTCGACGGAAGGGGCCGGGAGGGGGCCAGGGAGGGACCGGAAGAGGCCGAGGAGAGGCCGAGGAGAGAGAAAAAGGCCCGTCCCGTCCGAGCGTGAGAGGGGTCCTGTCCGAACATGAGAAGAGTCCCGTCCGAGCGTGAGAAGAGTCCCGTCCGAGCGTGAAGGAAGGGGGCCGAAACTCGGGGACAGCCCGACAATCCCCGCCCGCCCATCACCCGAAATCCGACCGACCCCCGCCCTATGTGGCGGGGGCCTGCCGCAAACCGGAATCCGAAAACCCGAAAAATGCCATCCATCACCATCTATACCGACGGCTCGGCCCTCGGAAATCCCGGCCCCGGAGGTTACGGCGCCGTGCTCCTCTCGGGCCCCCACCGCAAGGAGCTCTCGCAAGGTTTCCGCCTGACGACCAACAACCGCATGGAGCTCATGGCCGTCTGCGTCGCCCTCGAAGCACTCCGCTTCGAAGGTTCCGACGTCGTGATCTACTCCGACTCGAAATACGTCGTCGATGCCGTCTCGAAAGGCTGGGTGTTCGGCTGGGTGCGCAAGGGATTCGCCGGAAAGAAGAACCCCGACCTCTGGATGCGCTTCCTCCGCTCCTACAACCGGCACCACGTCCGCTTCGTCTGGGTCAAGGGTCACGCCGACACCGTCGAGAACAACCGTTGCGACCAGTTGGCCGTCGCCGCCGCCAACGACCGGACCCGCTGGCTCGAAGATACCGGATATACGCCGGAATAGAAGGCGGTGTGTGGGAGAGGCGTCCGGCAGGGAGAAGGACGCGCCCGCGCCTGGATCCCCCGTCGTGCGGGAACAGCCGTTTTTTTGCACTTAAGTTCCATTCATTGCCCGAATTTTCGCGCTTTTTTCGCTTTTCGGGTTATTATTCCTATATTTGCGGGAAATTGATGCCTGTCCGGAACGGCCAAACCAACCCCGAAATCCCCGGAAATAACCCGCGGAACACTTCGCAACAGGAAAAACCGGCCCGGCTGTGAGATTGCGCAAACTCCAAACCTTACGGAATGTTCAAGACTTACATGCGGTTGTTGGGCTTCGCCCGGCCGATCAAGAAATACGCCATACCCTATTTCTTCTACTCGCTCCTCTACGCGCTGTTCAACTCCCTGACGTTCATGCTGATCATCCCGATCCTGAACACCATGTTCGACGCGAACTACTCCTTTGAGTATGTCGAAAAACTGCCCCCCGTGGAGTTCAACCAGGAGTACCTGACAGCCCTCTTCAACTTCACCTACTCCCACGTGTTCCAGGAGTACGACCGGCAGAACGTCCTCCTGCTCCTGGCCATCGTCGCCATCTGCATCAGCTTCCTGAGCAACCTCTTCCGCTACCTCGGTGCCTGGACCATGGAGAACATGCGCACCCGAACACTCCAGAAAATGCGCAACGAAATGTTCTCCCGCGTCATGGACATGAACGTCGGGTACTTCTCCGACCAGCGGAAAGGCGATATCATCTCCAAAATCACCTCCGACGTCGGAGTCGTCCAGTTCTGCATCACCAATACCCTCCAGGTCTCCTTCCGGGAGCCCTTCCTCATCATCGGATACATCGTCATGATGATCGCCATCTCGTGGGAACTCGCCGTATTCTCGGTGCTCTTCCTCCCCGTCGTGGCCCTGCTCATCGGCAGCATCGTCAAGAAACTCCGGCATCCCGCCCGCACCAACCAGCAGCGCATGGGTGAAATGGTCGCCACGCTCGACGAGTCCCTCGCGGGAATCAAGGTCATCAAGAGCTACAACGCAACCGAATACATCAAGCAGAAATACTACGACATCAGCGAAGACCTCGCACGGCTCACCCTCTCGATGGCCCGCCGCCAGCAACTCGCCTCGCCCATGAGCGAATTCCTCGGCATCACGGCCGTCGGCGTCATCCTCGTCTTCGGAGGCTCGCTCGTCGCCGCCGGGTCGCTCGATCCCGGCGGGTTCATCGCCTTCGTGGCCATCTTCTCCCAGATCACACGCCCCGTGCGCACGTTCATTGACCAGTTCGCAAACATCAACCAGGGTATCGCCGCCGGAGAACGCATCTTCTCGATCATCGACACCAAACCCGAAATCCAGGACAAACCCGACGCCCGCGAACTTACCGGTCTCAAGGAGAAGATCGAATTCCGCAACGTACACTTTACCTACGACGGTTCGCGCGAGGTGATCGACGGCATCTCGTTCGAGATCCGCCGCGGGCAGACCGTCGCGCTGGTCGGACCTTCGGGTGGCGGCAAGTCGACGCTCAGCGAGCTCCTGCCCCGCTTCTACGACCCCACGAGCGGCGAGATCCTCATCGACGGAGTCTCCCTGCGCGACTACACCCAGGAGAGCGTCCGAGCACACATGAGCGTCGTGGCTCAGGATACCGTGCTCTTCAACGACACCATCGAGAACAACATCGGAATGGGTCGCCGCGGCGCTTCGCACGAAGAGATTGTCGAGGCCGCCCGCGTGGCCAATGCCGACGACTTCATCCGCGAATGCCCCGAAGGTTACGACACCAACATCGGCGACCGCGGGACAAAACTCTCCGGAGGCCAGCGCCAGCGCCTCTCGATCGCCCGCGCCGTGCTGAAGAACCCCGACATCCTGATTCTCGACGAGGCCACCTCGGCCCTCGATACCGAGAGCGAAAAACTCGTCCAGGACGCCCTCAACAAACTGCTCAAGGGCCGCACCTCGGTGGTCATCGCACACCGGCTGTCGACCATTCACAACGCCGACCAGATCATCGTCGTCGACCACGGGCGCATCGCCGAGCAGGGCACCCACGCCGAACTCATGGCCCGGAACGGCATCTACGCCAAACTCATCGAGATGCAATCGTTCGACTGATCCGACCCCCGAACCGCAAAATACGGCAATCCGGGTCTCTTTCTCCTACGGAAAAAGGCCCGGATTGCCGTTTCACAACCTCCCGAGATTCGGAATCATCGCAAAAATGCAAGGTTTTTCAATCTTTTTACTATCTTTGCGGGTTGTCAACATGCTGCGAAAATTTTTTCTTACCGATATGAAGTTCAAGGAGTATAAAGGACTCGACCTGGCAGGCACCGCCGCCGACGTGCTCGGAGAATGGGATGCCCGCGACACCTTCCACAAAAGCATCGAAACCCGTGAGGGGCATCCGACATTCGTATTCTACGAGGGTCCCCCCTCGGCAAACGGGATGCCCGGCATCCATCACGTCCTGGCCCGTACCATCAAGGACGTATTCTGCCGCTACAAAACCCAGCAGGGATACCTCGTACACCGCAAGGCCGGATGGGATACACACGGACTGCCCGTCGAACTGGGCGTCGAGAAGAAACTCGGAATCACCAAGGAGGATATCGGCAAGAAGATCTCCATCGAGGAGTACAACCGCACCTGCCGCGAAGCCGTCATGGAGTTCACCGACATGTGGGAGAACCTGACCCGAAAGATGGGATACTGGGTCAACATGGACGACCCCTACATCACCTACGACAACAAGTACATCGAGTCGCTGTGGTGGCTCCTCAAGCAGCTCTACGACAAGGGGCTGCTCTACAAGGGCTACACCATTCAGCCCTACTCGCCCGCGGCCGGAACCGGGCTCTCGACCCACGAGCTGAACCAGCCCGGCTGCTACCGCGACGTCAAGGATACGACGGTCGTGGCACAGTTCCGCATCCGCAACCCCAAGCCCGAAATGGAGGGCTGGGGAACCCCTGTCTTCCTGGCCTGGACCACCACGCCCTGGACCCTGCCCTCGAATACGGCCCTCTGCGTCGGCCCGAAAATCGACTACGTGGCCGTGCGCAGCTACAACCCCTATACCGGTGAGAAGATGACCGCCGTGGTGGCCAAGGCCCTCCTGAACGCACATTTCAACAAGAAGGCCGAAGGCATCGCGCTGGAAGACTACAAGCCCGGCGACAAACTCGTCCCCTATGAGGTGGTCGGCGAGTGGAAGGGCCCCGAACTGGTCGGCATGGAGTACGAACAGCTGCTGCCCTGGGTCAAGCCCGTCGAGATGGATGCCGACGGAAACTGGAAGGAGGCCTCCGCAAAGGCGTTCCGTGTCATCGCGGGCGACTATGTGACCACCGAGGACGGTACCGGTATCGTACACATCGCCCCGACATTCGGTGCCGACGACGCCTTCGTCGCCCGCGCCGCCGGGATCCCCTCGCTCTTCATGATCAACAAAAAGGGTGAGACCCGGCCGATGGTCGACCTCACCGGAAAATTCTACCTCCTCGACGAGTTGGACGAGCGTTTCGTGAGCGAGTGCGTCGATGTCGAGGCCTACAGGGAGTACGAGGGCCGCTGGGTCAAGAACGCCTACGATCCGCAGTTCACCGTCGACGGCAAGTACGACGAGAAGGCCGCACAGGCCGCCGAGTCGCTCGACATCTACATCTGCATGAAGATGAAGGCGGCCGGTCTGGCCTTCAAGATCGAGAAGCACGTCCACAACTACCCCCACTGCTGGCGAACGGACAAACCCGTGCTCTACTACCCGCTCGACTCGTGGTTCATCCGCACGACGGCCTGCAAGGAGCGCATGATCGAGCTGAACCGCACGATCCGCTGGAAACCCGAATCGACCGGTACGGGACGCTTCGGCAAGTGGCTCGAAAACCTCAACGACTGGAACCTCTCGCGTTCGCGCTTCTGGGGCACGCCGCTCCCGATCTGGGCCA
>CALUKL010000004.1 GCA_944321195.1 uncultured Alistipes sp.
GCTTCTTGACCACATTGAGGCTCGTGCGGCAGACGTAATAGAGGCTGTAACCGACCGTGCCGGCGATGAAGCTCTGGAAACGGAGCTTTTTGTAGAGTTTCATGCGTGCTGCGTCGTCGCCCGTGAAGGGCGCCGAAGGCTCGCTTTTTCGGAAGAAAGAGAATATGCTCATTCGTTTGTTCAGAAATAGTTTTAGGTTACGGCGAATTTATTCGGAAAAGGACAGCTCGACCTGCACCGGGAAATGATCCGAAGGCGTGCGGGCTCGGAAGGGTTTCGCGCTGCCCTCCGGTTCTTTCGAACGGTAAGTGTCGGTCAGGATGCCGTAGCGCAGGACCCGGAAACCGGGCGTCACGAAGACGTAGTCGATATGTCGGAAGGTCTTGCGGTCGGGATCGAAGCCGTTTTCCGTACCGGTCCACGCGTATTTGATTTCGGCCAGGTCGTAAGTGTCGGAGAGCAGCCCCGAATCGCGTAGCACGGCATAGCTCTCGCTCGTCTCGCCAACGTTGAAATCGCCCGTGAGTACGGCACGTTCGCCGCGGCACATCGTCCGGATTTTATCCAGCACCAGCCGGCAGCTCTCGACTTGCGCACGCTCGCCCTTGTGGTCGGTGTGCAGGGTGAAGAACCAGAACCGCTCCTTGGTTTCGCGGTCGAGGAAACGTCCCCAGCAGCAGATGCGGATATATTTGGCATCCCACCCCTTGTTCGGGCGCGTGGGATCCTCGGCGAGCCAGAAATGGCCCGAGTCGAGCAGTTCGAAACGATCGCGTTTGTAGAAAACGACGGAGTACTCGCCAGCCTCGGCGCCGTCGTCACGACCGACACCGGTGTAGCCGTAGCCGGGAAGTGCCGCCAGCAGGTCTTCCAACTGGCTGTGGAACACTTCCTGGGCGCCGAAAATGTCGAAATCATGGAAGCGGATAAGCGACGCGATAACCGGCAGGCGCTGCTCCCAGCCATTGCCACTGGAGTCGTCTCCGGTGTTGAGCTAACGAACGTTGTAGGTGCCCGTCGAAAAGGTCTGCGCAGCGGCAGGGAACGCCGTTACGGTTGCAGCGGCGCATAAAAGGATAAACAGTTTCTTCATATCAGGTTTTTCAGTTTGTCAGCCGGTTCATTTCAAAATCCGGCCAGTAACCCTTGAACTGCGGCAAGCGCCGGAACCAGCGGATCGAAAGGGAAATATGTTTTTCGACCGTGCGCTGCGCAATGTGCAGCCGTTCGGCGATCTCCCGATTGGTCAGGCCATCGATGCGGCTCATCCGGAAAATCCGCGCGGTCTGGGGCGGCAGGCGGTCGCACAGCGCCAGCACCTCCTCGATCAGCAGTGTCGCCAGCGGCGAGTCGTTGGGCATGTCGAGGAAATCACACAGGGCGAGCGTCTCCCACGCCCGGGACTCCTGCAATTTGTTCAGGTCGACGCTGTTGTAAAGTATCTTGTTATGCCTCAGCCAGTTCAGGCACTCGTTGTGGGCCATAGAGAAGAGGTAGGACGGCACCTTGGCGCGTTCCAGACAAGGCCGTCGCCGGAGGAACTTGTAGAAAATCTCCTGGATAACGTCGTCGCAGAGGTCCCCGCGGCCGATCACACCGTTGATATAGGCGCATAACCGTGGATAAAGAGCCGTAAACACCTCTTTTACCTCCTATTCGGTATACCCGAAATATGAAACTCCGGTATGAAACATCTTCTATCTGGCAAGCTGACAGCAGAATGGTATCCAAAACCGTACCTTACCAGCTCACGTGTTCCACATAAGTCGTTCCGAAGCGGTCGGTCACCCGGACCTCGCCCGCCTTCACGCCCGCCGAAGGCTTGATGCGGAACATGTGGAACGACTTTGCGGGCTGGCAGTATTTGCGGGTGGTCTTATTGGTCACCGTGGCGTAGAGGTCCACATAATCAGGGTCGAACTCCTCGCAGGGCTCCATCTCGCCCACCTTCACGCCGTTCTCCCACCACTCGACGGGTCCCCAGGCATCGTCCCAGGTCCAGACGTTGGCCAGCACATAGTCGCTCCCGGTCCGTACGGGCGAATAGAGGCGCATCTGGTGGCTGCGGTCCTTGCCGCAGGAGTGGTAATACCACGACACGTCGTCGCCGTTGACATCGACGATCATGTAGCCCTGCGGCGTGCCGTCGTTGTTAAGATGCTTGTTCAGGCGCAGCGAACCCGTTGAACGGGTGACGGTGACGGCCGTCAGGTTCTCGATGGGCATCTGTTCCGAACGGTTGTAATTGTAGATATACGTGTGGTGGTTGTGCCCGGCCCACGAATAGACATTCTTGAACTTGAGCAATTCGTCGCGGTAGACCGCATAGTTCTTGTTGCGGGTCGAAAAACTGCTGTGTTTCTTGAACATCTGCGAATGGGCGCAGATCATGATCGTTTTGTCCTTGGGCACATAGCTCAGGTCCTGTTTGAGCCAATGGGCTATCTCGTCGCTCAGTCCCAGTTCGTAGGATTTCGAGGCGTCCTCGCGCCCGTAGAGGATATTGTCCACAAAGACATAGTGCATGTTGCCGATATTGGCCGAATAGCAGGTCGGACCGAGATACATCTCGAAATAGACTGTGCCCAGTGAATCACTCAGGATGGTCGTCTGGTCGTGGTCGTGGTTGCCGATGACGTTGAAGGTCGTCGTGTTCACCCGCTCGGTATTGTCGATATAGGCGTTGTAGACGTTCATGTCGTTGTAGACCAGGTCGCCGAGGTTGATGCCGTAGCACGGGGTCTTGATCGTATTGCGCATGCGGATCATATCGGGGATGACCACCGAGCGGTAAGCCTCGGCCGAGCCGTCGACGCCGTAATTCTTGATCTGGGGATCGCCCTGCATGAGCAGCGTATGGTGCTCGGCGGGCGTCATGCGTGGTTCGAGTACGAAATCGGCCTTCACCTCCTTCTGGAAGCGGTCGATGGGTTTGAAAAACTGCGGACAGCCGTGTCGTGCCGGTATCTCGTATTCGGCCGGGACCGAAATGAAGACGAAACGGCGCAGCGCGAGGTCGCTTGTCAGGGCATAGCGTCCGTCAGCGTCGGTCTGCGTGCAGTTGAGCCCGTCGCTCACCACGACGCCCTCGATGGGCAGTCCGCCGCTCGACACGACACGGCCCGTTACATTCGGGGTCTGGGCATAGGCCGCACAGCAGAGGAGCGTCGCCCAGATATAGATGATCAAACGTTTCATATCTTGCGTTTTTTAGTTGTTTCCATCCCAATAATAGCAGCTTGCGAGGTCCACGACCGCCTTGTTCTTCACGACGTTGCGCCCGGTGACGAACTGGCCGAAATTCTCCGGCGAAGCCTTTGCCGCCGCATCGCGGCCCTGCACCGCCGTTCCCACTCCGCCGACGCCGCCGCACGCTTCGATGCGGTCGGTCGCGGTGCGTCCCTCGCCGAGGATCGACCCAGCCAGTCCGAACATACCCTTCACCACGCCGCCGTTGCGGCACGCCTCGATGCGGGAATTTCCGCCGTTCCACGTCGTCGCGGCGATACCGCCTGCCTGCCCTTTCGACCCGGCGAGCACGTCGCCTCGGTTCGTACATCCTCTGACGGAGCCGTTTTCGAACGCTGCGACGATGCCGCCCAGCAGCGCACCGCCCCCTTCGACGATCCCGCAGTTTTCGTTGCCGTCGAAATCGCAGTAGCTGGCAAAGCCGCAGATGCCGGGCTCGGGAGCCCGTCGGGAAGGGAACGGGCGCAGATCCCCGCAGTCGCGGAAGCAGGCAAACAAAGACTCATTGCCGTTGACGAAGCCTACGATGCCGGCCGCCTGGAAGCCCCGCGCACTGTTG
>CALUKL010000005.1 GCA_944321195.1 uncultured Alistipes sp.
ACGATTATGGGAACAGCCTACAAAATCAAATGCAAGCACTGCGGTGCGCAGTTCGACCACTACATGCAGCCCGGCTACGGCATCCTGCCCCTGTGCGTCGGATGCGGCGAGTACGTCGAAACCGAGACCGCCATTCGATGCCCGGCCTGTCATCGTCGGCTCAATGCCTCGCAAAAGGAGTTCGAAGAGCAGATCGAAGTGACCTATCAATGGGATTGACCCGAAAAAATCAGCCCCGAAAAGCGGAAATACGCGGAATTTTTCGTAACTTTGAACAACTGATTTTTTCTCGTGAAACCTATGACGACCTTACAGCCGGGCGATATGGCCCCCGATTTCCGAGCTATGACGCAGGAGGGTGAGATTCTGACACTTGCCGACCTGCGCGGACAGCGCACGATCCTCTACTTCTATCCCAAGGACAACACCTCGGGGTGCACGCTCGAAGCAAAAAGCCTCCGGGACGGAAAAGAGGAACTCGCACGAATGGGGTTCCGAATCATCGGCGTAAGCCCCGACAGCGAACAGTCGCACCGGAATTTCTGCGCCAGACACGACCTGAATTTCACCCTCCTGGCCGATACCGACCACACGGTCTGCGAGGCATACGGCGTGTGGGCCGAAAAGTCGATGTACGGCCGCAAGTACATGGGCGTGCTCCGGACCACCTTCGTCATCGACGCCGAAGGCCGCATCGAAAAGGTCTTCACCAAGGTCGACACCAGGAACCACTATCAGCAGATCCTCGACGCCTATAAATAACGCTCCGACATGCGCTCCCCGGGACATATCGTCTTCGCAGCCGCGCTGTGGCTGGCTCCGGTCATCGGGGTCGGGCAGGAGATGCGCGGAAACGAAGCGATCCGAAAGGAGACGTGGCCCGGGATCGGGATTTCGCCGGAGGCGATCGGAATCGGAGGCGGGGTAGAACCCCTCGACGGAAACATCGAATGGCTCCGCGAGGAGGTCGACCCGATCCGCAGGGCCCGGCGGCAGATCCGCAGGGAGATGTACCGCAGGGCCGGTACCCGGGCCCTGGAGGCTGCGGCCGGGGCTGCACGAAGCGCAACACCCCGGGATCCCGCCGTCGAATGGGCCGACTGGCGGTTCAGCATCGGAAACAACGGCAACTGGAGTCCCTATCCCGACCGGGCGCTCGATGCAAGGATCATCCGGTTTCCGCTGCGGATGAAAACCGACAACCGCCCGGAGGCCGAAAAGGCCCTCGAACAAATGCGTAAAGAGCACCGGCCCTAAGGGGAGGGGTAGAGAGGGGAGAGAGATAAGAAAGAGGGAGAGGAAGTAAGAGGTGAGAAGGATGAGGAAGGATGAGGAAGGATGAGGAAGGATGAGGAAGGATGAGGAAGGATGAGGAAGGATGAGGAAGAATGAGGAAGAATGAGGAAGAATGAGGAGAAATGGCGCTGAATGAGAAAAAGGAAGAGGGGAGAGAACGAGGTGAGAGCAAAGAGAGGTGAGAACGGAAAAACCGAGAGACAAAAATAAGGAGTAAAACGAAAACCAAGTAATACCATACACGAAAATGGCAGAAAAAGTACCTGTTAACGCGGACAAGCTCAAAGTGCTGGACGCGGTAATGCAAAAAATAGAGAAGGACTTCGGAAAAGGCTCGATCATGCGCATGAACAGCACCGAGGTAAATGACATCCCGGTCATCCCTACGGGATCCATCACCCTCGACATGGCCCTCGGCGTCGGCGGATACCCCAAAGGCCGCGTCATCGAGATCTACGGCCCCGAATCCTCGGGTAAGACAACCCTGGCCATCCACGCCATCGCCGAAGCCCAGAAGGCTGGCGGCATCGCCGCCTTCATCGACGCCGAACACGCTTTCGACAGCTTCTACGCCCAGAAATTAGGTGTCGATGTCGACAACCTGCTCATCTCGCAGCCCGACAACGGAGAACAGGCCCTCGAAATCGCCGATTCGCTGATCCGTTCGAGCGCCATCGACATCATCGTCATCGACTCCGTCGCCGCACTCACGCCCAAGGCCGAAATCGAAGGAGAAATGGGCGATTCGAAGATGGGCCTCCAGGCCCGCCTCATGTCCCAGGCCCTGCGGAAACTCACATCCAGCATCTCCAAGACCAAGACCGTCTGCATCTTCATCAACCAGCTGCGCGACAAGATCGGCGTCGTCTACGGAAACCCCGAGACCACGACGGGCGGCAATGCCCTGAAATTCTACGCCTCGGTCCGCATCGATATCCGGCGCATGTCGGTCATCAAGGACGGCGAAGAGCAACTCGGGACCCGCACGAAGGTCAAGGTCGTCAAAAACAAGGTCGCTCCCCCGTTCAAACGCGCTGAATTCGACATCATGTTCGGAGAGGGGATCTCCAAGATCGGCGAGATCATCGACCTCGGCGTCGACTACGGAATCATCAAGAAGGCCGGATCGTGGTTCTCCTACGGCGACCGCAAGATCGGTCAGGGTCGTGACGCCGTCAAGGACCTCCTGAAAAACGACGCGGAACTCGCCGCCGAAATCGAACAGAAGGTCCGCGAAGCCCTTAAAAACCCTAAAAAGGAGTAGCCTATGGGATATACTGCCGAGGATGAAGCCCTGATTAAGGAAAAGTGGGACGACCTGCTCCTCGCCTGTACGCGCATCTGCAAGAACGATGAGGACTGGAATCTGATCAAACGTGCATTTTTCCTCGCCAAAGAGGCTCACGAGGGGGTACGGCGCCGCTCCGGCGAGCCATACCTCCTGCATCCTATTGCAGTAGCCCGAATCGTTATCGACGAAATCGGACTCGGCGTCAAGTCCGTCGTCGCAGCCCTGTTGCACGACGTCGTCGAGGACACCGAGTACACCGTCGAAGACATGGAACGCATCTTCGGACCCAAGATCGCCTCGATGGTCGACGGACTCACCAAGATGTCCGGCGTATTCAACGCCGACACCTCCGAACAGGCCGAATACTTCCGGAAGGTACTCCTGACCCTCTCCGACGACGTCCGCGTGATCCTCATCAAGATCGCCGACCGGCTCCACAACATGCGGACCCTCGGATCCATGCCCCTCAACAAGCAGATCAAGATCACCGGGGAGACCATCTATCTCTTCGCTCCGCTCGCCTACCGGCTCGGACTCTACTCGATCAAGAGCGAACTGGAGGACCTCTGCATGAAGTACCGCTTCCCGCAGCAGTACGCCGAAATCACCCAGAAACTCCAGGAGAGCGAAGCCTCGCGCCGCGAATTCATCGACAAGTTCAACGCCCCGATCATCGCCGCACTCAACCGCGACAACTTCAATTACGAGATCTCCGGCCGCGTGAAGAGCGTCTACTCCATCTGGAGCAAGATGCAGCGCAAGCAGATCCCCTTCGAGGAGATCTACGACCTGTTTGCCATCCGCATCGTCTTCAAACCCCTGCCGTTCCCCTCCGAAAAGACCCAGTGCTGGCAGATTTACTCGACCATCACAGACATCTACACCCCCAAGCCCGACCGCCTCAGGGACTGGATCTCGATGCCCAAGGCAAACGGATACGAGGCCCTGCACTCGACCGTCATGGGGCCGGACGGGGTTTGGGTCGAGGTGCAGATCCGCACGCAGCGCATGGAGGACATCGCCGAACGCGGGTTTGCCGCACACTGGAAATACAAGCATGCCACGATCTCGCAGGACGAGGATGAATTCGACAAGTGGTTGAAGCAGATCCGAGCTGCGCTGAACAGTCCGACGGAGAATGCCGTGGACTTCCTGGATAACTTCAAGTTATCGCTGTATACCTCTGAAATCGTTGTGTTTACGCCGAAGGGAGAGTCCCGGAAAATGCCCTATGGCGCCACCGCTCTCGACTTCGCATACGACATCCACTCGAAGATCGGAAACAGCGCCATCAGCGCCAAGATCAACCACAAGCTCGAGCCCATCACCACACAGATCAACAGCGGAGATCAGATCGAAATCATCACGGCCGACAATGCCCGGCCCAAACCCGAATGGCTCGAAATCGTCACCACGGCAAAAGCCAAACAGGCCATCAAAAACTTCCTCAAACGCGAGCGTCAAAACAACATCGAACACGGGATGCAGATGCTCGACGAGAAGATGAAGTCGCTGAATGTCAAACTCAGCGGCCGCGTCCTGCGCAAGATCGTCCCCATCTACGACTGCAACAACAAAGAGGAGCTGTACTCCAAGATCGGCGCCGGAATCGTATCCCTCGACAATCTCGACAAAGCCCTCAAAGTCAACTCCAAAAGCAAAATCCTCAAGTTCTGGACCCTGTTCATCCCCAAAAAGGAGGAGGAGACCGACGATACGGCCCCGGGTGAGATTGCCCCGGCGGCAGATGCCCCGGCGGAACCCCAGTTCGAAATCGCCGAGTGTTGCAAACCCATCCCCGGAGACAAGGTCATAGGCTACAGGGATCCCGCTTCGGGAAAGATCATCGTCCACAAGGCCACCTGCGACGAGCTGAACCGTCTGGCCGCCCAGTACGGCAAGAACATCGTCAAGGAGGAGATCAAATGGTCCCAGCACAAGGCCATGTCCTATCTGGTAACCACCGAATTGCGCGGAATCGACCGGCAGGGGCTCCTGCTCGACCTCGCAAGGGTCGTCACCAACGACTTCAACATCAACATCCGCGAAGTGAACATCCACAGCCACGACGGAATCTTCGAGGGAAACGTCAGCCTCTACGTCAAGGATGCCGAGAGCCTCAATGCCGTCATGGACAAGTTGCGGCAGATTAAGGGAATCGAAACGGTCAAACGAATGCTGAATTAGGTTGTCATGGAGGATTTTTCAACGATTCTTTGGGTTGTGATCATCGTCGGGGCGATGATCTTCAATACCGTGACCAAAGCCCGCAGGGGGCGCGGAAAAGAAGGGGATACGCCGCCGCAGCACGGAGAAGCCTGGCCCTCGATTCCCTGGGACAACGACGGAGAGGCCGATCCGGCAACGACCAGAGACCCGGAGACGGGGCGAGTAAGGGAGGTCGTATCGCGGGAACCGGCTACCCGCGGGACCTCAGCAGCCGGAAAAGGGGAGACCTGGTCCGAAAACGGAACCGGGGCAGGGCAGACAGCAGGACAAGGACAACAGGCGAGGCCGGCAGACCGACAGGCAGGGCAGGCAGTTACGCCGAAACAGCCCGTTTTCGCCGATTTCCCGGACGAATGCAAGCGTTTGGAGGTGATTGCCCCGCAAACGCACGAAACGAAGCGGGAAAGGCCCCGAACGGCAAGTCCCGGAGTAATCGGGGCCGAATCCGACGCCCAGCAAGTCGCGGAAAGGCACGCCGGAGCGAAAAAAAACGAAGCAACGCGCGGATCGGGGCGGATTTCACCAACGGGACCGGCAGACGAGCCGGAAGCCGCTGAAATTGCCGAGGAGTTCGACCTGCGGCGGGCGGTCATCTATTCGGAGATTCTGAAGCCAAAATTTGAAGAGTAGGAGAGGCTTATCGGAGAACGGAGATTCGCCCCCCTGGCCTCAGAATAAAGGGAGAACCCGACAACCATGAAACCAACGCAACAAGCCCCCAAGGAGCCTTCGGCCGAAGAACAGCGCCGGCGTGCAGCCGCAGGATCCCGCCCGCGTAAAACGGCATCTGAAGGCTCTGTACGTGCTGGCCGGAATATGGTGCGGGCTGACAGCCGGATGGGGGATAGCCGTCATGTGCAAGGCTCTTCCGTTCACATGGACAAACACCATTGTCCTGTTTTGCACGTTTCTGAGCATCGGTATCGGCATCGTAAACAATCGGCGCATACTGGCCGGGAAAAGGCCCTGGTAAAAGATTCGCAGCCGCCGGCCTAACGGGAAACGGAATCGGAACAACAAAGCATCAAAAACAAATCCATAAACACAAACTGTCATGGCAACGATTTTTTCACGCATCATCGCAGGGGAGATCCCCTCGTACAAAGTGGCCGAAGACGACCGCTATTACGCATTCCTGGACATCAATCCGCTGGTTAAGGGCCATACGCTGGTCGTTCCCAAACAGGAGGTAGACTATCTGTTCGACCTCGACGACGACACGCTGGGCGGAATGATGGTTTTCGCAAAAAAGGTTGCGGCCAAAATCAAACGGGAAATAGCCTGCAAAAAGGTCGCGGTAGTCGTTTTAGGGCTCGAAGTACCCCATGCGCATATCCATTTGATCCCCATTCAGAGCGAAAGCGACGTCGATTTTCACCGCGAAAAACTCCAGTTGACACCCGAAGAGTTCCGGGAAATAGCCGAAAAAATCGCCCGGTAGAAGGCTGTTAACAAATATAAAAAGCCTTGTAAATGAGGTGGATGGTGCGTTACGAGCACGATCCGCCTCTTTTTTATTTAACATAATGTATCCAAAATAAGGGGTTGTTAACAATTTACCTGGATAGAAATTCGAAATATTCCGAAAACAGCAAAAAACGACCGCGAAAGGGTAATGTTTTTACATTTGTAAAATATGGAAGCGTGAGAATTTTCCGATGTAATTACAAATGGAAAACACAGATTGGTTTGCTCCACTGTTAACAATTACATTTGTAAATAGCAGGGGATTATGCAGTAAATCAAACTTCAAGGTTCTACCAGGATAAGTTAAATGATTAAATTATAGAAATAAATATACATATAATCAGTGTATTATGCAGATTATATAAACTAACAGATCAATACAAGGCAGAGGAAAAGAGACGGGTTCGGGGATTTGGAAGTCAAGAGTATATCTATATGAATTAAGTATACATTTATCAGCTAATTATATAACTTTATCTCAAGTTATATGGAAACACAAGGGAAGGGGTATCTTTTAACCATATTTTTGATTTTACTTTTGTAAACTTTGTCAACACTTATTAACACTTTACAAATGTAGAATTTTCTTGTTTTACAAAAAGAAAATATTTATATTTGTAAAAAATTGCGCCGATGAGGGAAAAATTGCTCGATTTGATGAAATCCGAAGGCTTGAAGCCAAGCCAACTCGCGGAAATGCTCGAAATCAATCCCGCCGGAATCTCGCACATTCTCGCCGGTCGAAACAAACCCAGCTTCGAACTCCTCCAGAAAATCCTCCGCCGTTTCCCCAGGATCAACCCCGACTGGCTGCTGCTCGACTCTAAACAGATGTATCGAAACGGCTGCGGCACCGACGGCCAAACGGATGACCCGTCGGGGATCAATCCGGGACAGGCCCGGCCGAAGATCGAAGCTGCGGTCGACTATGGGCTTTTCGGAAACGACACCTTCGGGAACCGCATGGGTGCATCCGGCCCAGACACGACGGCCCGGACGACGGAAATTCAAAGGGACGGCAGAACGGCAGCAGCGGCGACGGGTGCAACAGGAGGTGTGAACAGCGGCTCGGGGCTTGCACCCGATACGGTCGGAACACGAGGTCGGGCTGCCGTGCAGCGAATCGTGATCTTTTACGACGACCAAACCTTCGAATGTTACTTCCCGACAAGGCGATAATTCCGGACTGGACTGCACTCCGTTCAGAATATCGCACGCTCAGAAGGTATAAAATCCGCTCAATTCGCCGAAAAAATCGGTCCCTGCACCATGAAACCTCGAAATAACACACAATTGCTGTCTTCGGAAACTCCGGGACACGAACTCCGGAATATTCCGAATGTCGGAGAAAGTACCGAGAGAATGTTGCTGGCAATGGGATACGACTCCATCGAATCGCTGAAAGGAAAGCCGGCCGCGGAACTTTACAGAGAGGAGTGCGCGCTGAGAAGGACGGCCGTAGACCGTTGTCAACTCTATCTATACAGGGCTGTGGAATACTTCGTCAACACCAAGAATCCCGATCCGGCAAAGTGCAAATGGTGGTATTGGAAAGATGAATACGTCGAGGTGGCTCCATGCGGCGCGATCTGTGTGGAATGCGCAAGGTTTCCAAGGGAATGCAGGGGCTGCAGGACAATACGGGGCAAAGTTTTCTGGTTGGAATACCCGCAGGAGGTTTGTTGCCCGGTATATGACTGTTGCGTAAACCGAAAACGTAAAAAACACTGCGCCGGATGCGAGCAACTTCCGTGCAGCCGCTACAAGAAGGATCCGACCATCTCCGACGAACAAAATGCCAGGAATCTTCGGAAAATGCTGGACAGACTGGAAAAAGCAAACCGAAAATAACGGAGAAAATACATTTTACAGAACCCGAGTTTCGAATGAAACAATATTTACATTATCAACAAGTTGCGTGGATTATCTAAAGTAGCCACCGCTTTACAATTGTAAAATAGGGGCTCAATTTTTGAACCTCCGATTATCTCGGGAGGTCCGGAGGGGGACACCCCGGGGGCGCCGGAGGCGCCCGGGGAATCGGCAAGGGCCGGGGCAGGAACCCCGGCCCGCGCAGGGCGGGGGACGCGAGGGAGCAGGGCACAGCGCGCGACCGAGCGCAGGAGGAGGAGCACCGCGACGACGACCGCCCGCCCGGAGCGGATGCCGACGCAAAGGGGCGGAGCGATGGCCGAGCGCGGAGGGCCGCGCATCGTGCGGCACGACAGGGCGAGGCCGAGCAACGACCGCGACGACGGGCGACGATCGCCGACGGACCGAGGCCGAAGCCGCGGAGGAGAGCGAAGCGGTCCGCGGCGCGCCGAGGCCGGAGAGCGTGAGGAGACCGAGGAGCACCGCTACGGGTGGGGTCACGGGGCAAGGCCGAGGGAGCGCCGGGATAGCGGCCCGCTCCTTCCAGTTTTGCGCCCGCGGCGATACCTTTGCGGGCCGCCCGGCGCCGAGGGGCGGGACCTGTGCCCGCCCGAGCGAGGCCGTAGGGGCGTGTAATATCAGAGAGAGACGCCACCGCGGGCCCCACAACTTGTCCGCGGGGGCGGGTCTCATTCAAGCCTAAGGCGAGCGCCTCAACGCTGTGCGGCCTCCTCTTCATCGTCGCGGCTTATCATCAGTGCCCACGTGTCGAGATCGTCGAACTCGATCGGTTGGGCGGTCGATACATCGATTACGGCCTCGTAGCGGCCGCGGTGCAGTTCCCGGAGTTCCGGGTAATAGCTGACGGCCATGCCGTCGCAGATTCGTATCTGAGCGTCGAGAACCTTCTCCCGGGCCGCCCACTGGTAGAGTTCGCGCACCGTCATAACCGTGAGATTTGGCCGAAGCGTTGAACACGACGGAGACGGCGACCCGATAGCATGACGTTGATGTCGAGATACTCGTAACGTTTCCGGAACTCGGTGGCGTCCATGACATCGAAATCGAGGTGAAGGCGTGAGGCGAGGAAATAGGCCGATACAACGCGCGACCCTCCGAAGTCGAGGCAGATGTTGAGGGCCTCGACGATCTCCGATCTATCGGCCCGCAGGGTGAGTTTACGGGAGATTGAGGACAATTCGATCCGCCACGATCCCGACCACATGCCCGAAGCCTTGATTTGTGCCAGCAGGTTCCGGCATTGTTGCGGTGTTCCGTTGAGGTCGACGATAACCGTATGACGACCCGACGGCAGGATAGTCCGGGCAATCATATCGAGGATTACGCACGCTTGATCTACACCCCGGACATAGGCGTCGGTTGTGATCTCGTACCCTGTTTGTTGGCACGTCACATTGAGCAGGCGATATCCGGTGATCTGCATTCGGCGGATGATCCGCGAGGAGTTGAGGCCACGATACGCGGAGCAATAGCGATCATACCAGCCGATCCAATCCCGGGTACCCGAAGCATCTAACCGGATGTGTACAATAGGTTCAACGGCTGAATCTCGCAGGGCATTGAAGGCCCGGGTATATTGTTCGGAGAGGCGGCGAAAGTTTACATCTGTGCTGAGTTCGCGCACTCCGTTTTTCATCTGTAACGGGACCCGCACGTAGCGCGGTCTCGATTCGATCCTCGATTTGAAAAGGATGCGTTTCTGTTTTTCTGAGAGCATGGCAAATAATTGAATTACAGGTTATTTTACATTTGTTACCTTAGGTAGTTTACGGTATCTGAGTGCAGTAATTTTGTAAGGTCCTACACCTTAACACGCTACCAAGATATGAAATAATATTTACATTATGTTAAATTACGCCTCCGACGTTATTTTTCTGTTCTTTATCGGAACAGATTTTTGATTTAAATCTTTTCAAAATCACGCTAATTTGGATTTACAAAAGTTAATTAATTGGTTGAAAACCCAACCTGTTTGGATCCGTATTGTGTCTATTGTGATCGCATTACTTGCGATCATTATTGGCCTGTTTTCAACTTCGTGCAGTTCTGCGTTCAAACTGCATCGTAGCGGAGTTCATTGCGATACTGTCCGCATTGAGTATCAAGGACGCACTAACAATTACCAAAAATTTCATATGTAGCTATGGACAAGAAAAAAGTTGTCATGGAACATGATCCTGGCCAGCCGGCTTCTTTCGTTTTTCCCTACTCCAAGTCGGAATATCCTTATGTCCTCGTTCTCGGACTCTCCCGCCCTCTCACCGCCGGCAACATTGGCCTTCTCTTTGAGGCTTTCCCGAAGGCACTCATCACGCCCCAGGGTACGGTCGTTGTACCTCGATCTCGCAAGGATCTCACAGGTCCGTTGATGAAGTCTCTTGAACAGGTCGAAGCGTTGGCTCTTCTCGGTTTCACCATTCAGGCTAATCCGTACTAATGGCCGATCCTTTGTCTGCTGGTGCTCTTATTGGTATTGGTTCTGCAATTTCTGGAGTAAATACGGCTGGATCCTTGCTTGGTCAAGGTCTTTCGTATAAGAAACAGAAAAAGTTGGCCAAATACCAGTATGATCTCAATATGCAGGCTTGGCGTGAGCAGACCGCCTATAATAGTCCTGCAGCTCAGATGCAACGTCTTGTTGATGCTGGTCTTAATCCTAACCTTGTTTACGGTAATGGTAACGTAGCAAATGCCGCTGATGCTCCTCCTCAATATGAGGCTCCTCGTGCTAATTTCGATACGAATCCCAATTTGGGTCAAGGTATCGCTTCTGCTATGAATCT
>CALUKL010000006.1 GCA_944321195.1 uncultured Alistipes sp.
CTGTCGTTGATGCGCTCGTAGGCGGGACCCGACAGCACGGGGTGGGTGATGGCGGCGCGCACGCTCTTGGCACCGCGCGACATGAGCATGTCGGCGGCCATGCAGATCGTGCCGGCCGTGTCGATCATGTCGTCGACGATCATGATGTTGCGGCCCTCGACCTCGCCGATGGCGGTCATCTTGCCCACGACGTTGGCTTTCGCACGCTCCTTGTGGGAGATGATGATCGGGGTTCCGAGGTGTTTGGCGTAGGTATTGGCGCGTTTGGCACCGCCCATGTCGGGGGCTGCGATCGAGAGGTCCTCGATGTTGAGGCTCTTGATGTAGGGGACGAAAATGCCGCTGGCGTAGAGGGCATCGACGGGGACATCGAAGAAACCCTGGATCTGGTCGGCGTGGAGGTCCATGGTCATCACGCGGTCGACGCCTGCGGCCATCAGGAGGTTGGCTACCAGTTTGGCTCCGATCGGCACGCGGGGTCGGTCCTTGCGGTCCTGGCGGGCCCAGCCGAAGTAGGGCATCACGGCGACGACCTTGTAAGCCGATGCGCGGCGTGCGGCGTCGATCATCATGAGCAGCTCCATGAGGTTGTCCGAGGGCGGGAAGGTCGACTGGATGATGAATACCGTGCAGCCGCGGATCGATTCGTTGTAGCAGGGCTGGAATTCGCCGTCGCTGAATCGCAGCACTTCGACCTGACCGAGTGTGGTGCCGAAACTTGCGGCGATCTTTTTGGCGAGGTATTCCGAGCCGCGGCCGGAAAAGATTTTGATTTTGTGGATAGCCATAGGTTACGGGGATTTTGACGTTGCAAAGATAGGACAATAGGATGAAAAAATGCGCCCCGGGGGGCGCTAATTATCAACAAAAATTAAACTTTCAGGATGGAATCGATGAAATCCAGGATTTCGTCGCGTCCGAGTCCCCGTTCCGAGGAGCTGACCAGCATGGGCGGCAGTTCCTCCCACTGTTCGGAGAGCGCCGTCCGGAAGCGTTCGACACTCTTTTCGCGCTGGGTTTTGGAGAGTTTGTCGGCCTTGGTGAAGATGATTCCGAAGGGCACTCCGTTTTCGCCGAGCATCTCGATGAAGCGCAGGTCGATGCGCTGGGGTTCGAGTCGGATGTCGACCAGCACGAAGAGGAAGTGGAGTTTTTCGCAGCGGAGGACGTAATCGGTGATGAGTTTCGAGAATTCACCCCGCTGGACCTTCGAGGTGCGGGCGTATCCGTAACCCGGGAGGTCGACCAGATACCATGCGTCGTTGATGCGGAAGTGGTTGATCAGGCGGGTTTTGCCGGGGGTTCCGGAGACTTTGGCCAGGCCCTGGCGTCCGGTGAGGAGGTTGATGAGCGACGACTTCCCGACGTTGCTCCGCCCGATGAAGGCGATGTCGGGGAGTGTGTCCTTCGGGACCTGTGCAATGCGCTCCGACGAGCATTTGAATTCGGCTTTCGAGATTTGCATCGTTCGGCAGTTTTCGGCAAAGATAGTGTTTGTCGGGGGGATTGCCAAATTTCGGGCCGTCCGGGCCATCCTGGATCTGCGGCATCCGGACCATCCTGGAACTGCGGCATCCGGACCATCCTGGAACTGCGGCATCCGGGCTATCCTGGATCTGTGGCATCCGGGCCTGTTTCGTCAGCGGTGGCGGGGATAGCGGTTGTTGAAACGGTATCCGACGCCGAGCATCAGGTAGTTGGGCATGTGGAAATCCCGCATACTGTAGCCGATGTGGATGAACGAACTGTGCGTCACGGCGACCTTCAGCGCCAGGATCTGGTAGAACGACCTGAGGTCGCCGCCCTTGTGCAGGACGTTGACACCCAGTCCGATGCCGATGTTGAAGTAGGGCATGACGAACTCTCCGCGGGCCGAGACGCCGAGTGCGATCTGGCGGTCGAACCCCGGATCGACGGTCTCGACCTGAGCGAATCCTCCGTCGGAGATCTGGTCGGTGGGGATGACGTTGGCGCTGCCGTCGTAGACGCCGTCGAGCGAGACGCCTGCGCGGAACTTGTAGCCGAAATTGTACATCGGGGCGAAGTTGAACCCCACGACCGTATAGGCGTCCGGAGCGGCATACTGCTTGTCTCCGACCTCGATTCCCTTGCGCCGCCACGACCCGAAGAGCACCAGATCGTAACTGACATGACGCGGGAATGCGGGGATGAAGGCCCTCGGTTCGGTTTCGGGGGTCCGTCTTCCGAAGTTGTAGGAGAGTCCGGCCCGGCCGCCGACGGTGTTGAGCCCGGCATTGGGGTACTTGGTGTTTCCGTTGGAGAAGTGGGTGAGGGAGATGCCGGCCGTGAGGTCCACCTCGCGCATGATCCGCCATTTGAACAGGAAATCGAGGTTGAGGTAGGCGTTGACCTTCGACCCCATCATCTTGTTGTTGGGGTTGGTTTCGGGATCGTAGGGCTTCCATCCGAACGAGAGCCCGAAATTCCACTCGTAGTCGAACGTGAGCCGGGGAGCGAGCCGTGCGATGCGGGCTCCCTGGAAGAGGTAGACCGCCGTGGGATTCCCGATTTCGTCGGGGCGCTGGAAGTCGTAGTAGGCGACGCCGAGGCCCTGGTAGACGCCTCCGTAGATGCGGTCGGGGGTCGAGCCGGGCCGGAACTGGAACGAGTAGCGGAAATGGCCCGACAGGGAGAGGTCGATGGGTTGTCCGGTCCGGTTTTCGCGCTTGAGGAAGGGGTTCGTGGGGAAGATGTATTCGGGCCGGAACTCCGCGCTGAGGCGGTGCATGAAGCGCGGCCCCGCGGCGGAGGTGTCGCGCGGGAAACGCACGCCCGTCGGATTGCGGGTGTATTGGCCGGGAGTTCCGTTCTTGGGGTCCTTCTCACTTCTTCGGGTCGCTCTCTCCGTTTCGGCTTTCGCGGCGCGGTACCCGGCTTCGTAACCGCGTCGGTATTCGCTTGGGAGCGTGTCGGAGGGGACGGGCTGCGGCGGCGCGGCGGGCGCTGCGAACGGAATGCAGCCCATGGCCACGCCTGCAAGGAGGAGTGCCGTCCACCGGTTCCGGAAACGCTGATTCATGGTGTGTCGGGTCGTTTTGCCGCCGAAGATACGAAAATTTCCGGAAACAGCGCCCTCTCCGGGCGTGTTTGATGTGTTCGGACGGGAAAATGCCCCCGTCCGGTGGAGGATGGGGGCATTTCGGGTGTGACGGGGCAGGGCCGCGGATGTCCGTGCGGGCCGGTCGCGGATCAGTATCCGAGTATGCGGAGCATCGAGCGGTAGGACTGCTCCTTGGCGAAGAGCCGCGTGTAGTATTCGTTGTCGGACTTGTCGCGGTCGATGATGATGTGCTTCGGGGCGGGGATCAGGCAGTGCTGGATGCCTCCGAATCCGCCGAGCGACTCCTGGTAGGCTCCCGTGTGGAAGAATCCGATGTACTGCGTGTTCCCGGGTTCGAGTTTCGGGAGGAAGATGGCGTTCGAGTGGCACTCCGAGTTGTAGAAGTCCTCGCTGTCGCAGGTCAGTCCGCCCAGCAGCACGCGCTGGTACTCCTTGTCCCAGTTGTTGACGGCGAGCATGATGTAGCGCTGGTTGATGCCCCAGGTGTCGGGCAGCGTGGTGATGAACGACGAGTCGATCATGTACCAGTTCTCGCGGTCGTTCTGTTGTTTCTGGTTGACGATCGAGTAGAGCGCGGCGCCGCTTTCGCCCACGGTGAACGACCCGAATTCGGTGAAGATGTTGGGTTCCTCGATGCCGTTTCGCTGGCAGATGTTCTTGATCTGGGCGACGATCTCCTCGGTGAGGTACTCGTAGTCGTACTCGAAGTTCAGGGAGTTCTTGATCGGGAAACCGCCGCCGATGTTGAGGCTGTCGAGCTCGGGGCAGATGGCCTTGAGTTCGCAGTAGACGTTCATGCACTTCGACAGCTCGTTCCAGTAGTAGGCGGTGTCCTTGATGCCGGTATTGATGAAGAAGTGCAGCATCTTGAGCTGGAACTTCTTGCTGTTCTTGAGTTTGGCCTTGTAGAAGGCGACGATGTCGTTGTAGCGGATTCCGAGGCGCGAGGTGTAGAAGTCGAACTTGGGCTCCTCCTCGCAGGCGATGCGGATTCCGACCTTGCACTTCTTGGTGAAGGCGTCCTCGAAGAGGTCGAGCTCCTCCTTGTTGTCCAGCACGGGGATCGTGTTGGTGAACCCGTCGTTGACGAGCTGGGCGATGTTCTCGACATACTGCGGGCGTTTGAATCCGTTGCAGACGATGTACCGGTCCTTGTCGATGATGCCGCTGTCGTAGAGGGCGTTGATGATATGGATGTCGTAGGCCGAGGAGGTCTCGAGGTGGATGTCGTTCTTCATGGCCTCTTCGAGCACGAAGGAGAAGTGGCTCGACTTGGTGCAGTAGCAGTAGTTGTACGACCCCTTGTAGTCGACCTTGGCCATCGCCACGTTGAACATGCGCTTGGCGCGGTTGATCTGCTGGGAGATCTTCGGCAGGTAGGTGATCTTGAGCGGAGTTCCGTACTGTTTGATGAGTTCCATGAGGGGGATGTCGTGGAAATTGAGCTCGTTGTCCTCGACGGAGAACTCGTCCTGCGGGAAGTCGAACGACTGTTCGATCAGATCGATGTACTTGTCTTTCATGGCCGGTTTCGTGATATTTTTCCAATCCGGCTCGGCTACATTGCTGAATTTTGACGGAAGTAGCTCGTCCGGATTTTCCGAAATTTCGGGATGCAAAGTAGGCGAATATTTTTCGTATAACCAACACTTTGCCGGATTATTTTGAAAAACTGCGGGAGATTTTGGTTTTTTCTTTGAAAAAAGGTAATTTTGGAGCCGGATTCAAAAGTAGATTCGATCGTGCTGATAGCAGTCTTAACGCAATATCTGGAGTCGCACAAACGGCTCGTCATCCCCCAGCTCGGGACGTTCATCGTCAAGGAGCCGGGCCGGAGCATCCTCTTCTCGGAACTGCTCAAACGCGACGACGGCGTACTGCGGGGGCTGCTGCGCGAACGGGGACTGAACGACCTGGAGGCCGCGGGCGAGATCGACCGCCTGGTCTTCGAGGTCCGGCACGCCGTGGAGCGCGGCGGGGAGTACCGCCTGGAGGGTTTCGGAACCCTCGGCCCCGGGCCCAACGGGACGATCGCTTTCCGGTACGACCCGCATCCGCACCGGCCGGATCCCGAAACGGCGGTGGAAGCGGCTGTTTCGGCCCCTGCGGCCCCTGCAACCTCCGTGGTTTCGGCGGCGGACGCGGCATCCGGTGCGGCGTCGGAGACTTCCGATACCGAACCGCAGGACGCTCCGCGGGCTTCGCATCTGCACTCCGAGCGGGTTGCCGAGGCGGTGCGCACGGCCTTTGCCGAACCGCACATATCGCGTTCCGCGAAGATGAATCCCGACCCTTCGGTGCGGGGGCTCCGCTACGGCAAGCCGCCGAAGAACACCGATGCCTACACCTATGTCGACCGGGCTCCGCGCCGTCGGGGCGACTGGTTCATCTGGATCGGGGTCTTCGTGGCGATCCTGGCCCTCGGGGCCATTGCCTACGGGCTCTGGAACGACGCCCGGGAGCAGCAGGTCGAAACGGAGTATATCGAACTGCCTGCAGCCGCGGCTTCGGAAACAGCAACTCCGGATGATTCCGGAGCCTCCTCGGCACAACCCGAATAGAACGAACGGATAATCCGCGCAAGGATAAATGACAGAAATAACGACCGTAAAACAACGCTTCGGCATCATCGGCACCTCTCCGTTGCTGGACAGGGCGCTGGAGGTTGCTCTGCGCGTGGCGCCCACGGACCTGACGGTCCTGGTGACGGGCGAGAGCGGAGTGGGCAAGGAGTTCTTCCCGCAGGTGATCCATGCCTACTCGGCGCGCAAGCACAACAAATATATCGCCGTGAACTGTGCGGCGATCCCCGAGGGGACGATCGACTCCGAGCTTTTCGGACACGAGAAGGGTGCCTTCACGGGGGCCGTGGAGGCCCGGAAGGGCTACTTCGAGGAGGCCGATGGCGGGACGATCTTCCTGGACGAGGTGGCCGAACTGCCCCATTCGACGCAGGCGCGCCTGCTTCGCGTGCTGCAGAGTGGGGAGTTCATCCGCGTGGGTTCGTCGAAGGTCCAGAAGACCAACGTGCGGGTGGTTGCCGCCACGAACGTCGACCTCCCGGACGCCATCAGGGCGGGGCGTTTCCGCGAAGACCTTTACTATCGGTTGGGCACGGTGCCCATTGCGGTTCCGGCGCTGCGCGAACGTCCCGAGGATATTCCGCTGCTGTTCCGCAAGTTCGCGGCGGATGTGGCCGTGCAGTACCGGATGCCGGCCGTGACGCTCGACGATGCGGCGCGCGAGATGCTGAAAAACTACTACTGGCGGGGCAACATCCGGCAACTGAAGAACGTGGCGGAGCAGATTTCGGCCATCGAGCAGGTGCGGGTCATCACCCCCGAGGTGCTGTCGAAATACCTTCCGCCGCAGGAGGGCGGGACGGCGATGGCTGCCCCGGGAGCGCCCCGGATGGACGACAACACGATGTCCACGGAACGGGAATTGCTCTACAAGGTGCTCTTCGACATGCGGGCCGACATCAACGACCTGAAGCGCATGATGGCGGAGCTGATGCGGGGCGGCGGGGTGGCTGCGGAGCCGCCGCACGACATCCGGGCGTTGCTGCCGACCGCGACGCAGGGGCGTTACGTCCCTGCGGTCCAGACCCCGGGGGCCTACGGGCAGCCGGCGGGGCCGTCGTTCGGGCAGCCCGCAACCCCGGTTTATGAACACCCGACGGCTCCGGTCTATGCCGAGAGCGAGGAGGTGACCGACGAGCCTCCGCGTGAGAAGACCAAGGCGGACGTGCAGCGCGAGCAGATCATCCGGGCGCTGAAGCGCAACAACGGACGCCGCAGGGAGGCTGCCGCGGAGCTGTTCATGTCGGAGCGGACATTATACCGGAAGATCAAGGAGCTGGGCATCGAGGATGTCTGACTCGCCAGGAAATGATATAAGAAATGTTGAAAGGAAAGGGTTTGAAACTCACGGTTGCCGCGTTGGGGTTGTCTCTGCTGACGGCCTGCGGCGTGTCGATCAAATACTCGCTGTCGGGGGCCTCGATTCCGCCCGACGCCAGAACCTTCTCGGTGGCCTACTTCCCGAACAACGCCACGATGGTCTCGCCGATCCTGAGCTCGACGCTCACGGAAGCCCTTGTGGACATGTTCTCGCGCCGCACGCGGCTGATGCAGGTCGACGAAGGGGGCGATTTCGCCTTCGAGGGCGAGATCACCAACTACACCTCGACGACGGCTTCGGTGTCGAGTGACGACTTCGCGCTGCTGAACCGCCTGACGATTACGGTCAAGGTGCGCTTCACGAACGCCCTGGACGAGAAGGCGTCGTTCAACCGCACCTTCTCAGCTTACGAGGACTACGAGTCGACGCAACTGCTGACCGAGGTCGAGAGTACGCTCATCCCCGAGATCGTGGACAAGATCGTAACCGATATTTTCCAGGCTTCGGCCTCCAACTGGTAGCGGCATGGGGGATCTGAAACACGAACTGATCTCCGCGGCGGCGGGGCGTGCACTTCCGGATGCGGTGGCGGCTTCGGCCGGGGGAACCGGACCGGAGGGGCTTTCGCGGGCGGAACTCGACGCGGCCGTGGCTGCGACGCCGTGGTTCGTACCGCTGCGGGTGCTGCGCGAGCGTGTGACGGGAGAGCCCGATCCGGTGGTGACGCTGCTGGCGCCCTGGCGCACGGAGAGCTCGCTGCGGCGGCAGACCGTGGATGCCGCGGACCTGCTCCGGCGCTCCTCGGAGGAGATCATCGACACCTTCCTGCAGGAACGCGACCTGCGGATCGTGGCCGAGGAGGGCGAACCCGACGGTGAGGTCCGTTTGCAGCCCGACTGGGACGAGGAGGACGAACTGGTCAGCGAGGAGTTGGCCGAAATCTATCTTGCCCAGGGGCTTCGGGAGCGTGCCTTGTCGATTTATCGCAAATTAAGTTTGCGAAATCCCGAAAAAAGTGTTTACTTTGCCGAGCTAATTCGCAAAACGGAGAACAATAATTAAAATTTGAGGATATGTTATACACGATTTGCATTGCGCTGATCCTTGTAGCGAGTGTTCTGGTGATTCTCGCCGTGCTGGTGCAGAACCCCAAGAGCGGGATGGCTGCGAACTTCGGAGCTTCGAATCAGGTGATGGGTGTGCGCGAGACGACGAACTTCCTGGAGAAGTTTACCTGGGCGATGGCCATTGCCATTGTCGTGCTGAGCCTGGTTGCCACGCTGGCCATGGACCGTTCGAAGGTTGCCGAGAGTAACTCCGAGATTGTCAAGGACGCAAAGACCCTGCAGGAGCAGCTTGAGACCGAAATCCCGGCTGCGATTCCGCAGGCCGTACCGGCTGCCGATCCCGCTGCTGCAGAGGCTCCTGCTGCGGAGGCTCCTGCCGCCGAGCCGGCCGAGTAGGCTTGTAGTCTGATTCCAAAAAAAGATCGTGGTTTTTACCACGATCTTTTTGTGTTTGAGATCCGGCCTCCGACCGCTTCGGGTCTCTCCTGATTTCCTCTTTCCTCCACCTCCCCTCCCTCTTCGCGCCTCCCGGGACGGTGCGGTCTTGACCTGTTATTCGGCCAGGCCCTTCTGAGTTTTTTTCAGCGATTCCGATACATCTCCTCGTAATACTTCTCGTATTCGCCCGAGGTGATGTTGTCCATCCACGCCTGATTGTCCAGATACCAGCGCACGGTCTTTTCAATCCCCTCCTCGAACTGCAGCGAGGGCTCCCAGCCCAGTTCGCGCTGCAACTTCGACGAATCGATCGCATAACGCATGTCATGCCCCGGACGGTCTGTCACGTAGGTGATCAGATCCAGGTCTTCACCCTCCTGGCGTCCGAGCAGACGATCCACCGTGCGGATGACGACTTTGATCAGGTCGATGTTCTTCCACTCGTTGAAGCCGCCGATGTTGTAGGTTTCGGCCGCCTTCCCGCGGTGGAAAATCAGGTCGATCGCCCGGGCGTGATCCTCCACGAACAGCCAGTCGCGGACGTTCTCGCCGCGGCCGTAGACAGGCAGCGGCTTGCGATGGCGGATGTTGTTGATAAAGAGCGGAATCAGCTTCTCCGGGAACTGATAGGGGCCGTAGTTGTTCGAACAGTTGGTCACGAGGGTCGGCATTCCGTAGGTGTCGTGGTATGCACGCACGAAATGGTCGCTCGACGCCTTCGAGGCCGAATAGGGGCTGTGGGGGTTGTACTTCGTGGTTTCGTAGAAGAAGTCGGTGCCGTAGGCCAGGTGGTGCTCCGACGACGAGGCGGTGGTCGTGAACGGAGGCTCGACCCCTTCGGGATGCGTCAGTTCCAGGGCTCCGTAGACCTCGTCGGTCGAGATGTGGTAGAAGAGCTTCCCCGCATAGCCTTCGGGCCGAGACTCCCAGTACCCCCGGGCAGCCTGCAGCAGCGAGAGCGTCCCCAGGACGTTGGTCCGCGCGAAGGTGAACGGGTCGCGGATCGAACGGTCGACATGGCTCTCGGCCGCCAGATGGATGATGCCGTCGATTTCGTACTGTGCCATCAGCGCTTGCAGGGCCTCGTAGTCGCAAATATCGCCCTTGATGAAGGTGTAGTTCGGCCGCTGCTCGATGTCGCGCAGGTTGGCCAGATTGCCGGCGTAGGTCAGTTTGTCGAGGTTGACGATCCGGTAGTCGGGATACTTCGTGACGAAGAGCCGCACGACGTGCGAGCCGATGAATCCGGCACCTCCCGTAATCAGAATGTTCCTTTTCATGCGTTCTCTCTTTGGAGTCGTTTCAGACAGTAGAACATCGATTCGCGCCAGTGGGGGATCTCGATGCCGAACGTTTGTTTGAGTTTGCTTTTGTCGAGCACCGAGTAGGCCGGGCGGGGGGCTTTGGTGGGATACTCCGCGGTGCGGCAGGGTGCGATCCGGCACCGGTCGCGGCCCGCGGCCCGGGCGATCTCCACGGCGAAGTCGTACCACGAGCAGACGCCCTCGTCCGAGAAGTGGTAAATGCCTTCGTTCCCGCGGTCGAGGCCCCCTTCGAGGATCGAGAAGATCGCCAGGGCGAGGTCTCCGGCGTAGGTCGGGGTCCCCACCTGGTCGAAGACCACGTTCAGCGATTCGCGTTCGGCCGTGAGGCGGAGCATGGTCTTCAGGAAGTTGTTCCCGTATTCGGAGTAGAGCCAGGCCGTGCGCAGGATCAGGTAGCGGCAGCCGGCCTTCACCACGGCCTCCTCTCCGGCTCGTTTCGTGCGCCCGTAGGCTCCGAGCGGCGCTGTCGGTGACTCCTCGGTGTAGGGTTCCGAGGCCCGGCCGTCGAATACGTAGTCCGTCGATACGTGAACCAGCAGGGCTCCGGCTTCGGCTGCGGCCCGGGCGAGGTTCTCCACGGCCTGGCGGTTCAGGAGATCGGCGGCCGCCTCGTCCTCCTCGGCCCGTTCGACGTTGGTGTAGGCCGCGCAGTTGACGATGGCGTCGATGCCGTGCTCCGCGACGCACGCACGCACGGCGGCGGCATCCGTGATGTCGAGTTCGGCGACATCCGTGAAGAGGTAATTGTTGGGCGAGACGGCTCCGAGGCGCTGCATCTCGCGTCCCAATTGTCCGTTGGCCCCTGTGACAAGTATGTTCATCGTTTAATAGCGTTTTTCGCGGTAATCGAAGAGCCATTCGGCATCGCGCAGGCGGCAGTGATGCCGGTCCTTCTCCGAGAGGAGGAGCTTGTCGGCCGGGATCCGCCAGTCGATTGCCAGATCGGGGTCGTTCCAGGCCAGGGCGCCTTCCGACTGCGGGGCGTAGAAGTTGTCGCACTTGTACTGGAATACCACCTCGTCGGTCAGGACGCTGAATCCGTGTGCGAATCCCCGGGGGATGAAGAGCTGGCGGTGGTTGTCGCCCGAGAGCTCCACGGCGACATGCTGTCCGAAGGTGGGGGACCCGCGGCGTATATCGACGGCGACGTCCAGCACGGCCCCCTTGATGACGCGGACGAGTTTCGACTGCGCATGGGGCGGTTTCTGGAAATGCAGCCCGCGGAGCACGCCGTAACTCGATTTGCTCTCGTTGTCCTGGACAAAAACCGTATTGCAAACCTTCTCCTGAAACTCGCGCTGCGAGAACGACTCGAAGAAGTAGCCGCGGTCATCGCGGAAGATGCGGGGTTCAATGATGACGACCCCTTCTATATCGGTTTTCAGAACGTTCATGCGGATTGTTTTCGTCTTATTTTTCGTCGATGAGTTTCAACAGGTACTGTCCGTACTGGTTCTTGAGCATCGGGCGGGCGACTTCGCGGACCTTCCCGGCCGAGATCCAGCCGTTGCGGTAGGCGATTCCTTCCAGACAGGCGATCTTCAGCCCCTGCCGCTTCTCGATCACCTCGACGAAGATCGAGGCTTCGGCCAGCGAGTCGTGTGTGCCGGTGTCGAGCCAGGCGAATCCGCGCTGCAGGGTCTGGACCTTGAGTTCACCGTCGTGGAGGAAGGCCTGGTTCACGGAGGTGATCTCCAGTTCGCCGCGGGCCGAAGGCCTGATGCTCCTGGCCACCTCGACGACCTTGTTGGGATAGAAGTAGAGCCCCACGACGGCGTAGTTGGATTTGGGCTTTTCGGGTTTTTCCTCGATGGAGAGGCAGTTTCCGGCGGCATCGAATTCGGCGACTCCGTAGCGCTCGGGGTCCTCGACGCGGTAGCCGAAGACGGTGGCCTTGGACTCCTCCTCGGCGGTGCGGACGGCCTCGCGGAGTATTCCCGTGAACCCGGAACCGTGGAAGATGTTGTCGCCGAGGATCAGGCAGACCGAATCCTTTCCGATGAACTCCTCCCCGATCAGAAAGGCCTGGGCCAGTCCGTCGGGCGAGGGCTGCTCGGCGTAGCTCATCCGCACGCCGAAATCGGACCCGTCGCCCAGCAGGCGCTGGAATCCCGGGAGGTCCGTGGGGGTCGAGATCAGCAGGATGTCGCGGATCCCGGCCAGCATCAGCACCGAAATGGGGTAGTAGACCATCGGCTTGTCGTAAATCGGGAGGAGCTGTTTGCTCACGCCCTTGGTGATGGGATATAGGCGGGTGCCGGAGCCTCCGGCCAGGACGATACCTTTCATAGTGTGTTTTTTCAATCGAACAAAGATAGCTTTTTATTTCCGATTGGGGAAATATTTGTCGTTTTCCCGGAAGATCGTGAGGTTCGGGCGCGATTCTTGCGGAGTGCAGCTCCCGGAATGCCGCTGTCCGGGCCCCGAAACCGGGAGCCGGTGGGGTGGGTCCCGAATCCCGACATGGAAAAGAACGATCCGGAAAACCTTTTGATTCAATTGCTGCGCCGGGCCTTGTGGGGGTCTCCCGAGGATTCCCGGCGGCTGGCGGCGTGCGATGCCGCCGCCTGGGAGCGGCTCTACGGGCTGGCGGCGCAACAGGGGGTCCTGGCCCTGCTCTGGGAGGAGCTGGAGCGGCTTCCCGCGGAGCAGCAGCCTCCGAAGGCGCTGCGCCTTCGGTGGGCGTTCGAGACCGTGCGGGTCGAGCGGCGCTGGCGGCGGCAGTACCGGGCCGTCGCCCGGCTGGCGGCGTTCTATGCCCGGCACGGCATTCCGATGATGCTGCTCAAGGGGTGCGGGCTGAGCCGCTGCTATCCGGTTCCGGAGCACCGCCCGTGCGGGGATGTCGACATCTGGCTCTTCGGGCACCAGCCCGGGGGCGATGCGGCCCTCGCCCGGGAACTGGGCATAGAGGTCGACACGCAGAAGGAGCACCACACGACCTTCCGGCTCGACGATATTCCCGTCGAAAACCACTACGATTTCCTCAATACGCGCACCTGCGCCTCGAACCGCCGTCTCGAACGGCTGCTCAAGCACCTTGCCGCACACCCCGGGGAGTTTGTAGAAGTGGGGGATACGCGGGTTTACCTTCCTCCGGCGACCTTCAATGCCCTCTTCCTGCTGCGCCACGCTGCCGGACACTTCGCGGGGGGCGCCATCGGCCTGCGGCACTTCGCCGACTGGATGCGATTCGTCGCGGCCTGCCACGACCGCATCGACTGGCCGGTCGTGCAGTCTGCCGTCCGGAAGTCGGGGATGCACTCCTTCGTCGATGGTTTCCAGGGGGTCTGCATCGGCTTCCTGGGGCTCGATGCCGATCTCCTTCCGCCGGTCCGTCGGGACCCCCGGCTCGAACGCCGGATACTGGAAGCCGTCCTGCATCCTCCGTTTTCGGGCCCGGTTCCCGGACGACGGCTGCCCGGCATCTGGTTCCGGCTGCGCCGCTGGTGGGCCTGCCGCTGGATGCGCCGCATGGTCTACGACGAGCCCCTGGCGCTGGGTTTTCTGCGGATGCTCTGGATCCATGTCAAGCGCCACCTGCCGCTGCTGCAGGCCCGCGAGGCGGCCGATCGGGCCCGGCGTGCCGCACGGGTGTGACCCCGCCTGCTGTCTGCCCGGAAAAGGTGCCTGAATAGCCCCTTCCCTTGCGGAAAAAACGCCCGGCCCCCTCCGTCGCACCTCCTGCTCCCGAAAAAGCCCCCCACACCTCTCATGAAAAACGGCGCCCGGATTCTGTCCGGACGCCGCAAGGCATAAAAAAAGGGTGAGCTACTTGCATCGCACCGCTACGACCGCATACCCTTGCTCGATTCCTCGCCTGGGGGATTCTGCGGGAGCTGGTCGTGTAAGACTCACCCGGGGTGCAAAAGTAGGAATATTTTCCTATCTTTGCAAAAAAATTGGCGAAATGCG
>CALUKL010000007.1 GCA_944321195.1 uncultured Alistipes sp.
AGACGGGAGACAAAAAAGAAGTCCCCGCTATCTCGACCGCTTCGCTTCCTGACGTGATCTTCATGATCCTCTTCTTCTTCATGGTCTCCACGACCATGCGTGATCAGGAACTGCTCGTAAGATACAAGCTCCCGGAGGCTACCGAAATCCAGAAGCTGGAGAAGAAATCTCTCGTCAGCTACATCCACATCGGTCCCCCCTCCCTGTCGATGCAGGCCAAGTTCGGTACCGCGCCCCGCATCCAGTTGAACGACTCCTACAAATCCACCCGGGACATCCTGGACTTCGTCGCTGCAGAACGCGACAAGCTCAGCGAAGCGGACCGTGCCTCGATGACCATCTGCCTCAAGGCCGACCAGGCTACGAAGATGGGTATCGTGACCGATGTCAAGCAGGAACTCCGGCGTGCAAACGCGCTGAAGATCTCCTATGCGGCTTCGAAATCGCTGGGATACCAGTTCCAGTAACAACCCGAAGGATATTCTGAAAAGCAGACCTCGAAAGGGGTCTGCTTTTTTATTCAAGAGGAGGAGGGGGGGGAAAGCCCCGGAACGAAAAGGGATCAAAAAGGAAACTCCAACTGGTCGATCTCGTGATTGAACGTCAGCCGATGATGGGGAGTCAACCCGTACTTGCGAATCGCCAGCCGATGCTCCCGCGTGGGATAGCCCTTGTTCTTCAACCAACCGTATTGCGGATACGCCTCGGCCAGACGGCGCATATACTCATCCCGGTGCGTCTTGGCAAGCACCGACGCCGCAGCAATATCCGCATACTTCCCGTCCCCCTTGACAATGCACTTCCACGGAATCTCCAACCGCGTCCGGAACCGGTTGCCGTCGATCGCCAGAAATTCCGGAGCCGGATCGAGCCGCGCCGCCGCCAGCGACATCCCCTCGAACGACGCATTCAGAATGTTGATTTCGTCGATCCGGGCCGCCGAAACCGCCTCCACGGCCCAGGCAAGCGCCTCCCGTTCGATGATTGACCGGAGTTTGTCGCGGTTCCGCTCGGTCATCTGCTTCGAATCGTTCAGCAACGGATCGTGAAAATCCCGCGGGAGAATCACCGCAGCCGCAAAGACCGGACCGGCCAGACATCCCCGACCGGCCTCATCGCAACCGGCTTCCAACAGTTCGTATTGATACTGATTCTCCAACATGGCATTCCAATCGCAAAAACAAGAAGCCGACGCCATCGGCATTTCGCACCTCACCCGCGGAACCTCTCCGGAGAAAAGCTCCGCCAAGGCCGACAAACGATTATGACAAAGTTAGGCAATATTCCGCTTTTTCGTTAATTTTGCCTTCGAAAAAAAGATTCCGGCCATGAAGTTCAACATCGCACGGCAAACCCTTGTCCCGGCTTTCCTGACGCTTGTCGCACTTGCGGCCTTTGCGATGTGGAGCGCCGGATCGCCCGCCGGAGATCTCCCCGTCGGGAATCCGTCCCCGACTGGCGGAGAGCTGGCCCTATCAACCCCCGCGGAACTGCTTGCCCGATTCCAGGCAGCCTGCCCCGGATGGTCACGTTGGATCGGAGGGTTCCTGATCCTCTTCGTCGGCATGAGCCTCGGACGCCTGACAGTACGTTACAACCTCTACTCCGTCGGAACCTGCCTGGCCATTCCGCTCTACGGCGCAATCACCGCGGGCCTGCTCGACAAAGAGAGTTTCCTGACCACACTCACGGCCGCAACACTCCTGGCCCTCGCCTCCAGGAACTACGCCCGTTCGTTCTGCAACGGATACGGATTCGACGCCTTGTTCCGAGCCTCGCTCTACCTCGGAATCCTGATGCTCATTGTCCCGGCAGCCCTGCCGTTCGTGCTGATCCTGCCACTGGCCGTCGCTCTCTTCCGGCGGACCCTGCGCGAAACCGTCGTCGCAATCGCCGGACTCCTCCTCCCGATCCTCACGTTCTGCTATCTCAACTGGGGCGCCGGAGGTGATTTCATCGACCCGCTCCTCCGGGGATACGGGCTCATTACAACCGGCGCCCCCCTTGCGACAGTCCTCGCAATCCCCGGCCGGGAACTCTTCCTGCTCGGCGGGATCCTCCTGCTCGATCTGACAGCCCTCTTCTATTTCCTCTCGGACATCTACGCCGTGGGAACCAGATCACGAGCCATCTTCATCTTCTTCACCTGTCTGCTGCTCCTGAATATTCCGGCAGCCTGCAACCCCGCGGCGAATCCCGCCATCACTCAACTCACAGCCATCCCCTCCGCCGTTCTCCTGCCCTTCCTTTTCGTCCGGATTCACCGGACCCTGTCGTTGACCGTCTACATCCTGTTGCTCACCGCGACGGTCGCAATCGTTATATTACAATAACATATTTAGTCTAAATCATAACATAAATAGTCATATTTTACTATTTATGTCCAAATATGCTATTCAATATAGTAGATTGGAAAGTTTTAATTGTATATTTGAAAACGAACAAAAGTGACGCAACGCTTTGTTCCAAAAAACCTAATATACAATTAACATGAAGAATTCAATGAATTCGTCGTCGGTTCAACAACCGATGATCGTGAAGTACGTAGAGTCGCTTCACAACGGAATCCGAACCCAGGTCCTGTCCCGGTACGCCATCGGCTACATCCTCCGCGGAACCAAGTACATCTACGACGGAGACAAACGCCAGACCCTCACCCGCGGAGACGTCTTCTACCTCGGAATCGGTCACCACTACATCGAAAACTGCCCCGAAGGCGGCCAACCCTTCGAACAGGTGCTCTTCTACTATACGCCCGAAGACCTCCAGCGCATCCTCATGCACCTGAACATCACCTACGGACTGAACATTTCGAACGAACATTCGTGCGAAAACTGCCGGAACCGCAGCCAGGTCCACATGCCCGCCTGGAACGCCCTGCGCAACTTTTTCATCAATACGAACAACTACCTGCGCGACGAGGAGTTCCGACACGACGAAACGGCCGAGAATATCAAGATGACCGAATTGATCTATCTGATCTCCTCACACGAAGACTGCTGCATCAAAAGCAAGCTGCTGAGCAATGTCGACAGCGCCAGGGAGAATTTCGAACAGACCGTCTACGACCATATCTTCAAGGACATTTCGATCGAGGAGCTCGCCAAACTCACCAACCGTTCGCTGACCTCTTTCAAGAAAGAGTTCCGCCGCCATTTCCAGATGCCGCCACACAAGTGGTACATCCGGCAGCGGCTGATGCATTCGCGCCTGCTGCTCATTTCTACGTCGAAATCCATCTCCGAAATCGGCAATGAATGCACCTTTCCCAACACGTCGCACTTCATCAAACTCTTCAAGAAGGAGTACCAGATGACCCCGGCAACCTACCGTCACCGACACCTTACAGCCCTTCCCTCCGAGGCGCAGGCCCCGCTGGGAGAGGTCGCGGAAGAAGAGGCATTGCAGCACATCCTTTAATCAAAAACTTACAAAATCGCCATAAATTAAAATTTTTTAATTACAATCTGTCCAATTAAAGTTCCCGGATTAAGAAAAATATTAGAAAATATTTGGTTTTTCCTCAAATTCGGATTATTTTTGTATATCAAACGTGGGGTTCTCCCACTCTCATTGACCTAACTAACCTAACCAGAGCGACCCGATACCGTTGGTATCGGGTCGCTTCTTTTTGTCCGGAGAGGAGGCGAGAAGGGAGAGGGTGAAGGGGAGGAGACAAGGTTCAGGGCCGGAAAAGGGAAAAGCCTGAAGCCCCGCAGAGAAAGGAGACGGGGCTGGTTCAGGCTCGGAACGGGAGGCGGGAGCCGGTTCGGGCTGAGCGAAATTCCGGCCCCAACGGTGAGGCAAGCTCAGGACAGAGAGGGTTCAGACCCGGGATTCAGAGGTATCGGCCTCCGAGTCGCCGGGCTTCGGAAACAAGCTCCGGATCGGCCGCAAATGCCCGAAGCCGCGGCTCCGCAGCCAGGCAACTCCCGAGGCGGTCGAGCAGACAATAAAACCGGATCCGGAGAAACCGCGCCGGAAGCGACTCCTCCCCGTGATCGTACTCCTCACCCGAAAGGGCCGCCAAAGCCGCAGCCCGAAAAGCCCGGAATGCGGCTGTCCCGAAACCGGTCCGGAGGTAAAACGCCCCGAGGCGTTCGAGAGACACACTCCAGGCAAAAGCCTGCCGGTCGGCTTCGACCCCGCATCGGGATTTTCCGAAGCCGAAACCGGATTCGGATTCCTCACCGCCGGAGCCCCGGGCAACATCACGCAGCAACTCCGCAACGAGTTCGCGTCGCAGATCGGGCGCAAAAAAGAGGCGTTCACCCCGTATGCGCGCAACAAGATGACAGGCGCACAAGCGCAATCGTGGATTTTTCACAGGCACAAAATTTCAAAAAACGACACTTCGAAAACTCCCGGCCGCAAGCCGTCGCATCAGAGCATGGAAAGTCCCCGAACACGGTCGGCAAAGACCGGAATTTTCGAATGCACAACCTGCGGGTGCCTATGAAAGATGCTTGAAATAAATCACATAACGTGAAGCGTCGCAAAAAGGGCGAAACCCCGACAAAAAGGGTATACCGCTGCAAAGATAGATCAAAAAAAGGCTCCTTAGAAAAATTCGGAGGCTTTTTCGAGGGGATATTCCCACCGGGAACGGCGCAATCATTGGGAAATCTCAATTATTTTTCCTATTTTTGCATCAATTGGAAAATAATGAACTTAAATGCCGAAGTTTCATGACAAGGTAGATGTTCTCAAAAAACCCGGATGGTTGAAGATCCGACTCCACCGCACAGGCGAATGGGCCGAAGTGCGGCAAATCGTCGAAAAACACAACCTGCACACGATTTGCAGCAGTGGCCGATGCCCCAACCAGGCCGAATGCTGGAGCCGAAGGACCGCAACCTTCATGATCCTGGGAGACATCTGCACCCGCGGCTGCCGCTTCTGCGCCACAAAAACGGGACATCCTCTGCCACCCGATCCCGAGGAACCCCGCCAGGTCGCCGAAAGCGTCTCGCTGATGAAACTCAGGTATGTCGTCGTCACTTCCGTGACCCGCGACGACCTCCCAGACGGAGGCGCCGCCCATTGGGCCGCAACCGTGGAGGCCATCCGGGCTCAGAACCCAGACGCCGTAATTGAGCTCCTTATTCCCGATCTCGACGCAAAACCCGACCTGCTGGATACGGTCATCGCGTCGAAGCCCGATATTATCGGGCACAACATCGAAACCGTCGAGCGACTGACCCCTCTGGTCCGGTCCCGGGCCAGGTACCGGACGAGTCTGGAGACCCTGCGCTACCTCAGCAGCCGGGGCGTCGTGACGAAAAGCGGACTGATGGTCGGACTCGGCGAAGAAGATGGTGAAGTTTTACAGACCCTGCACGACCTGCGCGAAGCGGGCGTCAGGATCGTAACGCTTGGTCAGTACCTTCGGCCGACTCTGGAGCACTACCCCGTTGCGGCGTATATCACTCCCGAAAAATTCGAATGGTACAGACTTCAAGCGCTGGAAATGGGTTTCAGCTACTGCGCGAGCGCCCCGCTGGTCCGCTCGTCGTACATGGCCGAAGAAGCCCTGCGTAGCGTAAAGAGTTTGTAGCGATGAAAGCCCTCTGCCGGGATCTCGGAACCATGGAGTACGAAACCTGCTGGAAACTCCAGCAGGAACTCTTCGACGCCCTCCTGGCCAGCAAACGCTCCGGGGCCGAAAACAGGTTCGGCGGGGACGGGAATGGAACCCCAACCGAGACCAAAGCCGGGAACGAAGCAGGAGCAGGAGCAGGAGCAGGAGCAGGGGCAGGGGCCGGAGCAGAAGCAGGGGCCGGAGCCAAAACCGACAGAGAGAGCGGAACCGCAACCGGAAACCTCCCCGGCGATGTCGGCACGGTGCTGCTGGTCGAGCATCCGCCGGTCTACACCCTCGGAAAGAGTGGGCACGCCGAAAACCTGCTCGTCAGCCGCGAAGCCCTCGAAGCTGCAGGCGCACGGTTCTTTCACATCGACCGCGGCGGAGACATCACCTTCCATGGTCCCGGACAGTTGGTCTGCTATCCGATCCTCGACCTCGAACGCATCGGAATCGGGTTGCGCGACTACATCGACGCACTGGAGGAGGCCGTCATCCGAACCGTCGCCCAATACGGCATCACCGCAGGCCGCATCCCCGGTGCTTCGGGCGTCTGGATCGAACCCGAAAGCCGCCGTCCGCGCAAAATCTGCGCAATAGGCGTGCGTTCGTCGCGTTATGTTACCATGCACGGGTTCGCCCTGAACGTCACGACCGACCTCGGGTGGTTCTCGCGCATCAACCCCTGCGGATTCACCGACCGCGGCGTGGCATCGATCCTCTCCGAAACCGGACGCAAGGTCCCCATGGAGGAGGTCAAAAAACTGGTTGTAAAATTTTTAAGTGAGAAATTAAATGTTGAAATATATAAATAACAATTCGTATGCCCATAGAAAAACGCTGGGTAGTGAAGCCCCAGGGCGACCCCGCGACGGTAGCTTCGTTGGCTGC
>CALUKL010000008.1 GCA_944321195.1 uncultured Alistipes sp.
GCGAAAACACTTTCATCAAATATGTCCGCTGATTGCTCAGCGAGACAAAGGTAGAAAATTGTTTTCAATATGCAAGGCCGCATAGAGGAGTAAATCCCGAGACCAAGCAATAAACCCCGAGATGGCGGGGGGGGGTCAGATTTGCAGACGATGCCGAAGGCGGCGGGCTACCACGGCCGGGCGCAGAAAAACGGTATGAAATTGAAAACTGTTTCATTTTATCATTACCTTTGCAACATGGACTTCAAACTCGTATCGGACTACGCCCCGATGGGCGACCAGCCGGAGGCCATCTCCCAGCTCGTCGGCTCGATCCGCCACGGCTCGAAGCACAACGTGCTGCTGGGTGTCACGGGCTCGGGCAAGACCTTCACGGTAGCCAACGTCATCGCACAACTGAACCGCCCGACCCTGGTCCTGAGCCACAACAAGACCCTTGCGGCACAGCTCTACGGCGAATTCCGGAACTTCTTCCCGGAAAATGCCGTCGAGTACTTCGTCTCCTACTACGACTACTACCAGCCGGAGGCCTACCTCCCTTCGACGGACACCTATATCGAAAAGGACCTATCGATCAACGCCGAGATCGAGAAGATGCGCCTGCAGACCGTGGCGACGCTCCTCTCGGGGCGGCGCGACGTAGTGGTCGTGTCGAGTGTCTCGTGCCTCTACGGCGCGGGCAACCCGGCGGATTTCCACGCCACGGCGATCCACATCGAGGTGGGACAGGTCGTCAGCTACAAGCACTTCCTCTACAAACTGGTCGAGGCACTCTACACCCGCACGGAACGCGAGCTGGAACCAGCGACGTTCCGCGTCAACGGCGACACGGTGGACATCATGGCGGCCTTCGGCGAGTTCGGGAACCAGTGTTTCCGGGTGATGTTCTTCGACAACGAGATCGAGGCGATCCAGTCGATCGATCCCGTGACGGGTCAGCGTATCCAGACGCTCGACGCACTGACGCTCTACCCCACGAACCTCTTCGTGACGACCAAGGAGCGCATCAATTCGGCCGTGCAGCAGATCTACCTCGACCTGGGCAAGCAGGTGGAGTTCTTCGAGCAGTCGGGACGGATGGTCGAGGCGCAGCGCATCAAGCAGCGCGTGGAGTACGACCTGGAGATGATCAAGGAGCTGGGCTACTGCCCGGGGATCGAGAACTACTCGCGCTATTTCGACGGACGCGCCGCCGGAACGCGGCCCTTCTGCCTGCTGGACTACTTCCCGAAGGATTACCTGATGGTCGTGGACGAGAGCCACGTGACGCTGCCGCAGGTCCACGCGATGTTCGGCGGCGACCGCGCCCGGAAGGAGAACCTCGTGGAGTACGGTTTCCGGCTCCCGGCGGCGAAGGACAACCGTCCGCTGACCTTCGCGGAGTTCGAGCAGCTGCAGGGTACCTCGATCTACGTAAGCGCGACGCCCGCCGACTGGGAACTGATGAAGAGCGAAGGGGTGATTGCCGAGCAGCTGATCCGCCCCACAGGGCTGGTGGACCCGCCGCTGGAGGTGCGGGTGACGCTGAACCAGATCGACGACCTGATCGAGGAGATCGACAAGCGGGTGAAGAACGACGACAAGGTGCTCGTGACGACCATCACCAAACGGATGGCCGAGGAGCTCTCGAAATATTTCGACCGCGTGGGGGTGCGCAACCGTTACATCCACTCGGATGTCGACACGCTGGAGCGGATCCAGATCCTGGAGGACCTGCGCAACGGCCTGTTCGACGTGCTGGTGGGCGTGAACCTGCTGCGCGAGGGTCTGGACCTTCCGGAGGTGGCGCTGGTGGCGATTCTGGACGCCGACAAGGAGGGTTTCCTGCGCAACGTGCGGTCGCTGACGCAGATCGCCGGGCGTGCCGCGCGCCACTCGCAGGGCAACGTGATCCTCTACGCCGACACCTGCACGGAGTCGATGCGCTACGCCATCGAGCAGAGCAACCGCCGCCGCGAGAAGCAGGTGCGTTTCAACATGGAGCACGAGATGCTGCCGCGGCGGGCGCAGAAGAGCGGTTCGGGGCCGAGTGCGCTGCTGGCGGGACGCGAAGCCGCGGAGGGCGGCATCCCGACAGCCTACCCCGTCATGGAAGAGCACTACGCCACGGCCGCCGACGTGCAGAAGGGCTATACGGCCGGCACCCCAACTGCCGGTCTGGGCGAAAATCTCGACGAACTGATCGACCGGGCGCGCGAAAATATGGAACGGGCCGCCAAGTCGCTGGATTTCCTGGCAGCGGCGAAGTTCCGCGACCGGATGTACGAACTGCAGAAGCTCCGCGAGGAGAACCAGCGATAGCCATCGGGATCCAGTTCCGCCTATCCAACCGTCATTCCATACCCCCGCGTCAATCGAAATTCACAACAAACCCAATACGTTCATGAAACGTTGCAAAATCACTATTCTGAAACGGACACTCCAGGAGGATCTCGCGCGTGAATATGCCGGGCCGGAATTCACCCGCTGCCCCATGATGCGCGAAGGCCAGGTTTTCTACGCCGACTATGCCAAACCCGAAGGTTTCTGCGACGAGGCCTGGAAGGCCATCTACCAATATGTTTTCGCCCTTTCGCACGGCGCCGGCACATTCTACTACGGAGACTGGATCACGAAAGAGGGTGTGGCCATCTGCTCCTGCAACGACGGATTGCGTCCGGTCATCATGAAGATCGAGCGGACGGACGAGGAGTCTGAAATCAACTACGAGCCACTCCCCTGACAGCACCCGACGGCACGGTCAACCCTTTTCGGCGTGGCGGAAGGTGAAATACTTGGCCGCAAGGAAACTGTATACGGTCGTCAGCAGCGTGGTAATCACCTTGGCGGGCGTGGGCCAGATGCCGCACACCTCGACGAAGAGCTTCAATCCGACATAGGTCAGCAGGATCGACCCCACGATCGACAACAGATAACGGAACAGTTGCGCTCCGGCACCGACGGGCGAACGGCGGAAAGCGACGTAACGGTTGAGCCAGAATCCCACGAAGAAAGTGCAGGGAAAGACAAGCACCATCGCGGCGATGTGCGGCGAAATGACCACGAAACCCAGGTCGAAGAAGCGATAGCCGACCAGGAAATTGTAGAGCAGCGAGTAGCAGACCGGATCGAAAACCAGATAGGTGAAACCTCCGCAGGCGGCATAGCGGAATACCTGCCGGGGCAGGATGGCCGCAACGGGCCGGATGTAGAGCCGGTCGATCAACCGCGTTATCCCCTCTGCCAGACGCATCAACGTGCGGTATAGGTCCACATGCCGGGGAAACGCTCGGCGTGGGCGCTGATGAAGAGCCTGCACGCTTCGGGATCGTCCGACTCGAAGGGCGAGACCATGAATTTCGCACCGAAGCGATAGATGCCGCAGGTCATGGCCACCTCTTCTGCGGAGGCTTCCCGGGCGGCCCGTTCGGCATTCTGCTCCGAACTGAAGACCCCCATGACCACATAGTGCCGTCCGGAAGTCATGCGGACGGCTCCGGGCTCGCTGCCGGCTGTACGCTCCGCCGGTTCGCGGACGGCTTCAGACGTTGCCGCCGAAGGCGTCCGCACCTCCGTCTGCCCGGGCGTTGCCGCAGCTCCGGAAGAGAGATCCGCCGCATCCGCCGCAGCATTCACCGCCGTATCCGCCGCTATGGCCACTGCCGCACCCTCGGGAACACGTTCCGCGGTAATCTGACGTTGCGACGTCGCACGCCGGGCCACCTTTGCCAACATCGCGGCATCTCCGGACTGCTTCAGTCCGAACCACCACCAGGCCGTAGCGCCCACCACACAGACGATGGCCACGATGCCGATCCACAACACGGCATCGAAACGGCGCGGAGCCTGCACCCGAACCGGTTCATGCCCCTGAGGGTTGAGCCGCCGGTCGAACTCCGGATCGACCCGGAAATCCTTGAAGCGCAACACCCCGATACCGGCGATGGTCAGCGTATCCCCCTCGCGGACCTGGGCGATCCAGCGGTCGTAGACCTTCTGCGCCTCGGGAACGGGGTTTTCGGGCCGCACGCCGTTGACTTTCAGGACGCGGGCAATCTCGTCGACGAGCGACGTCCCGCGCTCCTGCGAGGAGAACTGCACCGTGCGGCACGGCGGCACCACATGCCGCCGGTCGATGCGCCGGGCCGCCTGCCGTTCGGCATACAGCGTCCCGACACCGGGCAGGAGCAGTGTCCCGCCTCCGGCCAGCAAATTGCCGATGAGTCTGGCGACCTGTTCGGTCATCGGGTTTTCGTTCATTTCCGTCTCTTTTTATGGAACGATTTCGGGGCGGAGTTCGCCGCCGACGTCTTCGGAGCGCCACCTCCGGCGCCGCTCCCGGCACCATGTCCTGCGGCATGACGGTTCAGGTCCGATACTGCAGCGGCCGATTTCGGAGCCGCCACCACGACCTCCGGATGCTTCATGCCCCGCCAGATCATATAGATGCCCAGCACGATGAAGGGAATGCTGAGCCATTGCCCCATGTCGAGGGCCCAGCCGATCTCGAAATCCTCCTGTTCGGTCTTGATGAATTCGAGGAAGAAACGCGTGAGGAAGACCCCGATCAGTCCGATGCCGAACAGGATGCCGGGACGCCGACGCGCCATATCCCTGCGGTAATAGAGCCAGTAGAGGATCACGAAGGTCACCACATAGCAGATCGCCTCGTAGATCTGCGTGGGATGCACGGCAGCCGGGGCGTACTCGGTCACCCACTTGTGCGAACGCACGAACTCGAAGCCCCAGGGCAGCGTGGTAGCGCGCCCGAATATCTCCGAATTGAAGAGGTTGCCCAGCCGGACGATGGCGCCGCCGATCCCCACGGGAATCATGATGCGGTCCAGCGACCAGACATAGGGCAGTTTGTTCTTGCGGGAGAAGAGCCAGAGGCCGATCAACAGACCGATGGCCGCACCGTGGCTGGCCATTCCGCCGTCGCGGAATCCGGTGATGATGGTCCAGGGTTGCGAGAGGTAGCCCACGGGATCGTAGAAGAGGCAGTGTCCGAGGCGCGCCCCGAGGATCGTGGCGATCGTTCCGTAGACGAAGATCGACTCGGAGACTTTCGAGGGAAGCCCTTCGCGTTTGCAGAAGTTATCGAAGAATTTGGCGCCGATCAGGATGGCCAGCGCCCACATCAGTCCGTAATAGCGGATATCGAACGTCCCGATGCGGAAGAGCACCGGATCGAAATCCCATACGATCGAAAGCGGTTGTATCAATAAAGGAATCTGTAACATCTATTCAAGTCATTTTCAACACGCCGTCCAGTCCGGTCACACGCCCGGCACTCCGGGCTTCACCAACGCTCCTCCTCCCCCTCCGAAGCGGTCCGACGCTATTTGATGTCCTGGAGGTTGACCTTTTTGAGCGTAAAGGAGAAGGTGCTGCCGACACCCGGCTCGCTGCGGACGGTAATGCGTTCGCCGTGGGCCTCGACGATGTGCTTGACAATGGCCAGTCCGAGTCCCGTTCCGCCCTGCTCGCGCGAGCGGCCCTTGTCCGTGCGGTAGAAGCGCTCGAAGACGCGCGGCAGGTCCTCCTTGCCGATTCCGAGACCGTTGTCCTCGACCTCGACGAGAATCTTGTCCAGCATGTCTCGGAAGCGGATACGGGTCTGCCCGCCCTCCTTGCCGTAACGGATCGAATTGATGATCAGGTTGACGAACACCTGTCCGATATAGTGCTTGTCGGCCAGAACCCAGAACGGCGAAGGGAGATTTTCGGCCCCCTTGACCGAAATCCTGATACCCTTCTTGTCGGCCTCCATCTCGGCCTGGTCGGCGATCTCCTTGGCCAGCGCCACGACGTCGAATTTCTCCATGTCGAGCTTGTTCATGCTGCTCTCCAGTTTCGAGATGGTATCGAGGTCGTTGACGATATTGATCAGGCGGTCGATGCTCTTTTCGGCGCGTTCGAGGTATTTGCGGTTGATGAGTTCGTCCTCCAGTCCGCCGTCCAGCAGCGTGGAGATATAGCCCTGGACGTTGAAGATCGGGGTTTTCAGTTCATGGGCCACATTGCCGAGGTACTGTTTGCGGAACTGCTCGGCCTCTTTCAGCCGGGCGATCTCCTTGTCGTTGGTATCGGCCCAGGCGGTAAGTTCCTCGCCAATATCCTCGACCTTCTTGTCCTTGAGTTCGGAGAAGATCTCCTTCGTGTGCACGTCGCGCGAAAGGACGATCGAATAGATCGGCTTGAGCTTGTAGGAGACGTACTTGCGGATGAGGAACAGCGCAACGGACGTCACGACCGAGAAGGTGCAGAGCACGACGATGACAGCCGGAATCCAGCGAACCGGATACTCCTGGGCATGGATTGCGACGAGGAGTCCGGCAACGATAACGGCCGCCAGCAACCCGATCCAGGCCGACGTGGCCTCCTTGGTTTTGATGCGTACCATGTTTCTTCAGTTATTTCATGTAGTTTTGCATCAGGCGGGCGATGTACTTCCCGATGATGTCGAATTCGAGATTGACGACCGACCCCACCTCGATGCGGCAGAAGTTGGTGTGTTCGAAGGTATAGGGGATGATGGCCACGCGGAAGGAGTCGGGCGTGGGGTCGCAGACCGTAAGGCTGACGCCGTTCACGGCCACGGATCCCTTCTCGACGGTGCAGAGTCCGCCGCCGCGGGGTTCATACCTGAAGGTAAAATACCAGCTTCCGTCGGCATCCTCCTTGGCGGTGCAGACGGCGGTCTGGTCGACGTGGCCCTGGACGATGTGTCCGTCGAGCAGGGCGTCGGGTTTCATCGAGCGTTCGAGGTTGACCAGGTCGCCCACGCGCAGCAGCCCGAGGTTGCTGCGGTCGAGGGTCTCCTTCATGGCGGTGACGGTGTAGGTATCGTCCGTGATGTCCACGACCGTCAGACAAACGCCGTTATGAGCTATGCTCTGATCGATTTTGAGCTCGCTGCAGAAGTCTGCCCGGAGCGTAAAATCCTTGTTTTGCCGGTCCGTGCGGATGGCAACCACCTCCGCCGTACCCTCCACGATGCCTGAAAACATGCGCTTTAGTTGTTGATTATCAATTTAGCCTTCACTTTGTAGACCGAGACTATATCGCTGTCGTTCAATACAATATCGTCATAGTGTTCCCGGTCTCCGGCCACGAGGCGGACTTTGCCCTCCTCCTCTGCGGCACGAACTATGCGCAAAGTTACAATTTTTCGGCAGACAATCACATATTCTTCACCAGGAATAATTGCATCACGGTCTACGGCCTTCAGGAGGACGATGGTTCCCGGGGGCACGCGGTCGCCCATGGCACGCCCGGTGTATGACATGGCCAGGTCGCACCCTCCGACGGGCGGAATGATCAGATTGCTCTGAGCCTCCAGGTGTTCCAGGTTGGAGATTCCCTGTTCGACATCTACATCGTAATAGGGGATCTGGGGACCGCGGAGCGATCCGTCGGAGAACATCTGCCCCTCTCCGGTCAGAAGCCACAGTTTGTCGATCTGGGGGAACTTGGCGACGATCCGATCCGCCACGTCGAGCGAAATGCCGTTGTTCCCGCGTTTGATCTGATAGAGGTTTTCGCCTCTTGCAAGGCCGATATAGCGAGCAAAATAGTTGGTCGACATATTCGCCCATTTGATCACCGCCTCAATTCTAAACCAATTATTCCGCTTTTCACGCATTTTTTTTCGTTTATTAAAATTTTTTTTGCATCTTTGCAGTCCCGGTCCCGTAGTTCAATGGATAGAATATAAGATTCCGGTTCTTACGATATGGGTTCGATTCCCGTCGGGACTACCAGACAGAGGTGCGGAGTGCCGCGCCTCTGTTTTATCTTACCCTTTCATATTCCATTTTCACATCCACACACCTCTATTTATTATTCTTGCAAAAATAATAACAAATTTCTTACCAACAATAAAAAAACAGCACTTTTGATCGTATGGATAGTACGTTCAGACATGTCTGTACGCGGGTTTCGAGGAGGAAGGGAGTTTCTCCGCAGCCGGGAATTTCCCAATTGACAACACATGTTGACAATTGGGTGCAAAGTCCTCCTGCCCGCACAACGAACCGTCTGGCCGGGACGGTCGGTCGGAACAAAGGGAGGGAATCACGGACAGGGAGTTAGAACAGCAGCCGCACACCTACGCGCAGGGAGACCGAGAGCGGAGCATCGGAACGCGACGTACGCAGTTCGGTATCGTTGAAGTAATAGGCGGCTTCAGGCTCGAAATAGAGGCCTACGAACTCTCCGAGGCGATATTGGGCACCGATAGCGGCGGTTGCCGACCACTGCACCCCGGCTTCATTGACATTTTCGCTTCCGAACTTCGCCGAGATGCACTTTTCGAGCATTCCGCCCGCCCCGAGATAGGCCGAGAAGCGTCCCTGCTCGACAAATTGCCAGTTCAACCGAAGAGGCACCCCGATAAAATGTAGCTTCTGACTCACGTCGTCCGAGGAGTAGCGCAGACGCACATCCGACCGCAACAGCGTATAGTTGACACCGCTTTCGAGCGAGAGCCCGTAGGGGAGTTCCGCCCGCACGGTCACGCCGCACCCCAGGGGCAGATGGTGGCGGAATGAGCTTTCATCGTAATTGCGCCGCTCCATGGGCGAGAAGTTGTCGCCGTTTCCGACGAGCGACACGGCATCGTTCGCCATGGGGGAATAGCTTCGCATGGCCGCCCCCTGCAAGGCACTGCCGCCCGTCATACCGCCGCCGGCAAAGAGAGCCAACGAAGCTTTGGTCCGGGTCCGGCCTCCGTTGTGCCGCGCCTCGAAGGGCTCTGCGAAAGGATCGCCAAACGTCCCGGCACCCCCGGCCGTCCGGGCCGAAGTCCGGCTGCGGGTTGTTTCCGCCGCACGGCGCTGCCGCACCTGTCCGGATTCCGGACGAGCGTCAGCCGACGGTTCCGGCTGCCGGGTCTGCGCCGCCTTCGGAGCCGACTGCTCCGTGCGGGCATCCGTCCGGAGCGCACCCTCCGGACCCGCCTTCCGGGCCTCAGCCTCCCGCTGCACCGGCCGCTCCGCTTCGGCGGCAGCCGGCTGCCGTTCCGTTGCCACGGCCAACAGCTCCGGGCCTTTTTCAGCCGATCCGATTGCGACCATTCCCTCCTTTTCCGCTTTCGCGGGGCGCTCCGCCCCGGCTCCGGGGGCCTCCGTCCAGCCGGAGGCTTCGGCGAGCCGCTCCCGCAGCGATGCCGACTCGGGAAGTTGTGCTCCATCGACCGCAGGATCACCGGCTTCCGCCACTGAAGCGATCATCGGATGCGCCTCATCCCCCAACTCCTTGTCCGGTCGCCACAGCATCTCTACGGCTACGACACAGACCAACACGACGGCGGCAGCAGCGGCGATCCGCGGTCCATAGATCCGCCATACGTTTTTCCGGGGTTCGGGGACGAGGGTCCCGGCAAGGCGCGGTTCCACCCCATCGAGTTCACGCTGCAGACGCTCCCAACCGCCTTCGGCGGGCGGGAGTTCGGCGTCGCGCAACGCACTCCGCATGACATCGGTCCAATCGGTATTTTGTTTCATCTTCATCTCTGCGACTTCAAATAGTCCTTGATCCGGCGGGCCAGCAGGGTCCGCGCGCGGAAGAGTTGCGACGAAGAACTCTTCTCGTTGATACCCAACAGTTCGGCGATCTCCTTATGGGACCGCTCTTCGATACAGTAGAGGTTGAAGACGGTCCGGTAACCGTCGGGGAGTTCGGCGACGAAACGCATCAACACCTCCTGCGGGATGCGCGCCACCTCACCCGGTTCGGGTTCGGCGATTTCGGCGGCGGCGCGGCCCTCGTCGAGTTCGAGGGTTCCGAGGCGGTTCCGGTTCCGGAGCCACTCCAGGGCGACATTGACCGTAATCCGCTCGATCCAGGCCCGGAGCGACCCGGGGCCCCGGTAGGAGAAGCGGTCGAAGGCGCCGAAAATCTTGATGAAGGCGTCATGCACGAGGTCTTCGGCCGTCTCGCGGTCACCGACATAGCGCATACAGATCGCCAACAGCCGTCCGGCAAAGCGATCATACAGCTCTTTACGGGCCGTATTTTCGCCCTTCTGGCACCCTTCGGCCAGTATCTGTTCCTCCGTCTGCATCGATAGTTTCACCTTACTAAATGCGGATTGGGGCAAAAGACTGCACGATCGCAAAAAAAATTTTCTCATCACGCAGTATTTTCACCTCATCCACGTTTTAAAGGCGAAAGGTAATACAAAATACGAAAACTATGAAAAAAATCGGTTTATTCCTCCTCGCGGCACTGACGGTTGTCGGATTCAGTGCCTGCAACGACGACGACGGCGACTATCCGACCAGCAATCCCCTCATCACGACGGTCTGCCCGCTCGACGGAGGCGACTACTACTTCCAGCGCGACAACGGCGACAAGCTCTACCCGAGCGACAAGACGCGGGTGCCGGGCTACCGCCCCGCGGACGACGGCACGAAACAGCGGGCGATCATCTGGTTCTCGCTGCTCAACGAAACGGTCCCGGGCTACCGATATAATATTGCGCTCTACGCCGTGGAGGAGATCTACACGGGGACATCGGAGATCGTGGAGGATGCCGCACAGCTCGAAGAGCTGGGCGATGCGAAGACGGGCTATACGCTGGGGACGTTCAACCTCTCGCGCGAGTGGCTGACCTTCTACGCGAACTACGCCATGCACGACTATTCGTGCCACACGTTCACGCTGGTACTGGACAAGACCGGCACGACGGAGTTCGAGAATACCGACGAGAATTACCTCAACGTGGTGGTGCTGCATGACGACGGCGGCGACTCCCGGGGCTATGACTCGGGCTCGTACGTATCGTTCGACCTGACGCCGCTGGCCACGGAGCTCGATGGCAAGAAGGGCATCAACCTGCTGCTCCCGACGCGCGACAACGGCAACAAGGAGCTGAAACTCGATCTGCCGCAGGAGGAGTAGCCACTCCATGACGGCAGCCGATCCGGTCCGCAGATGCTGCGGGCCGGATTTTTTGTCTTCAACGGAGCAGGATTCGCCGAAAAAACGTATCTTTGCAACATGTCCATCGTACGCAATACCGAAAGCGACCTCGAATTCGAGAACCGGATCCGCCCGCAGGAGTTGGAGAACTTCGCCGGGCAGGAGAAGATCGTCGAAAACCTGCGGGTCTTCATCAAGGCTGCGCTCATGCGCGGCGACTCGCTCGACCATGTGCTGCTGCACGGGCCTCCGGGCCTGGGCAAGACGACCCTGGCGAACATCATCGCCAACGAAATGGGGGCGCAACTGCGCGTGACGTCGGGTCCGGTGCTGGACAAGCCGGGGGACCTGGCGGGGCTGCTGACGAACCTCAACCCGGGGGACGTGCTCTTCATCGACGAGATCCACCGGTTGAGCCCGATCGTCGAGGAGTACCTCTACTCGGCGATGGAGGACTTCAAGATCGACATCGTGCTGGACAAGGGTCCTT
>CALUKL010000009.1 GCA_944321195.1 uncultured Alistipes sp.
ATTCCGCTGCGCCACAGGGTGCCGTGTGCCGGATTCCTCTTCCGCGAAAAGGAGCCGCCGCTGAATGTCGACAAGTTCAAGATCGTGAAATACGCCCTCTCGATCGCCCAGATCACCGCGGCCAAACGCGGCGAGGAGGTGACGCTCGAGACGGGCGAAGTGATCCCGAACGGCGAGCTGACCTACCGCCCCTACCGGGCCCGGTCGTACGCCTACCTCTCGGACACGAACTTCTCGGCCCGGGCCGCGGAGCTGTGCCGCGGGGTCGATCTGATGTACCACGAGGCGACCTACGCCGCCGACGAGCAGCGCGCGGCCCGCGAACGGGGCCATTCGACAACGCTCGATGCGGCGAAGGCGGCCCTGAATGCCGGCGCCCGAAGACTCGTCATCGGCCACTACTCGTCGCGCTACAAGGACGAAAGCCTATTGGTCGACGAAGCTCGGGCGTTGTTCCCGGAGACATATCCCGCCACCGAAGGGGTTACCTATACCATCGAAAAGGAGCCATGACGAAAGCCGACATCCAACTCGTCCGCTCACTGGCCGACAAGCGCGGCCGCACGGAGCACGGACTCTTTCTGGCCGAGGGCGGGAAGCTCATCGGCGAACTCCGCGCGTCGCACCTCCGCGTGCGGAAGATCTATGCCCTGGAGGGGATTTTTGAAGGTCCGGAGGTCGAGACGGTCACGCCGCGCGACATGGAGCGCCTCTCGCAGTTGAAGACCCCCTCGAACTCGGTGGCGCTGGTCGAGATCCCGCATTACCGGCTGAAAACCGCGGAACTGCGGAATCGGCTCACGCTGGCGCTCGACGAGGTGCAGAACCCCGGCAACGTAGGGACCATCATCCGGCTGGCCGACTGGTTCGGGATCACGGACATCCTCTGCTCGGAGGGCACGGCCGACTGTTTCAACCCGAAAGTCGTGCAGGCCACGATGGGCGCCATCCTGCGCGTGAGGGTCCACTACCTGCCGCTGGCGCCGCTCCTCACGGAAGCTGCCGCCGGAGGCATTCCCGTCTACGGGACCTTTCTCGAAGGGGAGAATATCTACGAAAGCAAACTCGCCCCGACAGGCATCGTCGTGATGGGCAACGAGGGCCGCGGCGTGACGCCCGCCGTTGCGCAATGCATCTCCCGAAAACTCTTCATCCCGCCCTGGCCCGCCGACCGCCGCGGTTCGGAATCGCTCAACGTCGCCATGGCGACGGGAATCGTCTGTGCCGAATTCCGGCGTCAAACCGCCATCCGGAGCGAGAAATAGCAGTTCCGAAGGGAGAAATCGCATTTTTATCCCGTTCCGAAGCGTTGGTATTCCGAATTTTTATACCTTTGTAGGTTGTAACAGTTGCATTTAGCGGCCCCGGCCCGGTTTTTCATCCGAAGAGCGGCCCGCCCGGCAACCAAGAAGCCATTTATGACCGAACAGAAATACAGAATAGGCATCACGCAAGGCGATCCCAACGGCATCGGCTGGGAGGTGATCATCAAGGCCCTGGCCGATCCGCGGATCACGGAGCTCTTCACTCCGGTCCTCTACGGATCGCCCAAAGCCGCCGCCTGCTACCGGGACAGCATTGCGGAGATCGAGCAGTTCTCCTACACACCCGTGAGTTCGGCCGCCGAAGCCCGGCGCGGGAGGATCAACCTCGTGGCGTGCGGCGAGATCGCCGAAGTACAGCCCGGGCAGCCGACCCCCGAAGCGGGGCGTGCGGCCGTCGAGGCCCTGCGCACCGCAATGCGCGACCTCAAGGCGGGAGAGCTCGACGCACTGGTGACCGCACCCTTCGACAAGGAGACCGTCCAGAGCGACGAGTTCCGGTACACGGGACACACGGAATACCTCGCCGCGGAACTCGAAGGCGAGTCGATGATGATCATGTGCAGCGACGTGCTGCGCGTGGGGCTCGTCACCAAGCACATCCCCGTGTCGGAGATCGCCGCAGGCATCTCGCAGGAGAAGATCGTCGAGGATCTGCGGATCCTGCGCCGTTCGCTCATCGTCGATTTCGGCATCGTGGAGCCCCGCATCGCCGTGATGGCCCTCAACCCCCACGCCGGAGACGGCGGGCTGCTGGGCCGTGAGGAACAGGAGATCATCCGCCCGGCCATCATCGAGGCATTCAACGAAGGGGTGCTGGCCTTCGGGCCCTTTGCCGCCGACGGGCTCTTCGCCGGAGGCGGGTACGCCAAGTACGACGGCATCCTGGCCATGTACCACGATCAGGGATTGGCCCCGTTCAAGAGCCTCTCTCCCGACGGTGTGAACTTCACCGCCGGACTTGCGGCCGTGCGCACCTCGCCCGACCACGGCACGGCCTTCGACATCGCCGGGAAGGACAAGGCCGATGCGCAGTCGATGCGCAACGCCATCTACACGGCCATCGACATCGTACGCAACCGGACGGCCTGGGCCGAATGGTCGTCGAACCCGCTGCCGCGGGCCGAACGGGAGAAGTCGAGCCGCGACACCACGGTGAAGGAGCCGCCGCAGGCCGCCGCCAGGGAGTAATCAGGAGAGGGGGGGGGCTGGGAGGCCCGCACCGCCGCCAGGGAGTAATCAGAGGGGGGGGGTGTCGCTGCCGTCCCGATTGCCGGGAGGCTCCGCGCCGCCAATGAGTAAACACAAACACGAAAATACCGGGCAAACCGGAGGTGTATTCCGTCTCGTAATTGTGGAAGCGCCGAAGGCCCCGAAAATTTTAATGATAAAAACTTTATGATCAAAATCACTTTTCCCGACGGCTCGGTTCGCGAATATGCCGAAGGGACGACTGCGTACCAGATCGCAGAGAGCATCAGCCCTCGTTTAGCTGCTGACTCCCTGGCGGCCTCGGTAAACGGCGCAACCACGGACATGATGCGCCCGATCGAAGCGGATGCCTCGATCAAATTCTACAAATGGGACGACGAGGAGGGCAAGCACGCCTTCTGGCACACGTCGTCACACCTGCTGGCCGAAGCCCTCGAAGCCCTCTATCCGGGCATCAAGTTCGGTATCGGCCCGGCTATCGAGAACGGTTTCTACTACGACGTCGACAGCCCGACGCCCATCACCGAAGCCGATCTCGCCACGATCGAAAACAAAATGGTCGAACTCGCCCGCAACAAGGAGCCGCTCGTCCGGCGCGAAGTGCCCAAGGCCGAAGCTCTGAAAACCTTCACCGAGAAGGGCGACCAGTACAAAGTCGAGTTGATCACCGCCCTGGAGGACGGTACCATTTCGTTCTATACCAACGGCGCCTTCACGGACCTCTGCCGCGGGCCGCACATCCCCAATACGGGTTACATCAAGGCCATCAAGCTCACCTCGGTGGCCGGTGCCTACTGGCGCGGCAACGAGAAGAACAAGATGCTGACGCGTATCTACGGCATCTCGTTCCCCAAGAAGTCGATGCTCGACGAGTACCTCGCCATGATGGAGGAGGCCAAGAAGCGCGACCACCGCAAACTGGGCAAGGACCTCGAACTCTTCACCTTCTCGCAACGCGTAGGCCAGGGACTGCCCCTCTGGCTGCCCAAGGGCGCCGCCCTGCGCGACCGCCTCGAACAGTTCCTGCGCAACGTCCAGAAGGAGTACGGATACCAGCAGGTCATCACCCCGCACATCGGCAACAAGGAGCTCTACGTCACCTCGGGCCACTACGCCAAGTACGGCAAGGACTCCTTCCAGCCCATCCATACCCCAATCGAGGGCGAAGAGTATCTGCTCAAACCGATGAACTGCCCGCACCACTGCGAAATCTACCGCTCGAAGCCCCGTTCGTACAAGGAGCTGCCGGTGCGTCTGGCCGAATTCGGTACGGTCTACCGCTACGAGCAGTCGGGTGAGCTCCACGGGTTGACCCGCGTCCGCGGGTTCACGCAGGACGACGCCCACCTCTTCGTACGGCCCGACCAGCTGCTCGAAGAGTTCGAGCGCGTGATCGACATCGTGCTCTACATCTTCAAGACGCTGAAGTTCGACAGCTACACGGCCCAGATCTCGCTGCGCGACCCGAACAACAAGGAGAAGTACATCGGTTCGGACGAGAACTGGGAGAAGGCCGAGTCGGCCATCATGCAGGCCGCCAAGGAGAAGGGCCTCAATACGGTGGTCGAATACGGCGAGGCCGCCTTCTACGGCCCGAAACTCGACTTCATGGTCAAGGACGCCATCGGCCGCAAGTGGCAACTCGGAACGATCCAGGTAGACTACAACCTCCCGGAGCGCTTTGACCTCACCTACAAGGGCGCTGACGACAAACTCCACCGCCCGATCATGATCCACCGCGCGCCGTTCGGCTCGATGGAGCGATTCGTGGCCGTACTGTTGGAGCATACGGGCGGCAAGTTCCCGCTGTGGCTCTCGCCCCAGCAGGTTGTGGTACTCCCGATCTCGGAGAAGTTCAACGACTATGCGCAGCGCGTGGCCGAATACCTGAACCGCTACGATGTCCGCACGGAGGTCGACGACCGCAACGAGAAGATCGGGCGCAAGATCCGCGACAACGAACTCAAACGCATCCCCTACCTGCTGATCGTCGGCGAGAAGGAGGAAGCCGAAGGGCTGGTCTCGGTCCGCGCCCAGGGCGAAGGCGACAAGGGACAGATGTCGATGGAGGGCTTCCGCGACTTCCTGACCGGACTGGTCAAGCAGGAGGTCGAGGCCAACAAGATCGTCAAGAACTGAGTCCTGCACACAAAGACAACACATTATTAACTTAAATACGTACAACTATCGCAGCACCGAAACCATTCCCGCCGCGGCCGTTCAACCCCGGGAATAACAGACCGAAACCGGCAACGGGCAACAATCCCCACGGACGCCGGTTGCCCGAAAAGGAGAATCCCCACCGGATCAACGAACAGATTACGGTACCCGAAGTGCGTGTGGTGGGCGACAACGTGCCTCAGGCACAGGTGATGCCGATCCGCGACGCGCTGCGCCTGGCCGACGAACTGGAGCTCGACCTGATCGAGATCTCCCCGAAGGCCGAACCGCCCGTCTGCCGCATCGCCGACTACCAGAAGTTCCTCTACCAGCAGAAGAAGAAGGCCAAGGAGCTGAAGGCAAACCAGACGAAAGTCGTCGTCAAGGAGATCCGTTTCGGGCCCCAGACCGACGACCACGACTACAACTTCAAGCTCAAGCACGCGCAGAACTTCCTCAAGGAGGGGGCCAAGGTGAAGGCTTATGTCTTCTTCCGCGGGCGTTCGATCGTCTTCAAGGAGCAGGGCGAGATTCTGCTGCTGCGCTTCGCCACCGATCTGGAGGATGTCGCCAAGGTGGAGATGATGCCCAAGCTCGACGGCAAGAAGATGAACATGATGCTTGCACCGAAGTCGAAAAAGTAGCAAGCTGCACCGGTCACGGACCGGAACGTATGGAAAGTACCGTCCCCGGAGGCACCGAACCCTTCGGGGATGGCCGTTTTATCCTCTTTTTTGCGTACCTTTGTATCGATGATCACCACCGACGACATATTCCGCCTGCCCGAAAACGATGCAACGGCATTCGAAACCGCGGCCCTGGCGCTGTTCCGCATCCAGGCCGCAGCGTGCCCGCCCTACCGCGAGTATCTCGGACGCCTCGGCATCGAACCGCAGCAGGTCCGCGAATTCCGACGGATCCCGTTCCTGCCGATCGAACTCTTCAAGAGCCACGAGGTCTACTGCGGCAATGCGGAGCCCGAAGCGGTCTTCACCTCGTCGGCAACGACGGGCATGACCCCTTCACGCCATCCGATGCGCTCGCTGGCCCTCTACGAGAGGGCATTCCGCGGGGCGTTCCGCACCTTCTACGGCGATCCGGCCCGCTGGAGCCTCTACGCACTGCTGCCGAACTACCTTCGCCGCAAGGGTTCGTCGCTCGTCTACATGGCCGACCGACTCATTGCCGACTGCGGGTCGGGAGGCTTCTACCTCGATGATTACGATGCCCTGCTGCGCGACATGGCCGCCGACCCGAAGCCCAAAATCCTGCTGGGCGTGAGCTATGCGCTGTGGGATCTGGCCGAACAATATGCCCCGAAACTGCAGGACACCATCGTCATGGAGACCGGCGGCATGAAGGGATACCGCGAAGAGATTCCCAAGGAGGAGTTTCACCGCATTCTGTGCGACGCCTTCGGCGTCGAGGCCATCCATTCGGAGTACGGCATGGCGGAACTCACTTCACAGGCCTACTCCCAGGGTGGGAACCGGTTCCGCTGCCCGGCCTGGATGCGGGTCGTGTGCCGCGACGTGAACGACCCCTTCGATCTGCTCCCGGCCGGAAGCCGCGGCGGGCTGAACATCGTCGACCTGGCGAACCGCTGGTCGTGCGCCTTCATCCAGACGCAGGATGTCGGGCGGGTCGACCACGACGGATCGTTCGTCGTCGAGGGACGCATCGACCACGCCGAGATCCGGGGTTGCAACCTGTTGGTCCAGTAACGGACGCCGCAACGGAGAGAAAGAGTGCGGAGGAGAGAAGGAGAAGGAGAAGGAGAAGGAGAAGGAGAAGGGCAAAGGTAAAGGTAAAGGGTGAAGTGAGGGAGAAAAAAAGACAAAAAAATACCCGGAAACGTCCCCGTGAAAGGGAGGGTATGGAAAACCAAGCAAACTGAAAGCATGGAAAAGAGGAAGACACCAGCGATCGATTTCGTCATTCCCTGGGTGGACGGGGCCGATCCAGCCTGGCGGCAGGCCTTCGCCTCCACTCCCGGCACCGGGCACACCGACACGTCGGAGATCCGCTATCGAGACTGGCAGACCCTGCGCTACTGGTTCCGAAGCATCGAGCGCTTCGCGCCATGGGTGCGGCGCATCCACTTCATCACCTGGGGACACCTGCCCAAATGGCTCGACACCACGCATCCGAAACTGCACATCGTCAACCACCGTGACTACATCCCTCCGGAGTACCTGCCGACCTTCAATTCGAATGTCATCGAACTGAATATCGCCCGCATCGAGGGGCTCTCCGAGCATTTCGTGCTCTTCAACGACGACACCTTCCTCTGCCGTCCCCACACACCCGAATCGTTCTTCCGCAACGGGCTTCCGTGTGACATGGCACGCCTGAGCGTCCCGCAGCCCTCCTCCGTGGGACACATCATCTACAACAACCTGGAACTCATCAACGGCATCCACCGGCAACGCGAGGTTTTGCGCCGTCATTTCGGCAAGTGGTTCTCGCTCCGCTACGGGTTCGGAAATCTGTTGAAGAGTCTGACCCTGGCCCCATGGTCCTTCTTTACGGGTATTTTCGACCCGCACATGCCCCAACCCTACCGGCGTTCGGCATTCGATCGGGCCTGGCAGTTGTGGGGGCCCCAACTCGACGCAACATGCCGCCACGCAGTCCGGGACCTGACGGACCTCTCCGAGTGGCTTGTCCGCTACGACACGCTCTGCCGCGGGGAGTTCCACCCGCAGGGACTCCGGGAGTGCCGCCTCATGACCCTCACGGAAGAGACGATCGACCCGATCTGCGAAACCATCCGCAGCCAGAAGTGCCGGATGCTCTGCCTCAACGACCACGAATCCATCCGGGACTTCGAGGGTGTCTGCCGCAAGCTCTGCGCAGCATTCGAGGCGTTGGTTCCGGAGAAATCAAGCTACGAACGGTAATCGGGACAGACTCCACCCGAACAAGGGAGAGGGCGGCTCCGGAGCAGCTTTTCCGGACAAAAGAGGCCCGCTCACGGCCGGGATTTCTTGCAAAAGAGCGAAAAGATCTGTATTTTCACGAAAAATCAGCGCAACAGATGTCGCAAACAACCATCACGGTCATCATCCCCCTCTACAACAAGGAGCGCGAAATCGAAGGGACCCTCCGTTCGGTGCTGGCCCAGACACGCCAGCCCGACGAAATCGTCATCGTCGACGACGGTTCGACGGACCGCAGTGCGGAAATCGTCCGCGGAACCGCCTCGCCGCTCGTGCGGCTCGTCCCGCAGCCCAATGCCGGGGAGTGTGCCGCCCGCAACCGCGCCATCGCCGAGGCCCGGGGCGAATACATCGCCCTGCTGGATGCCGACGACGAGTGGGAACCCGGCTTTCTGGCCGAAATCGAATCGATGATCGGAGCGTTTCCCGGGTGCGGACTCTACTGCACGGGCTTCTCGGTCGTCAGCCACGACGGCCTATTCCCCGCCCCGGGCCTCGACCGTCGGGGCATCGTCGAGAACTTCTTCCGCGATTCGGCACACCGCTACATCGCCATCCCCTCGGCCTGCTGCATTCCCCGGGCCGTCTTCGACGACGTGGGAGGTTTCCCCGAAGGGATGAAGATGGCCGGGGACCTCTACATGTGGATCAAGATCGCCCGCCGCTACCGGGTCTGCTACTCGCCCGAACGGCTGGCACGCTACTCGAAAGTCGCCTCCAACCGCTCGGCAACCAGCTATACCCCCGAACGGACCCGCTACTCGTTCGAGGATCTTTACGACCCCTCGGCCCCCGAGGAGGAGCGCGAATTCATCGCCCGGGCCGCTCTGGGCAAGGCGCTGATCCAGAGCGTCAAGGGCGGGACAGAAGAGGCCCGGCGCGCCGCCCGCTTCTTCCACTGGACACGGGTCTACCGCCGCACGCTGCACAAGGTGCAGCTGCTGAACCGCCTGCCGGTCCGGTGGCGGGGCCCGCTGCTCGACCTCTACAACGCCGCAGCGTGGCGTCTGGCCCGGAAAGGATTATGAAAAACATCATTCGATAACCATGAAAACACTGCTGAAAACACTGCTGACGGTACTCCTGCTGTATGGCGCCACGGGCGCCACGGGCGTCACGGCCCAGGAGACCCGCACCGAAACCCTCCGTTCCGGCGGAGTCGAGCGAACCTATCGCCTGCACCTGCCGGCCGACCTGCCCGACAATGCCCCGCTGGTCATCGTCCTGCACGGATACGGAGGAGATGCCAATCCCGAAGCCTTCGGAATGAACGCAACGGCCGACCGCCACGGATTCGCCGTCTGCTATCCGCAGGGCGAACGCGACAGCCGCGGCAAACGGGGCTGGAATGTGGGTTATCCGTCCCAGGCAGAGATGCCGATCGACGACGTGCAATTCCT
>CALUKL010000010.1 GCA_944321195.1 uncultured Alistipes sp.
AGCAACTCCCCGAAGAGCCCGCGCAACTTCCCGAAGTCGTTCACCACCACGTAGGTCTTGCCGTCCTGCCTGACCAGTTCGATCACGTTCTCGGCCTTGCCCCGCTCGTAGCACCACTCCGAGATCAGTTTGCGATTGCGCATGTGCGACTCCTCGATGTTCTTGCCCGGCTCGATGCGCGCCAGCTGCGTCATCAGGCCGTTCATCACGTAGTCGGCATAACCGGCCTTCGCCACGTCGAACGACGGCACAAGACCCAGCTCGACGAGCTTTTCGTCACCGAGGTAGTAGAGCCCGAAGAGGTCGGCACGCGCCTCCTCCAGGGTCGAGCCGTAGCTGCGCAGTTCCGAACCCGTCACGCCCGGCGCCAGCTGCCCCGAACCGTGGCCCAGGCACTCGTGCAGGTCCGTATGGAGGTCGTCGGCCAGTTTGCCGTACTTGTCCATCCGCTCGCGGTCCTCGGCCCGCAGCACGAACTCCTCGTTGAAACCGTTGCCGTGCGCCGCCTGGTCGTAGGCATAGGTGATGTTGTCGATCGTGACCGATTTCGAACCGTACTCCTTGCGGATCCAGTCGGCGTTCGGGAGGTTGATGCCGATCGGCGTCGAGGGGTAGCAGTCGCCGCCCAGCATCGCCACGGTGATGACCTTGGCCGAAACGCCCTTCACCTCCTTCTTGCGGTACTGCGGGTCCACGGGCGAGTGGTCCTCGAACCACTGCGCATTCGACGAGATCGCATCCGTGCGGTGGCAGGCCGCCGAATCCACGAAGTTCACGTTCGCCTCCCACGACGCCTTGAAACCCAGCGGGTCACCGTAGGTCTCGATGAAGCCGTTCACGAAATCAACGTTCGAAACCGTATCCCGCACCCAGCCGATGTTATAGCGGTCGAACTCCTTCAGGTCACCGCTCCGGTAGTAGGCGATCAGCGCCGCGATATTCGACTTTTGCGGCTCCTGCGCTACCGATTCGGCCTTTTCCAACCAGTAGACGATCCGCTCGATGGCCGCCGAATACATGCCGCCGACCCGCCACGTCCGCTCGGCGAGTTTCCCGGCCTCGTCCTTCGTCAGCTGGCTGTTCAGCCCGTAGGAGACCGGTTCGGGGTCCTTGGCGTCGGCAGCCGCCATCCCGGCATAGAAGCTCTCGGCCTCGGCCTGCGAAACGCCCCGGTAGTAGTTGCTCGACGAAGTGAGCAGCAGGTCGTCGCCCGCCCGCTGATTCAGCCGCGTGGGGTACTTCGCAGGATCGAAAATCGCCATGCAAACCATCTCCCGCAGGGCATTCAGCTCGCCGAACTTCTCCTCGGGGATCGTCTCGATGACATCCAGCAGGTAGCCCTCCGTAAACTCCGGCGTAAACTTGTCGTTCGAATAGTGGTGGTGGATGCCGTTGGCGAACCATACCTTCTTGAGATACTTCTCCAGGGCCTTCCACTCTGCGGTCGTGCGGTCCCCGGCGTAGTTTTCGTAGACCACCTCAAGGGTCCGACGCACCGGCAGGTTCGCCACGCAGTTCTGATCGAAAAGAATATCGCGGCCGCACTTCGCAGCTTCCGCAAGGTAGTAGACCAGCTCCTTCTGTTCGAGCGGAAGCGTCTCGAAACCAGGAACTTCATAGCGTATGACCTTGATATCGTCGAACCGGTCGACGATCCACGGCGCCGTGCCCTTCGTCCCCTCGCCGCACGAGGTGGCGGCGCAAATCGTAATACTCATGGTTGCAATGGTAAAAAGCCTTTTCATGCTGGTGAAAACGTTAGTTTCCGCCAAAGATAGTGCATTTTTTGTGATTTTCCTTCGTTATGTCTGCGGGAATTTCTACCTTTGCCCCCGCAACTCGGTAATCCTACAGAGATGAAAGTATTTACAAGCGTCAAAGAGCTTCGCGCCGAACTCGATCGCACGGAGCAGTCCGGGATCGGTTTCGTCCCCACGATGGGTGCCCTCCATGCGGGACACCGCTCGCTCGTGGAGCGCGCCCGGCGTGAAAACCCGACCGTCGTCGTGAGCGTCTTCGTAAACCCCACGCAGTTCAATGACAAAAACGACCTGAAGCACTACCCCCGCACCCCGGAGGCCGATGAACGCCTGCTCGAAGAGGCCGGGGCCGATTTCGTCCTGATGCCCCCGGTCGAGGAGATCTATCCCGAACCCGACACCCGCGTCTTCGACTTCGGACAGATCGACAAGGTCATGGAGGGTGCTACCCGCCCCGGACACTTCAACGGCGTGGCCCAGGTCGTCAGCCGGCTCTTCGACATCGTGCGACCGGCACGCGCCTACTTCGGCGAGAAGGATTTCCAGCAGATCGCCGTCATCCGCGCCATGGTCGCACAACTCGCCCTCCCGGTCGAGATCGTCGAGTGCCCCATCGTCCGCGGCGAGGACGGACTGGCCCTCTCGTCGCGCAACCAGCTCCTCGACGCCCCGCACCGCGCCGCCGCACCCCACATCTACGCCACGCTGCGCCGTGCCGTCGAAATGTCGCACACGCTCGATCCCGAAACCCTCAAGGAATGGGTCGTGAAGGAGGTCGAGGGCAACCCCCTGCTCAAGGTCATCTACTACCAGTCGGTCGACGCCCGCACGATGCAGGAGGTCCGCGCCTGGAGCGACTCCGGCCGCATTCAGGGCTGCATCGCCGTACAGGCCGGCGACATCCGTTTAATCGACAACATACGTATCCGATAATGAAATTCCAGATCGAAGTCATCAAATCGAAAATCCACCGCGTGACGGTCACCCAGGCCGACCTCAACTACGTGGGGAGCATCACCATCGACGAGGCCCTGATGGAGGCCGCCAATATGATCGAAGGTGAAAAGGTCCAGATCATGGACATCAACAACGGAGAACGTTTCGAAACCTACATCATCAAGGGTGAACGCGACAGCGGCTGCATCTGCCTTAACGGAGCCGCAGCCCGCAAGGTCCAGGTCGGCGACGTGGTCATCATCGCCTCCTACGCCCTGATGGATTTCGAGGACGCCAAGCAGTTCCGACCCTGGGTCATCTTCCCCGACACGGCCACAAACCGGCTCGTTAAGTAACCCCCCCGGACCGGCCGCCTGGCGAAAACCCGTAAAAATCTCCTCCCCGAAGGAGATTTTTTCGTATAAATACCTATCTTTGTCTCCGGTTGACTACCGACCCGCCCATGGATATTCTGCTCTCGATATGCGCTTTCATCCTCGCGATACTCGGTATCGCAGGGTGTATCGTCCCCGTCCTCCCCGGGACAATCCTCTCCTACGGAGGACTCCTCTGCTCCTATTTCACCTCCTATTCGCAGATGAGTGCCGCGGCCATCTGGATCTGGCTCGCCGTCTGCATCGCCGTCTGCGCCGCCGACTACTTCCTCCCGGCCTGGATGACCAGGCGGTTCGGTGGTTCCCGTGCCGGATCCATCGGCGCCACCATCGGCATCTTCGTCGGATTCTTCGCCGGACCCGTCGGGATCATCCTCGGGCCCTTCGTCGGCGCCGTCATCGGAGAGCTCGTCAACGACCGCAGCGACTTCGCCAAGTCCCTCGTCGTCGGATTCGGGTCCTTCCTCTCCTTCTTCGTCGGAACCGGAATCAAGCTCATCGTCGCGGTCGGCATCCTCGTCCACGTCGTCGCCGACTTCTGGCCCGCGTTCTGGAACTGGCTGACTAATCTCTTTTAAAACAATA
>CALUKL010000011.1 GCA_944321195.1 uncultured Alistipes sp.
TGCGGGATGTGGGAAATGGTCCCCGAACTGGTCAGCGAGCAGACGACCGTCGAGGCCGTATGGGATGAAGAGGGCAACGAATATCCCGAACTTGCCGACGCTTTGCAGGTGCTGTTGAACTAACAAACAAATCGGCTCTCTTACCTTCCTCGGATAGGTGCTGTCACACCACGCGACGAAGCCCCCGGCGGTAATCCGGCCGCCGGGGTCACAGAGAGCCCCAAATGAAAATAACCATGAAACGAACCGATTTATCGAACATCATGCGCCGAGCCTGGGCGCTGTTCCGCACGACGGGGAAGACCTTCTCCGTATGTCTTTCGAAGGCGTGGGGCCTTTACCGGCTTACCCGCCGGATGCGGGCTGGTGTCGTTCGCTTTGCCTACGAAAAGGCCGACGGTACGCTTCGCCGGGCTTGCGGTACGTTGCAGGACATCGCCGCCACGATCAAGGGCTCCGGACGCCCGGATGATGGTCGCACGGTCAAGTATTACGACATCGAGGCTGCCGGTTGGCGGTCGTTCAAAGTGGAAAACCTTGTAACGATATATTGAACTATGGAAAAGAATGTTATCAGAATCGAAGCGGAACCGACCCGGGAGGATGCCAACCGGATCATCGCCGAGCGTCGGGAGGCGGTCCGGGCTTATGTCCTGGAGAAATTCAAAGAGACCAAGACGGCCAGGCCTGCCTCCGATTTACTCTTTGGGCTGTTTCCGATCCAGGAGGGCAACCCCTACCGGGAGATCGTGAATATCTCGGCCTACGTTTCGGCCGCAATGTCGGAGGCGTGGCGGCTGTTTTTCGAGGTGGAACACCTGCGCAGGGAGTTGGCCGAGTTGAAAGGCCGCGAGATCGAGGATGTGAAATGTACGTTAGTTGAATAATTCAGATAAAGCCATGACAATCGAAGATTTGAAAAACGCAAAGTTGAGCCCCGTGACGGCCGGATACCTGGGGGTATATCTTAAACTCTCCGAAGCTCTTTGCGAAGCTTCTGATATTACCGAAATGGCATATGGAGACAAGTTCGTGGAACAGATCAATAAACCGTTAAACGAAGCGATAAATAAAGCTATGTCGGAAGCGATGGACCTGGCTACCGAATCTATTATGAACCGTATGTTCGACCTTGACAACAACGCGGAAATATGATTTATGAACTGACTATCGACGGCTACCTGTTGGGAGAGTTTTCCTCCGAAGCCGAGGCTGTCCGTTGGGCCCGATATTTGCCGAGAGTCCGATATACTCTCCGGGAGTGGGCGAGGGACGGCGAATTTTCGACGTTTGACCCTGCGGTGAACAGATGCTACACTTTCGACAACTGACGCAAGAACGGCAAACCTTTTGGCGACCGGGATCCTCAACGGGACCCCGGTTGTTTTTTGAGTTTGAAGCACGGAGCAAGCACGAAAACTCCAGCGAGTATTTCGACGTCTTCGCGCGTGCGCGCGCGATTTTAGTGAATAGGACCCCGATTTCATTGTTCTGCGAGGTGCAGGTACTTGCAAAATCCGGAAAGTTGTGTGTAAATTGTGTGTAAATGGAAAAAATAAAAGGAGTTACAAATCGCTGTAACTCCTTGATTTTTAGTTGTCGGGGTAACAGGATTCGAACCTGTGACCCCCTGCTCCCAAAGCAGGTGCGCTAACCGGGCTGCGCTACACCCCGAAGCCTGTGCCGAAACGGCTCCTTCGGCGACAAGTGGTGCAAAGATAGCGGCTTTTTCCCGTTCCGGCAAATTTTGTGCGTGAAATTCATCGGAAAGCCTTCGCCGACGGACGGTTTGCGTGGCTGTAAGGTGGCTGAAGCTCCTCCACGGTCAGCCGGGGAGTCATGACGCTGCGCAAAGAATCCGTACCTCCAACACGTCTGCCTGAATAGACCGGGAGCTCAACCAACCACATAAACATAGGTTATATCGCCCAGGATCTCGGCATATGAGGGCTTCCACGGGAGAAAGATGCTTACCGTCTCCTTTCGATCCCGATTTTTCAACTCGGGAATTTGCTCTTCGTATTTGGCGGCAACAAAAGCATAGTCAAGAGGCACTTGGACACGAATGACATATTTCCGACGTTGCTCCTCCGGTAATGCCATCAGTTGTTCATAGGGGATAACATATAGGGATATGGCACATATGACCCTGTCATACAGTCGAAACCGGACCGCAGTAATGGGTAACTCGAATTCCTTGAAAAACTCCTTCAGGGGCTGTCCTTCCGGGTAGACAGGAGATGTATTTCTCCCCCAGTTGGCCTCCATATAGGCTGTTGTGTCGCCCCAGAAGAGCCGCCAGGGCCGGTATATGGTGCGGACCGGCTGCTGGGCCGGGCAAACCGAGGCCAGGAGTACCCCGGCAAGCAGAACCGGAAGAAAGGTTTTTGCTTTCATGACACGTATTTTGTATGTTTTCAGATGTCTGTTCATAGTATATGGATGCCCCTTGCGCAGCGGGTTCCGGCTTGCCCCTTCCCTCACGCAGCGGCCTCTCCATTCACGCAACAGCTCCTTCCCTCGCGCGCCTCTCCTCTTCGTGGGCGGTTAGGGCCGTCCCACGCTGTCGAGCAGGTGGCCGAAATCCTCGCCCGGAGCGGGCTTGTAGACTGCAAAACCGAGCGCCTGTGCCGTATCGACATTCTTCTGTCCGTCGTCGATGAAGAGCGTGCGCTCGGGCACCATCCCGCTGTCGGCGATCATCTTGCGGAAGATCGCCTCCGAGGGCTTCAGCTCGCGCATCTCGTACGAGAGGTAGATCTTGTCGAAATAGTCCTCCATCGGCTTGCCGTCGGCCTTGAACATCCGCCGGATATGTCCCATCGCCGCGGGGTTGTTGTTCGAGAGGACGTAGGTGCGGATGCCGCGCTGGCGCAGGCGGTCGATCTGGCGGAGCTTCGCCACGGGAATCCCGAGGTGGAACGCGCCGTATGCGTTGTCGATCTCCTCGTCGGTGACCGACGGGGTCCCGGCCAGCTGCCGCATCCGGTCGCAGGCTTCGTGGAACGAGATGAGGCCGTGTTCGAGCAGGCCGATCATCTCGGCGGGGTAGTAGGGTTGGATGATTTCGGCCACGGCATCCATTCCGAGTCTGCGGAATGCGGTGCGGCAGCGTTCGATGTCGAGGTCCACGAGGACGCCTCCGAGGTCGAAGACCACATTTTCGATCTGTTCCATAGTCAAGGGTGAGGTTGTTGTCCGGAGTTCCGGGTATCTATTTCTGAAATTTCATCGTGAATCGCCTTACGGGGCGCAGCACCCACATCGGGAGTATCTTGCAGAAGGGGATCCATGCGCGGTTCCACCAGTCGGGGACGATCGAGCGGCGTCCGCGCCACAGGGCCCGCAACCCTTTTCGGGCGCAGCGGTCGGCGGTGATCAGCACGCCCAGTCGCACGCCGATCCGCTGCCAGTAGGGGGTCAGGCCGTAGAGGTCTGTGGCCACGCCGGCCGGGGAGACCGATGTGACGTGAATCCCCACCTCGCGGACCTCCTTGGCAAAGGCCACGGAGAAGGTGCGCAGATAGGCTTTCGAGGCGGCGTAGAGGGCCAGTCCCGGGAAAGGCATCCACTGCGAGTAGGAGGACATGTTGAGGATGTACCCTCCGTCTCCGCGGCGGGCCATGTCGGCGGCATAGAGGCGGCAGAGCTGCGTGTTGGTCAGGTCGTGCAGCAGGATAATGCGTTCGATACGCTCCCCGGGTGTCCGGAGGATGTCGCGGAAGGAGAACATCCCGGCGTTGTTGATCAGGACGTCGATCTCCAGGCCGTCGGCCTGCGTGCGGTCGTGCAATTCGCAGGCCGCCTCCGTGCGGGCCAGGTCGCACTCCACGATTCGGATGTCGCACCACGGGTGTAGTTCTCCGATTTCGGACTTCACCGTTTCGAGGGGCTGGCGGTTCTCTCCCACGAGTACGAGGTTGTACCCCAGGGCTGCGAGTCGCCGGGCATAACAGTGTCCGATTCCCGATCCGGCGCCGCTGACCAGCGCCCACGCCGTTCCGGGCGCGACTTCGCCGCGGCGCATCCGGCGGCGTGCTTTTTGGCCGGGCCGGGCGACCTCGCCGACCTCCGCTTCGCGTCGCCCGGCGGCGGCCCCTTCCGCGGCGGCCATACCCGCCGTGTGTTCCTCCTGAATATCCACCGGTTTCATCAGGGCAGTCGTTTGAGTTCCTCGACGATCTTGCGCGGGAGGTCGGGACAATGCTTGCAGCACTTCATGTCGACGGAGTACATCCGGGCGATGCAGTAGTTGCGGTGGTCGCACTCGCTGCGGGTCGCCCCGTCGCCCTCGCGGAGCTTGTTGACGAAAGCCGGGTCGTTGACCAGCGCGCGGGCCATCTGCACGAGTTCGAATCCGGAGCCGAGGGCGCGTTCGATTCCTTCGCGGCTGACCAACCCGCCGACGTAGATGAGCGGACCCTTCAACGCTTCGCGGAATTTTTTGGCATCTTCGAGGAAGTAGCACTCGCTGAAGGGGAACTGCTTGATCATGAAGGGCCCGCACCAGCGGATGAAGTAGCGGAGCCAGAGGGGCGAGTAGTAACTCATGGTGTAGAGGGGGATCAGCCCGCGCATGACGGCCATCGGGGCTTTGGAGACGAACCCGCCGGAGAGGACGATTCCGTCGACGCCGAACGACTCGATGACCTTTGCGATTTCGATGCTTTCGGGGATCTGAATTCCGCGCTTGAAGCCGTCGTACATGTTGTGTTTGACGGTAATGGCCATGTTGCAGGCGCGTGCGGCCTCGACAGCCTCCCCGAGACACATCCGCATGAATCGCATCCGGTTTTCGAGCGAACCGCCGTACTCGTCATGCCGGTGGTTGGTG
>CALUKL010000012.1 GCA_944321195.1 uncultured Alistipes sp.
ACACCAACCCATCACCAACTCGACACAGATGCTCTACAACACGCCCGGTATCTGGGTCAACCAGGGCGGTGCACAGCCCGGTGTGGACAAGGCTTCGATCTCGATCCGCGGTGTCAACTCGTTAAACTCGACCGGCGGAGCTCCGCTCGTGTTGCTGGACGGCGTGGAGTATGATTTCGGAGAGATCGACCCCTCGACGATCGAGTCGATCACCGTGCTGAAGGATGTCTCGGCTGCCATTTACGGTCTGAAGGCTGCCAACGGCGTCATCCTGGTCACCTCGAAGAAAGGTACCAAAGGCCGCCCGCGGGTGGAGTACAGCGGTAAATACGGCGTACAGCGCGCCACTTATCTCCCGGACGTGGTGACCGACCCGATCCTCTACATGCGCCTGCGTAACCTCGCCGAGATTAACTCTGGCGTAAGCCCTGGGGCGGTCTCTTACTCCAACGACCAGATTCTCGAGTACATGAACGGCATGAAGACCGACCCGTCTGTCTACCCCGCCTCGGACTGGTTCGATATCTGTATGGATGACGGCTACGTCCAGCAACACAGCGTACGCCTTTCGGGCGGTACGGACGCCATCACCTACTCAATGGGCTTCGGATACACCGACCAGAAGGGCGTCTTCATCGAAAACGACGATGCCCAGCGATACTCCTTCGACCTGAAACTCAACGCCCGAGTCAGCGATGCCCTGCATGTCAGTGGAACCTTCCAGGGTAACCTCCGCACGTTCAACGAGGTGGGATACACCACCGGAACAGTGCTGAATACGATCATGCGGGGTCTGCCGATCTTCTCGGACTACCATCGCAACGGAATTTATGGTTCGACATGGCTCTTCACCCCGGGGCGCAACAACATTGAGAACCCCCGCATGGAGGTCGAGCAGGGATTCGTCTACCGCAACTACCAGGAACTGCTCTCGACGCTGAGCATCGACCTGCGCCTGGCCCCGCATCTGAAATACTACGCCACGGCCGGTTACCGCAAGATCGACCATTTCAGCAAGAACTTCATTCCCCAGATGTACACCGTGAATCCGAAGACGGGCGATGTGAAGACCTTCAACGGTAGCGCCCCGCGTGTCAAGGACTGGGATTCGGCATCGGGACAGTATACGCTCTCGCACCGCCTCGTCTGGGAGAACGACTACGGACGCCACAACATCCACGTGATGGCTGGACAGGACTGGCAGCACAATGACAGCCGCAACTTCCAGGCCTACAACCACGGTTTCAACGACAATACGCTGACCGAGTTCGAGGCACTGACCGACCAGACCAACGCACAGGCCACGGGCAGTTCGTGGAAAAAACGCATGATCTCCTTCTACGGACGTCTGGCCTACACCTACGACGAGCGTTATATGCTCGAAGCCACACTGCGCTATGACGGTTCGAGCAACCTCTCGCGCGACAACCGCTGGTTCCTCTTCCCATCGGTAATGATGGCCTGGAACCTAAGCCGCGAGCCCTTCTTCCAAGTCAAGCAGATCGACCTGCTGAAACTGCGCCTCTCATACGGCGTGATGGGAAGCGAGTCGGTGGATCCCTACAGCTACCAGATGACCTACAACGCCTTGAGCCAGAACTATTCGTTCGGCGGAACCCCGGCGGCCGGATATGCCGTCGAAGAACTCACCGACCGGATGCTGGGCTGGGAGAAGACCCGTTCGTACAACGCGGGACTCGATTTGGCGGCCTTCAACAATCGGCTGAGTTTCGAGGCCGACTTCTTCCGCAAGGAGACCTTCGACATCATCATGACCCGCTCGATCCCCTCGCATGTCGGCGGCTTGAGCGGCCCGAAGAGCAACGTGGGTACCGTACTCAACAAGGGTTTCGAGATCTCGGGCAGTTGGCGCGACCGCATCAAGGAGTTCTTCTACGGCGTGAACCTCTCGGTGGGCTTCGTACGCAACCGGGTGCTCTCGCTCGACGGCGGGCAGATCCTGGCCAACAGCAACACGCTGATCACCAAAGAGGGTTATCCGATCCGTTCGTTCTATCTCTATGAAGCCGACGGTTACTACCTCACGCAGGAGGAGATCGACAACGCCTCGGTAGTCTACGGCGACCGCTCGAAATTGCGCCCCGGTTACCTGAAATACAAGAACAACTGCGAGGACGAGGTGATCGACGACAAGGACAAGATCATCGTGGGGAACACGATCCCCGAATGGACCTATTCGTTCGGGCTACAGGTGGGCTGGAAGGGTCTTTCGCTCGAAGCGCAGTTTCAGGGCGTCGGCGACGTCTACACCTATCCAACAGCCAACCTCGCCGTCCCGTTCAACAACGGCGCGGGAGTCACCTGGGAGTGGGCCACCGACTCCTGGACCGAAAGCAACCCCAATGCAAAACTCCCGCTGTTAACCACTTATACCGATGCCCCGGAGAACTTCATCCCGTCGACCAAATGGCTGCGCAACGCCTCCTACCTGCGTATGAAGAACATCCAGTTGACGTATGACTTCCCGAAACAGCTGCTCCGCCCGCTGCGCATTGAAGGACTGCAGGTCTACATCAGCGGCCAAAATCTTTGGACACTCTCCGATTTTGATCTCTGGGACCCCGAAATCACCACGACCCGCACGAATCTCTACGAATATCCCAACCTGAAGACCATATCTGTGGGTCTGAACTTGAGTTTCTAACCCCAATCCTGTAAATGATGAAAAAGAATCTATATTTCGGAATCGCCCTCTCGCTGGCCGTTGCAGCAACCTCGTGTTCGATGAATTTCGAGCCGACGGGAGCCTACAGTGACAAAACGTTCTGGTACAGTGCCAAGAATGCCGAAAGCGGACTGACGGGTTGCTTCCTGCCGCTGCGCAACGGCAGCATGTTCGGCGGCATGTCCATCGCCCTGGAGGAGTGCGCTACCCCCAATGCCTACAACTATGCCAACACGCTCAACTGGAACGATATCGCCAAAGGCAGCCACACCGCCGAAGGGACCGTCATCGCCGGACGCTGGAAAGATGCCTATACCGGAATTGGACGTTGCAACATGCTGCTGGCTAACATCGATCAGAGCAAGGAGCTTTCGAGTGAGGAGATTATCCAGATGAAGGCACAGGCGCGGTTCCTGCGGGCTCTCTACTACTCGGTGCTGACCACCTACTACTACTCGGCACCGCTGATCACCGACTCTCCGGACATCTCCCAGGCCGACCAGCCGCGAGCCGAACGGGCCACGATCATCCGGTTTATCCTTGACGAACTGGAAGAGGTTTCCAAAATTCTGCCGCGCAGCTATACTTCGGCCGATCTGGGACGTCCCACCGCCGGAGCCGCACTGGCTCTCCGCGCTCGAATCCTGCTCTTCGAAGCAAGCGAACTATGCAATCCCGACCACAACGAGGAGGCCTGGCGTGCAGCGGCCGACGCTGCCTATGCGGTGATGGAAATGGGGGTCTACTCGCTCTACCAGAGCGGGTACGCCGAACTCTTCACCGAGGCTGCTGAACACTCCTCGGAGTCGATCTTCAACGTCGAGTTCATCTCCAACCCCACGGGACTCGGGCACAGCATCGACATCGTCATGCGGCAGTACAACAGTTCGGCTCCGTTGAAGAACTTCGTGGACAGCTACTGGATGAAGGACGGAAAACCCCGCGAAGAGTCGGCCTATGCGGATTCCCCGGCCTATGAGGATCTCGATCCGCGCTTCGCCCAGACGCTCGTCTATCCCGGTTCGGTCTGGATGGGCGAGACCGTGAAGACCGACAACACGAACGTCCGCTTCACCAACAAGCAGACCGGTTTCATCTACAAGAAGTACACGGTCTACACGGAGCAAGTGCCCAGTGACGAGGAGTTCGGACTCAAGGAGGTCTGCTCGCCGATCAACATCATGCTGCTGCGCTACGCCGACGTGCTGCTGATGTACGCCGAAGCAAAAAATGAACTCGGCGAGATGACCGAGGAGATTTGGAACCGCACGGTCAAGGCAATCCGCCAGCGGGCCGGATTCACCTCGTCGGCCGCCCTGGCCTACCCCGGAAACGACCAGGAGGAGATCCGCCGCCAGATCCGTTACGAACGCCGGATCGAGTTTGCGGGCGAAGGGACCTATTACAACGACCTGCGGCGTTGGCGCGAGGCCGAAACGGCAATGAACAATCTGAACATTTATACCTTCGACGGAACACTCATCGGCACACGGAATTTCAACAAGGAGCGCGACTACTGGTGGCCGGTTCCGGCTGCCGAAATCGAGATTGCACCCTCGCTACGACCCAACAACCCGGGATGGTAAACAAACCCTATCAACAGACGACACCATGAAACAGATACACGGAATCATCCGGCTTCTGGCCGGCATCATGATGGCAACCCTTCTCTGTGCGGGCTGCGAAAAGGAAAATCGGTCGATCATCCCGCTTCCGGAACTGGATCCGCCTGCCTCGCAGGGTAACAAGGTCATCGCGCTGGTTGAGCAAACCCAGAATCAGGTGGCCCTCGTGGATGCCATATCGGGAGAGACCCTGTGGCAGTGGACTCCGGCAGATTCGGACCTGACGCTCGAAGAGCAGGCGTGGTTCAACCTCCCGGATGAGGTGAAGCCGATCTACAACTGCGAATACCTGCTCATCACGGCCACGCGCGGCGGTGTGGCGATCATCCGTATCGAAGACAAACGGGTGATGTTCTACGCCTGCCCCAAGGGCCAGCCACACTCGGCGGAGTTGCTGCCCGACGGGAACGTCGTGGTAGCCTCCTCGACCGACGGAACCGCCGACGGCGACAAGCTACGGCTCTACGAGGTGGATTTCGAAAAACGTTTCGCCTCGGCTCCCGTGGCGACCTACCCGTTGCCCTTCGGGCACAACGCCGTGTGGGACCGCACGAATGAGTTGCTGTGGGCCACGGCCGACAACGTGCTGAACACTTACTCCTACGTGCAGTCGGACGGAAAACCGGCCCTGGTGCTCCAGGGCTCCTATCCGCTGCCCGAAGGCCAGAACGGAGCCCACGAGCTCTTCCCGGTCTACGGGCTCAACCAGCTGTGGCTTACAACGCTGGGAGCGGTCTACAAGTTCAATGTGGCGACGAAGGAGTTTCAGCGCTTCAATGCCAGTACAACGGTTAATATCAAGAGCATCTCTTCGGGACCGGCCGACTACGCGACCATCATGCTCTATCCGACCGAAAGCTACTGGTCGGATAAGTTGATCGACACCGGCGGCCGCAGCGTCTACCAGAAGGACGGATACCAGATCTATAAGGGACGCTGGCTGCTCAAGAATACCTTCAGTTATCCGGAAGACCACCCGGCTCCTCAAATCTGACGCACCATGAGATCCATCGCAAAAAGAACAGGAATGCTTCTCCTGACAGCCATGCTGCTCGGAGGATGCCGGTCGGAACGGCAGCGGGTGTATGACGCCTACTGCAGTTGGCCGATGGGGTTGTCGGTTTCACTGACCAT
>CALUKL010000013.1 GCA_944321195.1 uncultured Alistipes sp.
AACCCAGCGGCCCTCGGCCGAGACGGTCGTGTGGAGCGACTCGTATCCGTTCGACTTGGGGATCGAGATCCAGTCGCGCATGCGGTTGGGGTTGGGCGTATAGAAGTCCGTGACCACGGAGTAGGCGGTCCAGCAGAGGGGCTTCTCCTGCTCGGGGGTGCAGTCGATGATGATGCGTATGGCGAAGATGTCGTAGACGCCCTCGAAGGGGACGTGCTGCTTCTGCATCTTGTTCCAGATCGAGAAGATCGACTTCGTGCGGCTCTTGATGTGGTATCGGATGCCGAGTCGGTTGAGGCGCTGCTCGATGGGCACGAGGAACCGTGCGATGAAGGCGCGGCGTTCGTCGGCGCTCTCTTCGAGTTTGGTGACGATATGTTCGTAATCCTTCGGTTCGAGGTATTTCAGGGCGATGTCCTCCAATTCGCTCTTGATCGAGTAGAGACCCAGCTTGTGTGCGATCTGCGCGTAGAGGTTCATCGCCTCCCAGCTCTTCTTGCGCCACTTTTCGTGGGGGAAGATGTCGAGCGAGCGCATCACTTCGAGCCGGTCGGCGAGCTTGATGAGGATCACGCGGGGATCCTCGGAGTAGCTGACGATCAGATCGCGGAAGTTGTCGGCCTGCTCCTTGGCGACTTTGAGCCGGAGTTCGGAGATGTTCGCGAGGCCCATGGTGATTCCGACGACCTGGTCGCCGAACCGGTTCTGGATTTCGGCCGTGAGGGCGAGGAACTCCTCGGCGGGGAGCTGCTTGTGAGCGATTCGCACGACATCGTGGAGGATCGACGAGAGGGTCGAGTTCCTCCCGAGTCCGACCTCGGAGATGACGATTTCGGCGACGGCGACGCCATGTCCGATCAGGGGCGAGCCGTCGTAGCGCACGAGACCGTCGAGTTTTTCCCCGGCGTATTCGAGCGCTTCGTCAACCAGACGCTGTGTCTGCTCCGAGAAGTTCGTCCGCACGAGAGTGCGGAGATTTTCGTAGCGTGAGAAGTCCATTTCCCGAACCGAATTAACCTAACCGAATACCTATGTGCGCAAAGATATGAAAAAAAATTATAAATTTGGCACATTGAATCAAATGGTTGAGTCATGGGAGCAAAAAAAGGGGTTTATCTTCCGACGCTGGGGGAGGAGGTTGCCAATGCGGTATCGCACGGTGTGATGTCGCTGGCTGCGCTGATTGCGCTGCCTTTTGCGGCGGTTTGGGCGTATGTTCATGATCCCGAAGGGGTTCTGGCGGCGGTTTCGGTATCGGTTTTCGTGATCTCGATCTTTCTGATGTTTCTGACGTCGACGCTCTACCACTCGATGAACCCGCAGTCGCGGCACAAGGAGATTTTCCACATTCTGGACCACATTTTCATCTACGTGGCCATTGCGGGGAGCTATACGCCGATAGCATTGTCGGTGATCGGGGGCTGGCAGGGGCTCTTCATCACCGTGCTGCAATGGGCGATGGTGCTCTTCGGGGTCTTTTACAAGTCGCTGTCGCGGCGTTCGATTCCTGCCGTGAGCCTGACGATCTACCTGGTGATGGGTTGGACGATCGTCTTTTTCCTGCCGCTGTTCATCCGCCACGCCTCGACACAGCTGCTGTGGCTGATTGCGGCCGGTGGGGTCCTCTATACGTTGGGGGCGTGGTTCTACGCCCGGAAGGGGTTCCGCTACCACCACATGGTGTGGCACCTGCTGATCAACCTGGCGGTGGCGTGCCACTTCATCGGGATTGTCTTCTACCTCTATTGACACCCCCCCCCTCCATGAAAAATCTCCGGACCTGCAAGGCCCGGAGATTTTTTGATGCGGATACTCGCTCCCGTCAGTGCTTGTACACCACGTAGATATGGTCTTCGGGGAGGGCGTATCGCCGCCGCTCCTCCTCGGGGAGCGAGGCGGCATAGTCGATGTCGGCGGCCTCGAATCCCGCTCCGCGCAGACGGTCGACATAATCCTGACCGTAGATGCGCCGGTGGTCGTATTGTCCGAAGATGCGGGTGCGCTCGTCGGGGTCGACGATCGAGTCGTCCTCGAAGGTCTCTTCGTAGTCGCGGTCGACGGGCGAGAGGAGGATGCCCCAGCCGCCGGGTTTGAGGATGCGGTGCAACTCGCGCAGCGCCTTGCGGTCATCGGCGACGTGTTCGAGGATGTGGTTGCAGAGCACCACGTCCACGGAGTTGTCCCCGAGCGGGATCTGCTGCACGTCGAAATGGAGGTCGGCCAGCGGGCTTTCCAGATCGGCCGTGATGTACTGCCCGGGCCGGGACTTGAAGTGCGGTTTCAGGTGACGCATGATACACACCTCGGGAGCAATGTGCAGCGTGCGCGGGAAGGCGGTCAGCAGATCGGTCTCGCGCGTCAGATAGAGCCACAGCAGGCGGTGGCGTTCCAGCGACAGACACTTCGGGCAGAGGGCGTTGGCTCTCGACCGCACGTATCCGTAGGGGAGGAACTTCCGGTATTTCGCCCCGCAGAGGGGGCACACCACGCCGCGCCCGCGGTAGAACAGCCCCATGACGGGCACGGCCCACGAGGCCATGCGTTGCAGCACGGGACGCGGGATGTGGTTCAGCGCCCAGCGGATCAGCCGTTTCATGCTTCGAGAATCTGGTTGACCTCCTCTTCGGCCTTGCGGAGTTTGGCCTTGCAGGCGGCGATCAGTTCCGTGGCGCGTTTGACCTCGGCCGCGAGGCTGTCCACGTCCATCTCTTCGTTGCGGAAGCGGGCGAGAATGCGTTCGATCTCGGCGACGGCCTCCGTGTAGGTCGGTTCCTCTTTTTTCTTTGCCATATCGTTGCAACCGGTCCTTGCCGGTGTTGTTGTCGTTTTACGCTTTATCCTCGGCCTTCTCCGTCTCCGGGGTCACCTCGACGGCGAAACGCCCATCGGCCACCTCGACCGTGAGCCGCTCGCCGACCGCTGTCTGGCGGACCGACGCTACGGCGCGCCCCTTCTTGCGGACCACGGCAAATCCCATGCGGAGGATGTGTCGCGGCGAACGGCTCTCGACCAGTTCGCCCGTCGCATCGAGCCGCTGCCGCTCCTGCCGGAGGAAGGCGCCGACGGCCTGCCGGAACACCGCTTCGCGGTTCGCGGCTTCCAGCGCGCGCTGCCGGAGCATCCCGAGTGAGAGGTGGCGCACATCGCCCGCAAACTCTTCGAGCCGCACCTGCTGCGTGCGGGCCAGCCTCAATACCCCGTCATGGAGTTGCAGGGCCGCGGCGTCGAGCCATCCCTCGACGGAGCCCATCCGCTCGACGAGCCATCCGGCGACGGCCGTCGGGGTTTTGAGCGCGGTATGGGCCACCATGTCGGCGACGCTCGTGTCCTTGTCGTGCCCGATGCCCGTGATGACCGGCAGGGGGAACTGTGCGACGTAGGAGCAGAGGCGGTAGGCGTTGAAACAGTTCAGGTCGCTGCGCGACCCGCCGCCGCGGATCATCACCACGGCATCGAACTCCTCCATGCGGTCGGCCACGCGGCACAGAGCGTCGATGATCGACCCTTCGGCGGCCTCGCCCTGCATGAAGGCGTCGAAGAGCTCCACCTCGAACCGGTAGGGGCTCTTTGCCAGCTCCTTGCAGAAATCCTGATACCCGGCGGCCTGGGCGCTCGACACGACGGCCACGCGCTGCACGACCGTCGGCATCGGCACCCCGCGGTTCATCTCCCAGACGCCGTCCTGCTGCAGCTGCGCAATGGTCTGCTGTCGCTGACGCTCCAGGTCGCCCAGTGTGAACGAAGGGTCCACGTCGGTGATCTGCAGCGAGAACCCGTACAGTTCGTGGTACGAAACCAGCACTTTGGCCAGGATCTTCAACCCCGGGACGAGGCGCTGACCCGTTTCGGCCTCGAAGTATGCGGCGATGCGGGGGAAGTGCGATTTCCAGATCACGGCCCGGGCCTGGGCCGTGGGGACTCCGTTGTCGCCCCCTTTTTCGGCCTTTTCGACGAGTTCCAGATAACAGTGGCCCGAGTAGTTGACCTTGATGTCGGAGATCTCGGCACTCACCCAGAGGGGCAGGGCGAAGGCCCCTTCGAGCACCGACTTCACGCGGCGCTGGAGTTCCCGCAGGGTAATATGTGGATTTTCAGCCATCAGCCGAGCAGAATTCCAATTGTCAGGAGCGCCCCGAAGAGCATGATGTTCCGGGCCGTCTCGCCGAGACAGATGTTGAGTTGGTCGCCGTGGTCGATGCGGACCATCTTGCGCCAGGTGGCGATGTGCCCTGCGAGGTAGAGGAGCGGCAGCAGCGCGGCCCAGGTGCGGCCTCCGGCCAGCAGCGACAGGCACAGCACCGCGGCGGCGGCTCCGAGCCCGAAGTAGCTCCAGCTTCCGAATTTCGCTCCGAGGCAGACGACTACCGTGCGTTTCCCGCAGCGGGCATCCTCTTCGCGGTCGCGGAAGTTGTTGATCATGAGCATGGTGTCGATCACGAGTCCGCAGGCCAGTGCCGTGAGGATCGTCTCCCAGTTCCACGTACCGGTCTGGACGTAGTAGGTAAACCCGACGGGGACGAGCCCGAAGAAGAGGATGACGGCCACGTCACCCAGGCCGTGATAGGCCAGGGGCCACGGTCCCGCGGTGTAGAAGTAGGCGAAGAGGATGCAGGCGGCACCGACGGCGACGAGTTCCCAACCGCCCCAGGCCAGCATGTCGTGGCGCAGGGCCCAGACGAGGATGCCGAGTCCGGCGGCGCATGCCGCGACGGTGAAGGCGGCAATTCCGGCCTTCATGGCGTTGAGGGTGATATACCCCTTGGCGAAGGCGCGGTCGGGTCCCAGCCGGTCGGGTTGGTCGGCACCCTTGAGGAAGTCCCACAGGTCGTTGACCAGGTTGGCCGTGCACTGCATCAGCAAGGCGAACACGAGGCACAGCAGGGCCGGAAGCCAGTGGAACGATCCGTCGGTCCAGGCGAGGGCTGACCCCACAAGGATCAGGATGACGGCATTGCCCAGGCTGTAGGGGCGGACTGCCACGGTCCAGGCTGCAAAGGAGTTGGTCTTCATAAGTATCCGGTTTTTAAGGTGATGGATAGGTGAAATGCCCCCCCCCTCCGTCAGCGGTAGACCAGCTCGACCTGCCGCGGCATTCGCCGGCCCTCGGGGAGTTGGATGCTCAGGATGCCTTCGCTGGCGATCGGAAGCCCGTTCTTCAGGGCCGGTTGCCAGCGCGGAGACTCCTCCACGGCCTTCAGAACCCGGCGTTTGAGCCGGTTGTCTGTGGATTCCAGCGTTTCGTCGATCCGGACGACGCCCTCCGGTGTGACCGTATAGCGCAGGACAACCCGCGCAACGGGATCGTTGTCTTCCCAGCGGACCTGCCGGGCGATGTAGCTTCCGAAGGTCGTATCGGCCGGGAACGAGGCCGGTTCATCGTAGCGCAGCGTGATGAGGATCACGCCGTGCGCGGCGCGCTGGCCGTAGCGGGCGATGGTCTCCTCGTCGGCCGGAAGCGTCTCGACCCGTTCGATCTCTTCGGGCGGGATTTGCTGGATCTCATCCATCACCTTGCCGTTGACGATGTAGAGCGGCCGGGGTTTCGGCACGGCGGCTCCGGCCGTGCCCGCAAGCAGCACGCCCGTCAGCAACAGCAGCATGGTCAGTCGTTTCATCATACCGGAAATTTCCTGTAAAACGTCCCCGGGCCCTGGAATATTGCCCGCCGGGCGGGATCAGAGCTCGCTCTCCTTCAGGCGTTCGGCATTTTCCGCGACGATCAGGTTGTCGATGCAGTCCTGGATGTCGCCGTCCATGAAGGCTGCGAGGTTGTAGATCGTGTAGTTGATGCGGTGGTCGGTGATGCGCCCCTGGGGGTAGTTGTAGGTGCGGATCTTGGCCGAGCGGTCGCCCGTCGAGACCATCGTCTTGCGTTTCGAGGCGATTTCGTCGAGGTATTTCGAGTATTCGAGGTTGAAGACCCGCGTGCGGAGCTCCTCGAAGGCCTTGTCGAAGTTCTTCAACTGCGACTTCTGGTCCTGGCACTGCACGACGATACCCGTGGGGATGTGCGTGAGGCGGATGGCCGAGTAGGTCGTGTTGACCGATTGCCCGCCGGGTCCCGAGGCGCAGAAGATGTCCTTGCGGATGTCGTTCATCGAGATCTCGACATCGAACTCCTCGGCTTCGGGCAGCACCGCAACCGACGCGGCCGAGGTGTGGACGCGCCCCTGGGTTTCGGTCTGCGGCACGCGCTGCACGCGGTGCACGCCCGATTCGTACTTGAGCGTTCCGTAGACGTTCTGTCCCGTGACCTTCATCACGACCTCCTTGTAGCCGCCTGCGGCTCCTTCGGACGAGGAGGTGATTTCGTACTTCCACCCCTTCGACTCGATGTACTTGGTGTACATGCGCAGGAGGTCTCCGGCGAAGATCGCCGCCTCGTCGCCGCCCGTACCGCCTCGGATCTCCACGATGGCGTTCTTCGAATCCTGCGGGTCCTTGGGGATCAGCAGCAGTTTGATCTCCTCCTCCAGCTGTGCGATCTGGGGTTCCAGTTCGGTGATCATTTCACGCGCCATTTCGCGCATCTCCTCGTCCTTGTCGTTGGCGTAGGTATCCTTGGCCTCGGCGAGGTTCGCAAGGGCCGTGCGGTAGCGCTCCGAGGTCTCGATGATGGGTTCGAGTTCCTTGTACTCCTTGTTGAGCTGCACGAACTGCTTGACGTCGGCGATGACTTCGGGGTCGGTGAGCTTCTGCCCGATCTCCTCGTACTTGAGCTTCAGTCCGTCGAGGCGGGTCAGTATGGTGTTGTCTGCCATGAATGTTGTATTTTGGGAACAAAGATACGGAATAATCGGGAAACGGCAAGGCCCCGGTCAAAAATCACACGGCGGGCACGCCCTTGCGGAGCGGCCCGCCGTGTGGTACGGTTGCAGGCTCGGAAGCTACTCCTGCCGGAAACGTTCCAGCCAGTCGAGCAGGGCCTCCTGCCACCGGGCCTTGTAGCGGAAATTGTCACGAAATCCCCAGCCGTGGCCACCCGTCGGGTAGATGTGCATCGAGGCTGAGATTCCCTTATCCTTCAGGGCGTTGTAGTAGCGGGTGCTGCTCACCGGAGGCACCGACTTGTCGTCGTCCGAAAGCAGCAACAGGGCCGGGGGCGTCTGTGCCGTCACCTGATTCTCCAGCGAGTAGCGGGCGTCGTTCTCCGCCGTGCGGTTTTCTGCACCGATCAGGTTGTTGAACGATCCCTGATGCCCCGGGTTTGCCGTGATGACCGGGTAGAAGAGGATCGAAAAGTCGGGCTTGGCCGAGCCCATCGTCGAGGCATAGGCCGCCAGATGGCCTCCGGCCGAGAACCCCATGATCCCCACCTTGTCGCAGCGGCAGATTTCGGCGCCCGGGACATCGCCCCGCAGTATCCGCAGCGCCTGTTCGGCATCTTCGAGCGGGACCTCCGGATGTCCGTTCGGCATCCGGTATTTCAGGACGGCAGCCGTAATGCCGTTCGCTGCCAGCCATTGCGCTACCTGGAATCCCTCGTGGTCGATGGCCAGGCGGGCATAGCCCCCGCCGGGGCAAATCACCACTCCCAGTCCCGTACCGGGCGTCCGGGTCGTATCGGCCGGATAGAGGAAGAGTTCCGCCGTCGAGGTGTTGGCAATCCGGTAGGGTTCCGGTTCCTGTTCGGGCGAGGTGATGCCGTTGCTGTGGGGCGCCGTGGCGTTGTCCCAGATGCGGACCGTGGCAGCCTGTCCATAGTCCTGTGCCGATACGGTGGTGGTCATAAGCAGAAAAAAGGCAGTGAATAGAATGGTTCGGTTCATGTTGGGTAGTTTTTCGGGATATGTGGGGTTATGTATTGGTTTTGAGGTTTTCGAGAGGTTCGGGTTCCCGTGTTGCTTCCGGAGAATGTGAATTTGGCGTTGCGGCTCCCGCTTCCGGGTAATTCAACGTTCCGGACTCCCCGAAAACGGCCTCCATAAAGCCCCTGCCTGAGGCAGGGGTGGGTGGGTCAGATTTGAATACGGCGCCAAAGGCGGCGGGTGGCGGCGGTCGGAACCTTCTCAACCGACCGTCACCCCCCCCCGGATTCAAATCACGATATTTATAATCTTGCCCGGGACGACGATCACCTTCTTCGGGGTTTTGCCTTCGATCCACTTCTGCGCCTCGGGAGCCGTGACGACATCCGCCTGAATCTCCGCCGGGGTCATCGACGTGGCGTACTCCTTCTTGAAGCGCAGTTTGCCGTTGACCGAAACCGGATACTCGAACGAATTCTGCACGAGGTGCTTCTCGTCGTAAACCGGATACTGCGCGTCGCATACCGAGCCGCTCTTGCCCAGGGCCTCCCACAGCTCCTCGGCAATGTGCGGGGCGAAGGGGGCGATCAGCACCGTCAGCGGTTCGAGCACTTCGCGTTTCGAGCAGTCGCCCAGCTCGTTGAGGCAGATCATGAAGGCAGCCACCGAGGTGTTGAACGAGAAGTTTTCGATATCTTCGGTCACCTTCTTGATCGTTTTGTGCAGCGTGCGCAACTCCTTCTCGGTGGCCTTCTCGTCCGTGACGCAGAAACGCCCGTCGCGGTCATAGAAGAGCCGCCAGAAGCGCCGCAGGAACTTGTGCACGCCGTCGATGCCGTTCGTATCCCACGGTTTGGACTGCTCCAGCGGCCCGAGGAACATCTCGTACATGCGCAGCGTGTCGGCGCCGTAGGTCTCGACGATGTAGTCGGGGTTCACGACGTTGTACATCGACTTCGACATCTTTTCGATGGCCCAGCCGCAGACGTACTTGCCATCTTCGAGGATGAACTCCGCATCGCGGAACTCCGGACGCCAGGCCCGGAAGGCGTCGAGGTCGAGGATGTCGTTGCGGACGATGTTCACGTCGACGTGGATCTCCTGTGTCTCGTACTGGTCGCGCAGCCCGAGCGAGACGAACCGGTTCGTCCCCACGACGCGGTAGACGAAGTTCGAACGCCCCTGGATCATGCCCTGGTTGACGAGCTTCCTGAAGGGCTCCTCCTCGCAGACGTAGCCCAGGTCGTAGAGGAACATGTTCCAGAAACGCGAGTACATCAGGTGGCCCGTGGCGTGCTCGATGCCGCCGACGTAGAGGTCGACGCTGCGCCAGTACTCATCGGCCTCGCGGCTCACGAGTGCCCGGTCGTTGTGCGGGTCCATGTAGCGCAGGTAGTAGGCCGACGATCCGGCGAATCCGGGCATGGTCGACAGTTCGTAGGGATAGCCTTCGGGCGTCTGCCACCCCTTCACGCGGGCCAGGGGCGGTTCACCCTGCTCCGTGGGTCCGAAATTCTCGATCGGAGGCAGTTCCAGCGGGAGCTTGTCCATCGGCAGCGGGTAGGCCGTGTCGTCCTTGTAGTAGATCGGGAAGGGTTCGCCCCAGTAGCGCTGGCGCGAGAAAATGGCGTCCCGGAGACGGTAGTTCACGAGTCTCTTGCCCAATCCGCGTCGCTCGACTTCGTCGAACATCACCCGGATCGCCTCCTTTACATCCATGCCGTTGAGGAAATCCGAGTTGATTACTTTGCCCGATTTGGCGTCATAGGACTCCTTCGAAAGGTCGCCGCCCTCGACCACCGGGATGATCTCCAGCCCGAAGTGGCGCGCAAAGGCGTAGTCGCGCGAGTCGTGCGCCGGAACGGCCATGATGGCACCCGTTCCGTAGCCCGCCAGTACGTAGTCCGAAATGTAGATCGGAATCGCCTTGCCAGTGAAGGGGTTGATGGCACAGGAGCCCGTCGCCACGCCGCTCACGCGCTTCGTGTCGGCGATGCGGTCGCGCTCCGAGCGCTTCTTCGTCTGCTGGATGTATTCTTCGACGGCGGCCCGGTTTTCCGGGGTCGTCAGCTCGTCGACCCACTCGTGCTCGGGGGCGATGACCATGAACGTCACGCCGAAGATTGTGTCGGGCCGCGTCGTGAAGATCTCCAGCTTTTTCTCGGAGCCCTGGATGTCGAAGAAGACCTGGGCGCCTTCCGAACGGCCGATCCAGTTGCGCTGGATCTCCTTCAGCGAGTCGCTCCACTGCAGCTTGTCGAGCCCGTCCAGCATCCTCTGGGCATAGGCCGTCACGCGCAGCAGCCACTGCTTCATGCGCTTCTGCTCGACCGGATAGCCGCCGCGCACCGAAAGCCCGTCGTGCACCTCGTCGTTGGCCAGCACCGTTCCGAGTTTCGGGCACCAGTTGACCATCGTGTCGGCGCGGAACGCCAGGCGGTAGTTCTGCAGCACCTGTTCGCGGCGCTTCTCATCCCACGAGTTCCACTCGTCGGCCGTGAAGTGAAGCTCCTGGGTGCAGGCTGCGTCGATCCCTTCGGTGCCCGATTTCGCAAAGGCGGCCTGCAACTCCTCGATGGGCCGCGCCTGCTGCCGGTGGTTGTCATAGTAGTGGGAGAACATTTCGAGGAAGGCCCACTGCGTCCACTTGTAATAGGCGGGGTCGCACGTGCGCACCTCGCGGTCCCAGTCGAACGAAAAACCGATCTTGTCCAGCTGCTCGCGGTAGCGGTCGATGTTCTGTTCGGTCGTCACGGCCGGGTGCTGGCCCGTCTGGATGGCATACTGCTCGGCCGGAAGCCCGAAGGCGTCGTAACCCATCGGATGCAGGACGTTGAAGCCCTTGAGCCGCTTGTAGCGCGAATAGATGTCCGAGGCGATGTAGCCCAGCGGGTGGCCGACGTGAAGCCCCGCCCCCGACGGGTAGGGAAACATGTCCAGGACATAGAATTTCGGACGCGAGGGGTCCGTCTCGACCTTGTAGGTCTTCCGTTCGCGCCAACGCTGCTGCCACTTCGGCTCGATCTCCTTGAAATTGTACTCCATATCTGATTTTGATTGTTTTTCGATTTTGCAGGCAAAAATACGAAAAGTTTTTCAGATTGAACCCTTTTCGGGGATTCTTTGTATGGCCCGAGGGCCGGGCGGCTCTTCGGAAGGGGCGGAAAAACGACTCGGCCCGGAAAAGGCCGTGTCGTCGGAATCCCGTTGGCGGGCTCCCGGCTGCGGGTGCGGCAGGGGAGGGACGCCCGCAGCCGGAAGGCTGCTGATCGTAAAAAAGAGGCGCAGCCCCGTCAGGCTGCGTCTCGTATTTCCGTTCCCGGACCGTTATGCGGAGAGCGGGCCGGGATTCGGACTATTCGTAAATGATCTGGGTCGTTTCGGGGACCGACATCAAGATGTTGGCGTCCTTGTGGGCCTGCAACATGCGCAACTCCTTCAGAGAGGTCATATTGATGGCGTAGAGTTGCGTGAGTTTCGGATTTTTCGTCACGTCGAGGGTCTCGATCAGGTTGGTGAAGTTCGGTATCATGCTGACATAGAGGTATTCGAGCTCCGGATTATGGCTTACGTCGAGTGCCGTGAGCTGGTTGCCCTGTACATAGAGGAATCGCAGCGCCGGGTTGTGGGACAGGTCGATTGAAGTCAGAGCGTTGTTGTTGCAGTTGAGGGTCTCCAGCTCGGAAAGCTGGCTCACGTCGAGCGATTCCAGTTTCCCGTACATCAAACTCAAGGTCTGCAGGCGGGTGTTGCGGCTCAAATCGATCGATGTGAAATCGCACATGGTGCAGGAGAGCTTCTCCAGCCCGGTGAAATACTCGATTCCGGCCAGCGAGTTGATGCCCGAGAGTGTTTTGTCCGTGTTGGCGTCGAGGGTCAACTCTTTCACCGAGGCGGCTTCGTCGGTCGTGAGCACTCCGTCGCCGTTGGCGTCGTACTGGCTCACACAATAGTTTTCGAAAACCGTGTTTTCGAACGTTACGGGCTGGGGATCATCGTTTTTCCCCCCCCCTCGTCGCACCCTGTGGCCAGCACGGCCAGGGATAGCAGTAAGAATGCGTTTTTCATGAAGTTGAGTTATTAGGATTTTCTTTGCCGGATGTGCCGGCGTCTCTGTTGCTGACAAAGATAGGTTTTTCGGCTGGATTCTGCAAGATTTCCGGCGGGTCGGGTGCGGATGGCGTGTGATTTCCCCGGTTTGCCGGGCTCTGTTCACGGGATTTCGCGCGCAGCGTATAAGCGGATGATGAACAGGGGATTATGGGAATATATATAAGTAATTTCATATAGTTTTATAAAAACGATCAGTATAAAGAATTGCAAAAGGCGCAAATTCCTGAAAAAAGGCCAAAAAAGATGGGCTTATATATTGTATTTCCAAAAAAATGCGTACCTTTGCAGTCCATTTTGGACAATGGAAATAGATTTTTAAACAAATTAAAGGACAGTTTTACAATGCCAACTATTCAACAGTTAGTGAGAAACGGCCGCGTCGCTCTGGAGGACAAATCCAAGTCCCCCGCCCTGGCCGCTTGTCCCCAGCGCCGTGGCGTCTGCACCCGTGTGTACACCACGACCCCCAAGAAGCCTAACTCGGCTATGCGTAAGGTGGCTCGTGTGCGCCTGACCAACGGCAAGGAGGTCAACGCCTACATCCCCGGAGAAGGCCACAACCTCCAGGAGCACTCCATCGTTCTGGTTCGTGGCGGTCGTGTCAAGGACCTCCCCGGTGTTCGTTACCACCTCGTGCGCGGTGCCCTCGACTCCGCAGGTGTCGACGGCCGTCGCCAGCGTCGTTCCAAGTACGGTGCCAAGCGCCCCAAGGCAGGCAAATAACCCGAAACTCACCCGAGAAACATTTTTTTAGACAGTAAATAGCAATGAGAAAAGCTAAGCCAAGAAAGCGAATTCTACTTCCGGATCCGAAGTTCGGAGACGTGGCCGTGACCCGTTTCGTGAACAACCTTATGCTGGATGGTAAGAAGAGTATTGCCTACACGATTTTCTACGACTCGCTGGAAATCGTC
>CALUKL010000014.1 GCA_944321195.1 uncultured Alistipes sp.
TTGATATAGAGATCGAGCTCCATAATTTTCCGGTTCAACTGGATAGCGAGGGTTTTATCCTTCGGTTCCATCCGTTTAGCATCCCAGCGACCGTCCCATACCTCCAAGCCCGTCGGAATTTTCGTACTTCGGTCTCCGACTCTTATTCGCAGGTAAATCGGATACTTTCCGTTCCGTTTCAAGGGCTTATCATTTCGGATACATTTACAAATCGAGTAGTTCGCCATTTAAATCCCCAAAACAAGTGTAACATTCAGGGACTAAATAAGTTACAAAATATCAGATTATAAAGAATTTACAATAAATAATTATCTTTTTCTTAAAAAGACGAGCAGAAGGCCAATCAAGGAGATACTTGTCTGTGGATACGGTTCGTTCTACATGATAATTCTCCGGATCGTTGGGCAGTGTCAAGACTTCGTCTTTTGAAATCATATTCCGGGTGCTTTAATTCGGATATAGAGATAAGAAAAATCTTACTTCCCGCTGAAATAGGGGTGGCTCATCATCTCCAGGGCGTCTGCTCCTCGGTGATCTTGATGTACTTCATGAACTCCCGTTCGGTCTTGTGGCCCGTGATCTTCATGATGGCAATGGTTGGGATCCCCGCCAGATACATGTTCGTCGCGCTGCTGCGGCGTGCCGTGTGGGTCTTCACCAGGTCGCGCTTCTCGACCAGCCGGCTCTTCTTTTCGCCATTCTCGATGTAGGAGACCTCGACCTTCTCCGTGATGCCCGCCTCGCGCGCAATCTCCTTGATGAGGTGGTTCACCTTCTGCTCGTAGCTTCTCGGCAGCCGGTTGTCGTACTTCTCCCGAATGGCCTGCAACGCGGTTCCCGTTTTGTCATACGGTATTAGTTGAATCTTTAATTCTATCATTGGATTCATCCTGTAAGGCTTGTTCTTTGGGTTTCGGGTAAAAGACAGATTCTATAACCATCATATTATTGTGCGTAGGCTGGGTGCAAAGAATAAAAGTAATTGCTGTTTTGTTTGGTTTCGCCAGATCTTTTTTATAGCTTTGTGTTAACAATTTTGTTAGATAATATTGTTAACACGAAACCTGAAATGCATGACCAAGAAAAAAACAACACGGAACAGTTGATTCTGGAGGCTGCCGAACAGGAGTTTTTCGCCAAGGGATTCGGCGGAGCGCGCACGGCTGTGATCGCCGAGAAAGCGGGTGTAACACATGCCATGCTGCACTACTATTTTCGTAAAAAGGAATATCTGTTCGAACGCATCGTCGCAAAAAACATTTCGCTCTTGGCGCAGACGATTACGGCGGCTATGGGTAATTCCGATTTGCCGATTGTGGAGCGGCTGAAATCAGGTATTGCCGCGCATTTTGATCTCATTGCCGCCAATCCGCAGTTGCCGCGGTTCTTTCTCAACGAGGTCCTGTCGCGTCCCGAACATTACCACATTATGTATGAACGGATAAAAGAGGTGAGCGAAAAACTCGCGACCCTGCAGAAAGATGTGGACGAAGCCTCCGGACGCGGAGAGATTGAGCAGGTGGATATACGGATGCTCCTCATCAGTCTCTTGTCGCTCAACGTATTTCCGTTCATCGCCTATGCATTCATAGAGCCCGTATCGAACGAACTGCTGGGCGGCATGATGGCCGACCGGGAGAAATATCTTGCCATGCGCAAGGCGGAGAACATCGAAATGATCATGCGAAGAATCAAAAAACAATAGCCCATGAAACGATTTGTCTTATGCCTGCTGCTCGCCATACCGGCAACGAGGCTTGCCGCCCAGTCGCTTGAAGAGTGCCGGCGTTTGGCGCGGGAGCACTATCCCGAGATTCGGCAGTACGACCTGATTTCGCAAACCGAGCAGTATGATCTTTCGAATGCCGCAAGGGCCTGGATTCCGCAAATTGGCCTCTCGGGACAAGCGATGTGGCAGAATGCGGCCGTAAATTTCCCCGAGGCCTTTTCCGGGATGCTGGCGCAGCAAGGGTTGCACATCCCGGGCATGCGCAAGGATCAATACAAGGTGGCACTCGACATCTCCCAAACTATCTGGGACGGAGGGCAATCCAAAGCCGACCGGACGATTGCTGAAGCGGATGCCGCCGAACAACGCAGCCGTCTGGATGTAAACCTGTACGATTTGCAGTCGAGAGTGGACGGGCTCTATTTCGGGATTCTGCTTTTGGACGAGCAGGTTGCACAAATCGAGGCGAAGATCGGGCTGCTGGAGAGCAACCTGTCGCGGATGCAAGTGTACCGCAAAAATGGAATCGCCATGCAGGCTGACGTGGATGCCGTCGAGGCGGAGTTGCTTGCAGCCCGGCAGTCCCTCGGCCAGATAGCGGCTTCCCGTGCGAGTTATCGCCGCATGCTGGAACTGTTTATAGGATGTCGATTGAAAGACCGCGTGTTGGAAAGACCAGCCCTGTGCGAAGTGAAAAGCCATTTTTCCGCACATCCCCGGATCGCATGGTTCGATGCCCAACATGAAAAACTGGAGGCCCGGCGCGATGCGGTCAGGAGCTCGTTGACGCCCCGGTTCAGCGCTTTTGCACAAGGGCTTTATGGCTACCCGGGGTTGGACATGTTCAAAAGCATGGTATCGGCGGATTGGCAGTTAAATGCCATTGTCGGAGTGAGAATGTCATGGAATATCGGAGCATTCTACACCAAACGGAACCATCTTGGGAAGATTGACGCGGCACAGCGGCAGATTGACGTGCAACGCGACATATTCCTCTTTAATACACGGGTGCAGACGGCTCAGGACGACGGGGAGATTGCCCGTTTGCGCAAGGCCGTAACGGAAGATACCCGAATTGTGGAACTGCGGCGCTCGGTGCGCATGGCCGCGGAGTCAAAACTCGAAAACGGAGTGATCGACGCAACGGACCTGCTCCAAAAGATTACCGACGAGACTTCCGCCATGCTGAGCCGCAGCACCCACGAAATAGAGCTGCTGCAGGCCGTATACAGATTGAAACACACATTAAATCAATAGATGCCATGAAACGGATTTCATCTATCGTCCTGGCGATGCTTGCCGTATCGTGCGGCTCCAGGACCCCATACGATGCACAAGGCACCTTCGAGGCTACCGAAGTGGTCGTTTCCTCCGAAGCGACGGGGCGCATCCTCTATTTCAATGTCGAGGAAGGTATGCCCGTAACAGCCGGTGCGGTGGTCGGCGAGATTGACAGCATACAGCTCCATCTACAGCGCAAGCAACTTTCGGCACAGCTCTCGGCCCTCACAGGCAGCCGTCCCGACATCGAGGCGCAGGCAGCGTCGCTGCGCGAACAGATCGCCACGCAGCAGACCGAATGCAACCGGGTCAAGAACCTGCTGCGCGACGGGGCTGCGACGCAGAAACAGCTCGATGACATCGAAGCGCAGATCCGTGTATTGGAGAGCCAGCTCACGGCGACGCTTTCGACCCTCGGCAAAAATACGGCCTCCATCAACGACAATGCGGCGGCCCTGGAGGCGCAGATCGCCGCACTCGACGACCGCATCGCCAAGTGCCGCATCCAGTCGCCCGTTGCCGGCACGGTGCTGGTGAAATATGCCGAAACGGGCGAGCTCGCATCCGTGGGCAAGCCTCTGATGAAAATCGCCGATCTGGACCATATCTATCTGCGCGCCTACTTCACCTCCGACCAGCTCGGGCGGTTCGGCCTCGGAGACCGGGTGCGCGTGGTGGCAGACTTCGGCGGTGACGAGCGTTACGACTACGAGGGGCGTATCATGTGGATTTCATCCGAAAGCGAATTTACCCCGAAAACCATCCAGACGAAAGATTCCCGGGCCAACCTGGTCTATGCCGTGAAAATTGCGGTTAAAAACGACGGGCGGCTGAAAATCGGTCTTGCGGGAGACGTCCTGTTATGAAAACCATAGACATACGGAGCCTCTCAAAGCGTTTCGGACGGGTACAGGCACTCGATGCGGTGTCGTTTTCCGTCGGGAAAGGCGAGCTGTTCGGGTTGATCGGCCCCGACGGTGCGGGCAAAACGACGCTGTTCCGCCTGCTCACCACGCTGCTCACCCCCGACAGCGGTACGGCCGCGGTCGATGGGTTCGACATCGTGAACGACTATCTTTCGATCCGCTCGCGCGTGGGCTACATGCCCGGCCGGTTTTCGCTTTATCCGGACCTGACGGTCGAGGAGAATCTCGAATTTTTCGCCGCCCTGTTCGGTGTTAAGGCCCGGGAGTCATACGACCTCGTCGCTCCGATCTACAAGCAGATCGAACCGTTCCGCACGCGCCGCGCCGGGAAACTTTCGGGTGGAATGAAGCAGAAACTTGCGCTTTCGTGCGCATTGATCCACCGCCCGAGCGTGCTTTTTCTCGACGAGCCTACAACGGGTGTCGATGCCGTGTCTCGCGGTGAGTTCTGGGATATGCTCGCCTCTCTGCAGCAAAAGGGCATTACCATCCTCGTCTCGACCCCATACATGGATGAGGCATCGCGCTGCGACCGCATTGCGCTCTGCAACGAAGGACGTATTCTGGGGATCGACACGCCAAACGGCATCGTCCGCCGGTTCGATGCGCCGCTCTATGCGGTACGGGCCTCGAACATGTACGCACTGCTCTCGGCGGCCCGGAGGATCGAAGGCGTTGTGGAGTGCTACCCCTTCGGAGAGGTGCATCATCTGGTGACAGAGCGTGGTTTCGACACCGGGCGGTTCCTGGGGCAGCTGAGCGAACTGGACGGCCTCTCCATCGAACCGGTCGCACCGACCATCGAGGACATATTCATAAAATGGATGAAACGATGAACGACATAGTCATATCGGTGCGTAATCTGACGAAGTGTTTCGGCGACTTTGTAGCCGTCGACCATATCTCGTTCGATGTGTATCGGGGGGAGATCTTCGGCTTCCTCGGAGCAAACGGTGCGGGAAAGACCACCGCCATGCGGATGCTTTGCGGATTGAGTTTCCCCACGTCGGGCGACGGGTCGGTCGCCGGTTGCGACGTGAGAAGCGAAGGCGAGCGGATCAAACGCCATATCGGGTATATGAGCCAGCGCTTTTCGTTGTACAACGACCTGAGTGTTTGGGAAAACATGGATCTTTTTGCCGGGATCTACGGGCTGTCGAAAAAGGAGACGTCTGAACGCGCCGCAGAACTGCTTGCTAAACTTGATTTCGCCTCGGAGCGCGACACCCTCGTGGGGGCCTTGCCGCTGGGCTGGAAGCAGAAGCTGTCGTTCGCCATCGCCACCATCCATCGCCCCGAGGTGGTTTTTCTGGACGAACCTACCGGTGGCGTCGATCCCGTGACGCGCCGCCAGTTCTGGGAGATGATCTACGAGGCTGCAGATGCGGGTACGACGATATTCGTTACGACCCACTATATGGATGAGGCGGAGTACTGCTCGCGCGTGTCGATCATGGTCGACGGCGAGGTGCGTGCGCTGGATACGCCCGCCCGTCTGAAACAACAGTTTGCCGCCGGTTCGATGGATGAGGTTTTCCGCATCCTGGCCCGGGGCGCCCAACGTGGAGAGTAACCTGTTATGAAAAATAATTTTCTTTCATTCGTAAAAAAGGAGTCGTTGCACATCCTGCGCGACAGGCGGACGATGCTCATCGTGGTGTTGATCCCCGTCGTGCTCATGGTGCTGTTCGGCTTCGCCATATCGACGGAGGTAAACAATATCAAGGTTGCGGCGGTTGCCCCCGACCGGACGGATGGCGTGCGGGATGCCGTCGAACGGCTGGCTCGGAACGATTATTTCACCTTCTGCGGCTATACGGACAACAGATCCATCGATGGGCTGCTTCGCTCGGGCAAGGCCGATGCCGTCGTGGTATTCGCGGCGGACTTTGACCGTCGTATGCAGTTGGCGGCATCTGGCCTGCCGTCGACCCCGGCCATTCAGTTGGTTCTGGATGCCTCAAACGTCAATACGGCAGGCGCTGCGACGGCCTATCTGCAGGGCGTGTTGCTGGGTGCGGAGACGCAGCAGTCGCTGTTCGAAACCCGCATGCTGTTCAATCCGCAAATGAAGAGTGCATTCAACTTCGTCCCGGGAATCATGGGGCTGATATTCATCCTCGTATGCGCCATGATGACCTCCGTGTCGATCGTCCGTGAAAAGGAGGCGGGCACGATGGAGGTGTTGCTCGTCTCGCCTGTACGTCCGTTCAAAATCATCTTTGCCAAGATGATTCCGTATTTCGCCATCTCGTGCAGCGTATTGATCCTGATTCTCCTGCTCGCACGCTACCTGTTGGGGGTGCCTATGAGCGGCGGTGTGGCCGGCATTTTCTCGTTGTCGCTCCTTTACCTGGTTCTCTCTTTGTCGCTCGGGCTGCTCGTATCGACCATTGCCCGCACGCAGGTTGCGGCGCTGCTCATCTCGGCCATGGTGATGATGATCCCCATTTTGATGCTTTCGGGAATGCTGTTTCCAATCGAGAATCTGCCGAAATTCTTTCAGGCGGTTTCGCTCCTCATTCCGGCACGCTGGTATATCGATGCCGTACGCAAGATGATGATCCAGGGGGCATCGGTTGTCGAGGTCTGGCAGGATTGTGCCATCCTGTTCTGCATGACCCTCCTGCTGCTCGGCGTCTCGCTCAAAAAATTCAACGACAAACTGGAATAGTCCATGAGAACATTCAAGGTCTTATTACGCAAAGAGTTCCTGCAGATCCGCCGCAATTCATTCCTTCCGCGGCTGATTGTCGCGTTCCCGGTTCTCGTGATGCTGATTATGCCGCTGATCATGACGATGGATGTCCGCAACGTCAATGTCGCCATCGTGGATCTTGACCGTTCCGCCACTTCACGCCGCATCGCTTCGCATGTCGGGGCTTCGGAGTATCTCTCGTTTACGGTGGCGACCTCCGATTTCCAGCTTGCCATGAAACATCTGGAAGAGGGGACGGTAGATGCCATCATAGAGATTCCATCCGATTTCGAACGCGACATGGCTGTCGCCCGGCCCGAGCGCATCAGCATCACCGCCAATGCCGTCAATGCGACCAAAGGTTCGATGGGGATGCAGTATCTCGTGCAGACGATCTCGCGTACCCTTTCGGAGTTGAAGGCCGAAAATAGCCCTGTCGGAGCCTCGGAACTGATTACGGTGCAGAATCGCTTCAACCCCACGTTGAACTATCGTCATTATATGATTCCCGCATTGATGATTATCCTTTTTATGCTCATCTGCGGATTCCTTCCGGCGCTTAGTATCGTGGGCGAAAAGGAGGGCGGAACCATCGAGCAGATCAATGTCACTCCCGTCAGCCGGCTTACCTTCACCCTTGCCAAGCTGCTGCCGTATTGGTTGATCGGTCTGTTTGTCCTGACTGTGGCCATGTGTTTGGCATGGGCCGTCTACGGTCTCACGCCGGAGGGGTCGGTCGGCTCCATTTATCTGGGAGCCATTCTGTTCATTCTCACCATATCGGGGTTCAGCCTGACCATTGCCAATTTTTCCGAGACCATGCAGCAGACGATGTTTGTGATGTTCTTCTTCGTCATGATCTTCATGCTGATGAGCGGTCTGCTGACCCCGATTGATTCAATGCCTGCGTGGGCCCGGAAAATCACGGTTGTGCTGCCGCCCCGCTACTTCGTCGAGATCCTGCGGTCGGTCTATCTGAAAGGCGCGGCCCTCGCCGAATTATGGAGCAACTATCTTGCATTGGGTATTTTCGCCATTCTGTTCAACACGCTCGCCGCCGTAACCTATAAAAAGCAATCATAGTTTCTTGAGCGCAGGGATTTGTTTTCGCTAAGAGGTTGCTTGATACCTCGGATTCAAGAGATTAAGAATACTGGGAATTTAATCCGGCCAACAGGTGCCCGGATCGCGGTATTCATGGTTTTCGCGACCTGCTGCTCAGTGAAATCGTCGGTCAAGGTGGGCGATGCGGGGCCGGTTTCCGGTCAGGGTGCGGAGCGTTCCGGGATTCCGGTCCGCTTGTAGATCCGGAGGTTGTAGGTGAATTGGAAGGCGACGTATCGTCCCACGGCGAGATTCGTGACGTAACGGAGCGTCGTGCCCGTCACGGAGCGCTGGAACGTGGAGCTGTTCTGGTCGAACAGGTCGTTGACCCCGACGCTGATCTCCCCGAGCCGGTTGCGGAAGAGCTTTACGCCCAGCAGGACGTTGCAGATCAGCCGCTCTTCGAGAAACGGGTCGGTAATCCCGCGGTAGTTGTTGTAGTCGGCGTTGGCGCGGATGACGAACCGGTTGCGGATCACGAAGGTCGTTTCGGCCCGGGCATGCTGGCTGAAATAGGTGTTGTCGATCGAGCGCACCTGCGAGGAGCTGCGGCTCTCCTGATAGCTTCCGGTGTAGCTGAGTCGGAAATCGACCGCCTCGGAGATGTTGCTGCCGAGTACGGCGCCGAGGTTGTAGGCGTTGTTTGTGAGTTGGTTCTGCACGCCGTTGATGATGCTGGGCAGGCGTCCCGCCGAGATCCCGGCCCGCAGGTTGAGGTTCGAGCGCAGCCAGCGCACCGGAAATCCGTAGTTGATCTGCGCCCGGAGGCTGCGGTAGCCCGCGAGGTTGACCGGACGCACGAACTGGTTGCCTTCGCCCAGCAGGGTCCCCTCGTCGTCGATGACGAAATCCGGCGTGTCGATCACCAATGAATCGGCAACGGTGTTGGGGCTGGCGGCGAACTCCGCCGAGAGGGTGAAGGTCCGGCCCCGTTCGGGGTTGGTGCGGATATACTGCCCCGAAAAACGGTGGGTGTAGACGGGTACGAGGTCCGGGTTTCCGGCGACGACGTTCTGTCGGTTCGTCGTGTTGACGATGTTCTGCAGATCGGTGGCCCGGGGATTCGACGTACACCCCGAAGCATTGAACTTCAGCGTATTGTTCCGATTGACGGCAATTTCCGCCACGGTGTTGTAGGTCAGGTTGTCGAATGCCGCTTCGGTTCGGGCCGGATAGGGGAAGGCATAGTCTCCCGAGAATCCGGCGTGCTGGTAGTAGAGCGTTGCGGCGACCTTGGTACTCCGGAACCGGTACTGGCCGGTCGCCCCCACGCGGTGGGTCAGGTACGAATAGTCGTATTCGGACGACTGTTTGGGATTGCGCTCCGCGGGGAAGGTGTTCCCGGCGGTCAGCACGTAGGTGTTGCGATCGACGCTGTTGGCGGCATACGTGCAGCGGTATTCGAGATTCACGCGCACGTGTTTGGCCACCAGCCGCGAGTAGTTGACCGATCCGTAGACCTGGTAACTGGGCTGGTCGCGGTCCGTGCGTGTGATGTTGCGCGAGGAGTAGCGGGTCGTATCGCACGCCGTGTCGTCCGGGTCCCGGAAGGTGTACTGCCGGGGCCGGTTCAACTGTTCGTAGCCGCGGTAGCTGCCTCCGGCCCCGAAGGAGAGATTCTGCGACATCCTGCCCGGCAGGCGGTAGCGGTAGGTCAGCTGGTTCGAGAGGTTGAATCCCCGGCTGTCGTTGTCGTTGAAGTTGTGACGGCGGTAGACGAAGCGGATGTCCTCTTCGGAGAACCGGTTGTCCGTCCGGCTGAGGAGTTCGCTCTGGTTGTCGTTGTCCTGGAAACTGAACGACGTGCGCATCATCAGCGAATGGGACGGGTTCATCTTGTAGTCGATGCGCGAATTGAACCGGTGGTTGAGGTTCAGGGCCTGCGACGTGTTTTCATCGTCGTAGAGGACCAGTTTGTCGGTCGAGGTGAAACTCTGTTTTTCGGTCTGGCTGAGGTTGTGGTTGTCGGTGCGGTTGAAGAAGTAGCTGGCCGTGATTTTGGCCTTTGCGCCCCAGTCGTCGCTGTAGTTGACCCCCACGGCCTGGACCGTGGAGATTCCGGCCAGGGGTCTGACCATGAAGTTCTTGTTTGCGGCGGCACCGTTCTTCTCTTCGGTGGTTCCGAGAATATCCTCGAAGGAGAAGTTCTGGCGGCTGACATTGTTCGCCAGGCCGATAATGGTAACACGGCGGTCGTTGTCGAAGATGTTGGCATTTCCGCCGCCGATGTATTTGTCGGGGACTCCGTAGGCGCCGTAGATGCGTCCGAAGGTTCCGCGGCGCTTGTCGGGTCGTGTGACGATGTTCAGGGCGGTGAACCCTTCGCCGGTATCCACCCCCGTGAATTCCGCCTGGTCGCCCTGGGAGTTGTAGATTTCGATGCTCTCGATCATGTCGGCGGGGATGTTGCGCACGGCCGACATGACGTCGTTTCCGAAGAATTCGCGTCCGTCGACATAGACCCGCTGGATGGATCGCCCCTGGGCGGCGATTCCGCTGTCGTCGACCTCCAGTCCGGGCATCTTCGAAAGGAGCGTCCCGGCATCGGTCCCGAATGCGACCTTGTAGGCTGCGGCGTGGTAGGAGAGCGTGTCTCCGTGGACCGAGGAGCGCAGGGCGGGAGTTTCGATCACCACGTCGTCGATGGTCTCGGCGCGGGGCGTCAGCCACAGCGAATCGAGCGTGACGAGATTCTCTCCGACCTTCAGGTCGCGGCGCAGCGAGTCGTATCCCAATGATGTGAGGGTCAGCTGGTAGCTGCCCGCCGGGACCCGTTGAAACTCCCCCTTTCCGTTTGTTCCCGAGGCGGTGTAGAGCGGTGCGGCAAGCGAATCGGTGCGGCTGCGCAATTCGGCGACGGCCCCGATGACGGCCTCGCGTGTGGCGCGGTCGGCCACGCGGAAGCGCACACCGCCTGACTGGGCTTTGATTCCCGAGACGAAGAGCAGCCCCCAGGCGCCTAAAATAGCCGTTTTTCGCAGGTTCATCGTGTGGAGAGTGGTTTCGGGTGATAAAGATAGTGCTTTTTATGGGGTCAGAGGGTTTTCTCTGTTTTATTTTGGCGAACAAATGTTCTTTTCCTGTAAAACAGGCGGTGCGTCTTGACAAAACCCTGTGCGGAGGTGGTTTTTTGTGCCCGACTTTTCCTATCTTTGTCTTTGCAACCAGCCAAAAGCGATTTTCCGATGAAAAACAAGGACATTTTCACCTTCCGGGACGCCGAGAAGCAGGTAGGTCCGGTGGCCTTTTCGACGATGCTCAAACCCGCGGGCTCGACCTGCAACCTCGACTGCCATTACTGCTACTACCTGGACAAGGCCGTCCAGTACGGCG
>CALUKL010000015.1 GCA_944321195.1 uncultured Alistipes sp.
GAGGTAGCCTACCAGAAATTCCTTCATTTCATAGCCGGCATGATCGCAGGCAATACCGATTTTGCTCATCGTATCTCGTGTTTTTGGTTCTCTTTCCGACAAAGTTAACGAAAATATCGCTCCGGGCGTGTTCCAAAACGGTGAAATCCGCCTTTTCGGCCGAAGTTAGAGGGCATTCGGGACGGACCGGCCCCGAAAACGACCTTTTCGTTTGTCCCGATGCCCGCCTTTTCCTATTTTTGCGGCGTGAAAACGCTGCTCGTCATTCTCGGAGCGCTGTCGCTCCTGTTGGGACTGGTCGGCATCTTCGTGCCGCTGCTCCCCACGACGCCCTTTCTGTTGCTGGCCGCAGCACTCTGGGTGCGCTCCTCCCCGCGGCTCTACGACTGGCTGCTCGCTCACCGGCGCCTCGGACCCTACATCCGCCAGTTCCGCGAAAACCGCGCCATTCCGCTCCGGGCCAAAATCTACTCCGTGACGCTGCTCTGGGCAACCCTGCTCTACTGCATTTTTGCCGTCGTGGAGGAGTGGTGGTGGGCGCAGCTGGCCCTCTTGGCCGTGGCCGTCGGCGTCACGTGGCACATCCTTTCGTTCGCAACCCTGCGCAAGTAGGGGCGGCAGGGGAGATTCCGGCCGTCTGGGGTTGTCTGGGGTTGTCTGGGACCGTTTGGGACTGACAAGGCCGACGGAGGCTGGTCTTGCCGACTCGGTTCCGTCCCGTTTTCGCTCGGCCCCGCCTCTCTCGGAAAATCTATCCCGGAAGCCCTTCGGACCCCTTCTCTTCGTCCGAAAGCGTCTCCTTCAACCGGTATTTGACCTGCCAGGCATCCTCGTCGTCGGCCGTGGCGCTTTCGTCGAAGACGGCGACGGGCTGGATCCGCAGCCGGTATTCGTGTCCGGATGTGAAGCCGAACCCTTCGATCTCCCACGGGAAAATCTGCCACGGCGCATCCTCTCCGTAGCGCAGGTCCCGGATCCAGTAGGCAAGAGTCTCTCCGGCGGGACGCTCGGAGGCGACGAGCACCTCGCATTCGGGGCTGAACGTCAGCGGGTCGACCGGCATCTCGGCGGGAGTGCGCGAAAGCTGCTCCTCCATCGTATAGCGCTTGTCCGGTGCATCGGCAGGCGGGTTGGCGATCGGGTCGATCCTTACGCGCAGGGTCGTCTGGACTCCCCGCTCGAAGGTGAAGCCCTCGATCCGGGCCGCCGTGGTCTCCCAGGCGGCATTCCCATCCTTTCGGACGATGTAGGCCGGGACGTACCCGAAGTACATGGTGATGCCCGCCACGCCCTTCTCGGGAGCGATGGTCCAGATTTCGGTGCGTGATCCGTTGTCGTTGTCGCAGGAGCCCAGCGTGAAGGGCAGCAGCAGGAAAAGAAGAAGTCGTTTCATGGTTCCTGGTTTTTTGAGTGTGAGGTTTTCATGAAAAAAACGCTTCGGATGCCGCAATACTGCATGGAAACACAAAAAAAATACTTCGGATGTCGCAAAACAGCATGAAAACACAAAGAACGGACTTCGGTCCGTTCTTTTGTGTTTATCCGCATCACCCCTCCCGGCTATCCCAGGTAGTGCTCCGCGACGCTGAGGAGGAAGCCCAGCAGCACGGCGTTGAGCAGCATCGGAACCAGCCGGTTCTCCTTGCCCGAACCGATCGTTGCCGAGGGGATCGTGAGCATCAGCGCCACGCCCATGCCGTCGGCCCACCAGGGCAGGTAGGGAAGGTCGCTGTAAAAGACGATCAATCCGGCAAAAAGGTAGGCCAGAAACGCTGCACAGCAGTTCCGTACCGAAGTTTTGCGGGCCACCATCGGCAGCACGGCCACCGCTCCGGCGATGGCTCCCGCAGCGAGCGACAGCGTGAAGTGATTCATCGCGTACTCTCCTTCCGGGGGTTATTTCGCCGCGCGTTTGCGGTCGTTCTCGTTGAGCAGGATCTTCCTTAGGCGCATGGCGTGCGGCGTAACCTCCACGTACTCGTCATCCTGGATATACTCCAGCGCCTCTTCCAGCGTAAAGATCTTCGGCGGTACGATCACCGCCTTGTCGTCCGAACCCGACGCCCGCATGTTGGTCAACTGCTTCGACTTGGTGACATTCACCGTGATGTCGTTCTGCCGCGTGTGTTCGCCGATCACCTGCCCCTCGTAGACCTGGTCCATCGGGCTGATGAAGAAACGCCCGCGGTCCTGCAGCTTGTCGATCGAGTAGGCGTAGGCCGTGCCCGTCTCGCCCGAGATGATCGAACCGTTGGTCCGCATCTCGATCTCGCCGACCCACGGCTCGAAATCTTTCAGGCGGTGCGTCATGATCGCCTCGCCGGCCGTCGCCGTGAGCATGTTCGAGCGCAGCCCGATGATGCCCCGCGACGGGATGTTGAACTCCAGGCGCGTGCGCTCGCCGTCCGAAGCCATGTTCGTGAGCGTCCCCTTGCGGCGCGTCACCAGGTCGATCACCGTGCCCGAATACTCGTCCGGGCAGTCCACGGTCATCTCCTCGATCGGCTCGCACTTCTTGCCGTCGATCTCCTTGATGATCACGTGCGGCTGGCCCACCTGCAGCTCGTAGCCCTCGCGGCGCATCGTCTCGATGAGCACCGAGAGGTGCAGCACGCCGCGTCCGTAGACGATGAACGAGTCGGCCGACGGCCCCGGCGTCACGCGCAGCGCGAGGTTCTTCTCCAACTCGCGGTCCAGACGCTCCTTGATGTGGCGTGAGGTGACGTATTTGCCGTCCTTGCCGAAGAACGGCGAGTTGTTGATCGTGAAGAGCATCGACATCGTCGGCTCGTCGATGGCGATCGGCGGCAGCGGCTCCGGGTTCTCGTAGTCGCAGATCGTATCGCCGATCTCGAACCCCTCGATGCCCATGATTGCGCAGATCTCCCCGCACGGAACCTCGTCGACCTTCTTCTTGCCCAGACCCTCGAAGACCATCAGGTCGCGGATCTTCGTCTTCTGCATCGTCACGCCGTCACGCTTGGCCAGCGTGACGTTCTGGCCTGCCTTGAGGCTTCCGCGCGTCACCTTCCCCACGGCGATGCGCCCCGTGTAGGAGGAGTATTCGAGCGACGTGATGAGCATCTGCGGCGTACCCTCGACCTGCGCCGGTTCGGGGATCTCGTCGATGATCGCGTCGAGCAGCGGAACGATCGAATCCGTGCGTTCGTTCCACTTGTGCGACATCCAGCCCTGTTTGGCCGAGCCGTAGATCGTCTTGTAGTCCAGCTGCTCCTCGGTGGCGTTGAGCGAGAACATCAGGTCGAAGACCTGCTCGTTGACCACCTCCGGACGGCAGTTCGGCTTGTCCACCTTGTTGATCACCACGATGGGCTTCTTGCCCAGCGCCCGGGCCTTCTGCAGCACGAAGCGCGTCTGCGGCATCGTCCCCTCGAAGGCGTCCACCAGCAGCAGCACCCCGTCGCACATGTTCAACACACGCTCCACCTCGCCGCCGAAATCGGCGTGGCCCGGTGTGTCGATGATGTTGATCTTGTAGTCCTTGTAGATCACCGAAACGTTTTTCGAGAGGATCGTGATTCCCCGTTCGCGCTCCAGATCGTTGTTGTCCAGAATCAGGTCCCCGGTCTGCTGGTTGTCCCGCAGGATGTGGCCCGCCAGGATCATCTTGTCGACAAGCGTCGTCTTGCCGTGGTCGACGTGGGCGATGATCGCAATGTTGCGCAGTTTTTGCATAAATCTCTATTTTGTCGTGCAAAGGTAACAATTTCTCCGGAAAATGTACTACATTTGCTTACTTCTTAAAAAAGTTAAATAATGAAGCCCGCATTCAACGTTCGCCAACAGAGCCAGGTCTATATCGGTTCGGCCGCCGAACTCCTCCCCGAACTCCTCCCCGAAGGGCGTGTCGTGGTGGTCTCCGACGCCACCATCGACCGGCTCTATCACCCGCTGCTGGACAAATACGACACCGTGCTGATCGGTACGGGCGAGAGCATCAAGACCTTGCAGACCGTCGAGACCATCTACCGCCGCTTCATCGAACTCGGCGTCGACCGTTCGACCTTCGTGCTCGGAATCGGCGGCGGAATCGTCACCGATGTCGCCGGATTCGCCGCCTCGACCTACATGCGCGGCCTGCGCTTCGGATTCGTCTCCACGACCCTCCTGGGGCAGGTCGATGCCTCGGTCGGAGGCAAGAACGGCGTGAATGTCGACGGATACAAGAACATGGCCGGGACCTTCACCCAGCCGCAGTTCGTCGTCTGCGACCCCTCGCTGCTGCGCTCGCTTTCCGACCGCGAATTCCGCGCCGGACTCGCCGAGGTGGTCAAGGCCGCCATCATCGCCGATGCCGACCTTTTCGACCGCATGGGGCAGACTTCGTTCGAGACGCTCCGCTCCGATACCGACCTGCTTTCGGATGTCATCTCGGCTGCCATCCGCGTCAAGGCCGATATTGTGGAGTACGACGAGAAGGAGTCCGGCGAGCGCCGCAAACTCAACCTCGGGCATACGCTGGCCCACGCCATCGAGAAGTCCTCGAACCGCATGAACCACGGCGAAGCCGTCGCGGTCGGTACGGCCCTGATCGCCGGGGCGGCCGTGAAGCTCGGCGTGCTGAAGGAGGAGGAGCGGCTCCGCATCGAGAAGCTGCTCGTGCGCTTGGGGTTCGACCTCACGCCGCCCGTGGAGATCAAACGGCTCCTCAAGGAGGTCGGAAAGGACAAGAAAAACGAGGACGGTATGCTGCGCATCGTCCTGCCCGTGGGCATCGGCGACTGCGAGGTCCGGAAAATGGCGCCCGGGGAGTTTGCCGCCCTCTTCGTCTGATCTCCATCCGGGGAGGAGATGGAAAAAGCCGACAGTCTTTCATGCAGACTGTCGGCTTTTTTGGCGGGTTCCGTCTCTGTCCTCCCTCTCCGCCGGATTTTCGTGGAGGAAGGTTACTTTTTGGCGTATTTCCGCTGCAGTTCCGCGGCGTAGGCCTCCCAGTCGGTGATCGGGCGGCGCGCAACGCCCGACTCCACGGCGGCACGCGCTACGGCCGCCGAAACCCGGGTCAGCAGACGCGGGTCGAGCGGTTTGGGAATCAGGTAATCCCGCCCGAACTCCATCTTCCCGACCCCGTAGGCCTCCAGCACCGAAGCCGGAACCGGTTCGCGCGTCAGGTCGGCCAGCGCATGGGCCGCGGCGAGTTTCATCGCCTCGTTGATCTTCGTGGCACGCACGTCGAGCGCCCCGCGGAAGATGTAGGGGAAGCCCAGCACGTTGTTCACCTGGTTCGGGTAGTCCGAACGCCCCGTGGCAAAGATGATGTCCGGACGCGAAGCCATCGCCGTCTCGTAGGTAATCTCCGGATCGGGGTTTGCCAGCGCCATGACGATCGGGTTCGCGGCCATCGTACGCAGCATTTCGGGTTTCAGCGTGTCGGCCTTCGAGACCCCGAGGAAGACGTCGGCACCCTCGACCGCTTCGGCCAGTGTCGAGATCTTGCGCGTCGTGGCGAACTCCCGCTTCATGCGGTTGATGTCCTCGCGGTAGATCGTCACCACTCCGTGGCTGTCGCACAGCGTCACGTTGCTGTGGCGCACGCCCAGGGCCACGAACAGTTTCGCACACGCGATCGCCGCCGCTCCCGCGCCGTTGACCACCACCCGCAGCTGCGAAAGCTCCTTCCCGGCGAGTTTCGCGCCGTTTAGAAGTGCCGCCGACGAGATGATCGCTGTGCCGTGCTGGTCGTCGTGCATGAGCGGGATGTCCAGCTCCTCGCGCAGCCGCGTTTCGATTTCGAAGCACTCCGGGGCCTTGATGTCTTCGAGGTTGATGCCCCCGAAGGTCGGGGCGATGGCCTTCACCGCACGGATGAACTCCTCGGGGTCCGTGGCGTCGACCTCGATGTCGAAGGCGTCGATCCCCGCGTAGGTCTTGAAGAGCATACTCTTCCCCTCCATCACCGGTTTGGCCGCCAGCGGCCCGATGTTGCCCAGTCCCAGCACGGCCGTGCCGTTCGAGATCACGGCCACGAGATTGCCCTTGCCCGTGTAGGTGTAGACGTCGTCCGCCTGGGCCGCAATCGCCCGCGACGGAGCCGCCACGCCCGGCGAATAGGCCAGCGACAGGTCATAGGGGGTTTGGTAGGGCTTGGTGGGCACGATTCCGATCTTGCCGGGGTGCCCTTCGCTGTGGTAGCGCAGCGCCGCTTCGTCGAGTTTCGATTTGGTATCCATCTGTTTGCCGTTTTTTGAAGTCTTGGTTATCTCTCTATGATTAACGGCGAATATAGTGAAATTATCGTGAGGATACTAAATTTTTTTAGATTTTTCGGTAAATTTTTTAGGAACGACTGTTCCGGCTTTGGAAAAGTTCCCGAAATGAACGACCCCGGGCACAAAATGAACACCCGGCTCGTCCGGTCCGCGAAACGGACGGAACACGAACTCGCCGCACTGTGGCGGGGTGTGGGGGGTGCGGAGCCGTGGCGATCGGGAGGCCGTGGCAGAGGAGGCGTGTGTGTTTGTGACGATTGCAGCGCCGTGCGGAGGGGTGTCTGCGGCGAGAGTTGCGGCGGGTGTGTGCGGGGCGGAGAACCCAACGCCACATGGAACCGGGCTTCTGCCGCGAGGATCGGAAGCGGGTCAGAAGAGGGTGGCATCGCCGCCGCCCGGAGCGCCGTAGCCCAGGTGTTCCCACGCCAGCGGTGTCGCCTCGCGGCCCCGCGGCGTGCGTTTCAGGAACCCCTCCTTGATCAGGAACGGCTCGTAGACCTCCTCGATCGTCCCGGCCTCCTCGCCGACGGCCGTGGCGATCGTGTTCAGACCCACCGGCCCGCCGTTGAACTTCTCGATGATCGTCCCCAGGATCTTGTTGTCCATGTGGTCCAGCCCCCGCGAGTCGATGTTCAGCGCCGAAAGGGCCACCCGCGTGATCGGCAGGTCGATGTGCCCCTCGCCCTTGACCATGGCGAAGTCCCGCACGCGCCGCAGCAGCGCGTTGGCGATACGCGGCGTGCCGCGCGAACGCAGGGCCACCTCGCGCGCCGCATCGTCGTCGATCGAGACGTCGAGAATCCGCGCCGAACGCCGCACGATTCCCGCAAGAACCTTCGCGTCGTAGTATTCCAGATGACACTGGATCCCGAAGCGCGCCCGCAGCGGCGAGGTGAGCAGTCCGCTGCGCGTCGTGGCGCCGATCAGGGTGAAGGGCGCCAGCTCGATCTGGATCGAACGCGCCGAAGGACCCTTGTCCAGCACGATGTCGATCTTGAAGTCCTCCATCGCCGAGTAGAGGTACTCCTCGACGATCGGGCTCAACCGGTGGATCTCGTCGATGAAGAGCACGTCCCCCGGGTTGAGGTTCGT
>CALUKL010000016.1 GCA_944321195.1 uncultured Alistipes sp.
ACTCGCCCGTGACGGTGCGCGGCGCGCAGCGCGGCTGCGGCAGCGGTCCGCGGAGGGTCACCTCGCGGCCCGGATCGCCCGCCCCGGCGCCGTTGTCCACGATCCAGTCGGCGGCGCGGATCACCTCCTCCTCGTGTTCGACGACGATCACCGTGTTTCCCAGGTCGCGCAACTGTTTCAGCACGCCGATCAGTCGGTTCGTATCGCGGGGATGGAGTCCGATCGAGGGTTCGTCGAGGATGTAGAGCGAGCCTGTGAGGTTGCTGCCGAGCGATGTGGAGAGGTTGATACGCTGGCTTTCGCCTCCGGAGAGGGTCGACGAGAGGCGGTCGAGGGTCAAATATCCCAACCCCACGTCCGCGAGGTACTGCAGGCGGTTGCGGATCTCGACGAGGATGCGGGCAGCGGTCTTTGCGTCGTGGTCGTCGAGCTGCAGGTCGGCGAAGAAGGCGATCAGCTCGTCGACGGGCATCCGGACCAGGTCTGCGATCGTGCGTCCTCCGACCTGCACGTAGAGGGCTTCGCGGCGGAGGCGCGAACCGCCGCATTCGGGGCAGACGGTCTTGCCCGTGTAGCGGGCCTTCATCACGCGGAACTGAATCTTCCGCCGTTCGGAGTCGATGTACTGGAAGAATTCGTCGAGACCGTGGAAATACTGGTTCCCGCGCCAGAGCAGGCGTTTCTGGTCGGGGGTCAGCTCGTGAAAGGGGGTGTGGATCGGAAAGTCGAACTTTGCGGCGTTGTCGATGAGCTGCTGTTTCCAGCGACGCATGGTCTCGCCGCGCCAGCAGGCGATGGCATCCTCGTAGATGGTTTTGCTCTTGTCGGGGATGACGAGGTCCTCGTCGATGCCGATGACCTTCCCGTACCCTTCGCAGCGGGGGCAGGCCCCGAGGGGGTTGTTGAAGCTGAAGAGGTGTTCGGTCGGGGGTTCGAACTCGATCCCGTCGGCCTCGAAGCGCGACGAGAATGCGCGCAGCCCGTCGTCGGTGACCGTTTCGCAGACGCCTCCGCCGTAGGAGAAGGCGCGGGCCACCGAATCGCGGATGCGGGTCGGGGTCTCCTCGTCGTCATTCACGCGCAGGCGGTCGACGACGATATGCAGGTCGTCGGCCTTCGTGTCGGGCCCGATTCCGGGCAACACATCCTCGATGAGCCGCACCTCACCGCCGGTGTAGAGACGCATGAAACCCTCGGAGAGCAGCAGCGTCAGCTTTTCGATGATCCCCTGCCCTTCGGCGAGCACCAGCGGGGCTGCGATGACGATGCGCTGTCCGCGGTGTTCGAGGAGGTATTCGGCGACGTCGTCCGTCGAGTAGCAGCGGACCTCTTCGCCCGAGACGGGCGAGAAGGTGTGTCCGACGCGTGCGAAGAGGAGCTTCAGGTAGTCGTAGATTTCGGTGGTCGTGCCGACGGTCGAACGGGGGTTGCGGGTGTTGACCTTCTGTTCGATGGCGATGGCCGGAGCGATTCCCTCGATGATGTCGACATCGGGTTTGTTGATCTTGCCGAGGAACTGCCGGGCATAGGCCGAGAGGCTCTCGACATAGCGTCGCTGCCCTTCGGCGAAGATGGTGTCGAAGGCGAGGGTCGACTTTCCGGAACCCGACAGTCCGGTGATGACGACCAGTTTTTCGTGCGGGATCTCCAACTCGATGTTGCGGAGGTTGTGGACCCGCGCGCCCTTTATGTAGATGCAGTTTTCGTGTTTTTCCATATCCGTAAGGTCCGCGTCTTGCGGACCTGTTCTGCTGTTCGTTTGTTTCTACTCCAGAAGGGCGCCTGCGGCCCGATCGCTCTCCTTTTTGCCCTTCTCCTGCCCTTCTCCTGCCCTTCTCCTGCCCTTCTCTCTTCCGTCTTATCCTCTCCGGTTCCTCTCTCCTCCGGTCCTTCTTTCCTCCGGCCCTTCTCTCTTTCGGCCCGCTCTTTCTACTCCCGGAGGGAGCCGCCGGCCTTGCGGAGGCGCTCTTCGAGCAGGTCGGCGCGGCTTTCGCGGATCGTGAGCCGCAGGGTACAGAGGTTGTCGAAAGTCTGCTCCTCGATCCGGGGCTGCAACTCCTTGACCGCGCGCATGATGTCGTTCATCGCCACATAGGGGAAATCGACGGTGACGATCCGGTCGACGGTCCGCTCGACGATCTGCGCGGCTTCGATGGCCGCGGCGGCCGACTCCTTGTAAGCGGCGATCAGGCCCGGGACACCGAGTTTCGTGCCGCCGAAGTAGCGGACCACGACGATGAGACAATCCGTCAATTCGTTCGAGAGCAGCTGCCCGAGAATGGGTTTTCCGGCCGTTCCCGAAGGCTCGCCGTCGTCATTGGCGCGGAATGCCTCGCCGCGGGGTCCGAGCCGCCAGGCGTAACAGTGGTGCGTGGCGTCGAAGAAACGCTTGCGCAGGGCCTCCAGGTGCTCGCGGATCTCCTCCTCCGTACGGACGGGATAGATCCATGCGAGAAACTTGCTGCTGCGTTCGCGGCAGGCGGCTTCGGCGGGCGCCGCAACGGTCCGGTAGAGGTCGTCGGGCTGCATGTCCTACCGCACTTTCCGGAAGAGGCGCTCCCAGCGGATGTTCGAGGGGAACTTCTTGTTGGCGTCGAGCGATAGCCAGACGAACGAGGCCTTTCCGACGATGTGGTCCTCGGGAACATAGCCCCAGAAGCGCGAATCGGCCGAATTGTGGCGGTTGTCACCCATCATCCAGTAGTAGTCCATGGCGAAGGTGTACTGCGAGGCGGGTGCTCCGTCGATGAAGATCACGCCGTCGCGCACATCGAGTTCATGCCCCTCGTACGCCTCGATGATCCGGCGGAAGAGCGGCAGGTTGTCGGGCGTGAGTTCGACCGTCGCGCCCTTCTTCGGGATCCAGATCGGGCCGTAGTTGTCCTGGCTCCAGCGGGCTTCGTTCCACTGGGGGAATACGTCGGTCGAGGGGGTGTAGATGTAGGGGCGGATCGAGATGACGTTGTTCAGGTTCCCGATCTTCTCGGCGGTCTCTCGGGTGAGGGCCATGTAGTAGGCGGCGCCGTTCCCGCTGTATTCGGTGATTCCGAGGTTGTCGAGGGCGTATTGCGTGAAGGGTGCGTTTGTCTGCACGATGTAGGAGCTCTGCAGCCCGGGGATCGGCTCCTGGGGCTCTCCGTTGACAAAGACCTGTCCGTCACGGATTACGAGCGAGTCGCCGGGCAGGGCCACGCAGCGCTTGATGTAGTTTTCGCGTTTGTCCACGGGCCGGCTGATGACCGTGTACTTCTCGTTGAGGCGTTTGCGTCCCTCCTCCTTTCCGAACGACTCCTCGAAACCGCGCAGCACGTCGTAATAGGTCACCGACTGGTTTTCCAGGAGCACGGTGTCGCCGGCCGGGAAGTTGAAGACCACGACGTCGTTTCGGCGGATGGGCTTGAGTCCCTTGAGCCGGTGGTAGGGCCACTTGATCGCTTCTGAGAATGATTTTTTGGTCTGCGAGAAGGGCATCGTGTGGTGGACGAAGGGGAACGACAGGGGCGTGTTGGGCATCTGGGGCCCGTATGATACCTTGCTGACGTAGAGGTAGTCACCGACGAGCAGCGACTTCTCCATCGACGAGGTGGGGATCACGTACATCTGGAAGATGAAGATGTGCACGAGCGTGGCGACGACCGTAGCGAAGATGATGGCGTTGATCCACTCGTAAACGGTCTTGTAGAGTTTGTTCCGTTTACAGAGTTCGGTATTCCGGTGCCAGACGTAGCGGTAGAAGAGTTTCGAGATGTAGAGGTCGTAGATGATCGGGAGTCCGAGGAGCATCCAGAGGTTCCCGGTCCAGACGACGAACCAGAGTGTATAGAGCAGGGCGGCGAGTATAAAACCGAACCATTTGTTTTTGAATAAAGCCTTTATTTTTTGCATGTTGCGACTGTTATTTCAACTATTTCAACAGGTCTTCCATGCCGAATACGCCCTGCTTTCCGCAGAGGAATTCGGCTGCTACGACGGCTCCTTGCGCCAGCGTGCGGCGGTTCTTGATTTCGTGGCGGAGTTCGAGGATGTCGTCCTCGGACTCGTAGGTCACGGTGTGAATACCCGGGACCATTCCCTCGCGCACCGAACGGATCTCGATCCGGTCGGCGGGGGTCTCTTCGCTGCGTTCCACGCGGTTTGCGGCGTGTTCGATGCCGGGAGCGAAGTTCACCCACCCGGTTTTTCCGGGGAGGTTTCCGAGGATTCCTTCGGCGAGCGTGATGGCCGTACCGCTCGGGGCATCCTTCTTCTGGGTGTGGTGCACCTCCTCGATGCGGACCTCGTAACCGCCCCCGAGGCGTCCGACCAGTGCGGCCAGTTGGCGGTTGAGGCGGAACAGGAGGTTGACGCCCAGGCAGTAGTTCGAGGCGTAGAAGAGCGCCCCGCCGCGC
>CALUKL010000017.1 GCA_944321195.1 uncultured Alistipes sp.
CGCAGCAGGCATCGACCACTTCGCCCAGGTTGTGCGGGGCCATGTTGGTGGCCATACCGACGGCGATACCGCTGGCGCCGTTGACGATCAGCAGCGGGATTTTGGTCGGCAGGACCGTAGGTTCGGGAATCGTGTCGTCGAAGTTGAGCGTCCAGTCGACGGTCTCCTTGTCGATATCGGCCATCACCTCGTCGGTGATCTTCTTCATGCGGGCCTCGGTGTAACGCATGGCCGCGGGCGAGTCGCCGTCCATCGAGCCGAAGTTACCCTGCCCGTCGACCAGCGGGTAGCGCATCGACCACTCCTGGGCCAGGCGCACCATGGCGTCGTAGACCGACATATCGCCGTGGGGGTGGAACTTACCGAGCACGTCACCGACGATACGCGCCGACTTACGGGTCGGTTTGTCGGAGTAGAGGTTGAGCTCCGCGCTCATATCGTAGAGGATGCGTCGGTGAACGGGTTTCAGACCGTCGCGCACGTCGGGCAGGGCCCGCGAGACGATGACCGACATCGAGTAGTCGATATAGGCCGACTTCATCTGCTCTTCGATATTGATGGGGATGATGCGCCCCACCAAACCGGCATTTTTTTCTTCTTCTGTAAGCATCTATCTCTTCTATATTACCGGATTCGCGTACGGGTCGGCAATGCGGCCCGCCAAATAACGAACAAAAATAGTAATTTCTTGCGATCCGGGCAACTTTGCCGGGGAAAATCGCACGCGCGTGCGCGATATTTTTCGAGAAAGGGGTTGTTTTCGGCCCTTTTCGGGCGATTTGAGGGCAAAAAAATTTTCACCCGACAGAGGGTCGGGAGAAAAGGGCCCGCGGAGCCCCGATTCCGAAAAGGAAAATGATAATCGGTCAGCGCCCCGCACGATCGGACCGGCACCGCCACAGAATGCGAACACCCACCGTGAGATAGGCGTGGCAATAATCGGCGAACCCGTTCTTGTAAGCATCTATATAACGGACACCGGCGCCTACAAAAAGCGGTGCCCACAAGACATCGGACTGCCAACGCACGCCGACATCGTAATAACGAAAGTGCCAGTCGCCCCCGAGCGTATTGCCGACCCGGACCGAAAGGTCGATCCGGTCGTGGTCGGCATGCAGCGGCGCATAGCCGAATCCCACGCCGAGCTGCATCGCATCCTCGTAGCTTTTCGCACCCGCACTCTTAAACAGCCCCACCGACCCCGTAAACGGCACAAAGAGCGAAAAACGCGGATCGAAACGATACCCCACGGCCAGTTCGCCGTCAATAATGCGTTGCTGTACGCCGTCGTTCTTCGAGGAAAACAGACTCCGGGTCTCAAATTGCCAGATCATACCCTTGTCGTTATCCACAAAAGATTGTGCCTGCACGACAAACGCAGCACAAAGCAGACCGAAAGATAAAAGAATTTTCTTCATAACGGAATAATTAATAATTCTCAGTTTCCACCTCTCCTGATTCACTCCCGCCAGATTCTTTCATTTGCCATAAAACACAACTATTACCTCCAACGCAAACTGCAGTTTTAAGCATATTTTTGGAATCCTGATTTATATTCGAATTTTGAATAATATTCATAAATTCTGCCATACTATCTTCTTCATAAGCCACACAAGTTGCCATCAGAGACCCAAAGATTCCTCCAACAACTGCCCCAATACCTCCACAAGAAGCCCCAATTGCCGCGCCTACCGCATCGGAGGCAAATATTCGTTTTAACCAACGGCCCAAAACCATCCTCGCGTATCCACTACACCACAAAATTGATCCGCATACTTTAAACTCAACGCAGCAATTTGCAAATTAAGATCTGCAAATTCCGTTTGCTTCACATGTTCAAAAGCCGCATCCGATCAAGAATCAGCATTCGAACAAACAATTAAAAATAAGCCCACGCCAAGAAGCACAAACTATAAACAAATTCGCTTTATATTATATTTTTTTCAAATCATACACCAAATATAAATGAAAAAATCCAATAATATAAATATTATTGGAAAAATATTTTCGATAAATCAACCCGTCGGGCGATCCACACAAGTCACTATCGAAAGATCAAAGCCCGCGGATGCGTTCGACGCGCGACACGGGCAACAGCAGGGCGACCTGCGCCACCGATTGAGGTGTTCCTGTGTACAACGGCCCGACTATTTGATTATACCTATTTCCTTGAGCCATGACGAGATGTTCTGCTCATTGATTCTTCCGCTTGTCAGTCCCTCCCCGGCCAGATGTCCGGCATCCGGAGTGAGTTCGACGATACGGGCCAGCGTCTCGTCACGATAAGTGGAAGCATACGTGCAGAACGGCACGACGGGCTTTCCGGAGTTCCCTCCATCTTCGAGTATACAGGCGGGATAACCAAATATCCGGCACAAGGACAACGTCTGCAACTGCTCTCCGCTTCGCAGCGTGAATATGGCGTCATGTGGATCCGATACAAATTCCATAAAGACTATCGCAAATGGAAAAGATAATGGTGCAATTACTGCTTTGTTGCCTGTGTATGTCCTCCTGTTCCGACATCGGAGGTGACCGGCCCGCTTTGCCGCCGGATCAGGATACCACTGAAACGCCGGACACGCCCCAGGACCATACAGAACTGATAAGCAAGACTGTCTCTGTTCCTCCCATTTACGGACAAGAGGCCGAACGACGTGGTATGCACTGTACGGTACGAGAGATCCGTTCTATCGCCAGTTCCAGGCGTGTGCTGATGCTGTGCGTGAAGCGGGTGTGGAGGTGGAAGAGCACGAATATGAAGGTATGCCGCACGGTTTCGGATATACCCATGAGGAGTGGATGGTCAGCTTTGACAGCTGGATGAGCAGAATAATGGCCAATAATTAAATAGATATGAAAAAGAGATTTTTAACATTGATACTGCCGCTCACGGTATCCTGAGCTGGTTGCGGAAAATCGGCATGGCGGAAAAATGAACAATGAAACACAAATTATTGATTCCGTTTGCTCAGCAATTACAGTTGAGCGAATAGGTCGATTTATGTATTGATATTCCTGAAAGGAGAATCAGATTAAGACAGAAGTCGATATTTATTTGTACTTTTGTTTAGAATAAAGGGATCTTGATGGATGAATGGAAAGATATAATCGTTACCGATACGCTCGGTGCTATAAGGACTGATATCGAGAAGGAGTATCTTGCGCACATGCTTTGCTTGGGCGGGACGTGCCGTTACCGTTTCAACGAACGGGAATTCGAGTTGCACGCCGGCGATCTGTCAATTATCCGCAAACGGAAAATGATTGATAAGGTACAGCCTTCGGAAGACTTCCGGTGCAAGATCATTTATGCCACCCCCGAATTTATCGAATTGTCTACACCTCAAAGCAATTACGGCATGAAAGGATCCATGGCCCTGTTCCTCAATCCTGTCATGCACCTCACGCCGGAACAGCAAATCGTTTGCCGCCGGGATTTCGAACAGCTGGAACTGCGCATCCAGAATTCGGGACACCGCTTTTATCAGGAAACGCTTGTCAATGCAATGCAAGCCACCATTCTCGATTTTTTCGACTTCCACGCCAGTCTGTACGGTGAAAGCGATATATCTACTCAGAATGCCTCCATTATGAACCGGTTTCTGAAAATGTTGGAAGCGGGGACTTATCGTGAACATCGGGAGGTGACTTATTATGCCGATTGTCTGTGCATAACACCGAAATATTTGTCGGAAGTGTCGAAAAAGGTCAGTGGATACGGTGCTAACTACTGGATCAATCGTTATACAACTCTCGACATTTCGCGTCTGTTACGAAACAAATCGTTATCGTTTGTCCAGATTTCCGATATGTTCGGATTCTCATCACCCGCCTATTTCAGCCGCTATGTACAACAGAACCTGGGCGTAAATCCATCGGATTACAGGGAATAGTTCATTATACCTGAATTTGTCATAATCGGTAAAAACTGTGATTTTTACCGATTTTTTTTGCATTCCTGCTTTCCCATGACGCCATTACTTTTACAATATAGACAATTAAAAATCAGAGTAATATGAAATCATTAAGCATTCTTCTGCTGTTTCTGACTGTTTTTACAGGAGCAATGGCTCAAGAAGAAGAAACGTGTTCTGAAAATACCATCGTAAGGCTTACAACGGGGATGGCTTTGAATGTCATTGTGTTGCATCAAGTGATGCAGAGGGTAGGTAAACTTTCTATGGGAAGTTTATGGGAAGTCAGCCTCGTGAAAAGACTGTTTTAAGTGCTGTTTTTGCCCTTAAAATACCAAAGAGAAAGAATGGTATAAATGCAGAAAAGACTGATAATCAATGATTATCAGTCTTTTCTGTTGTACCCCCTCAGGGGCTCGAACCCTGGACCCCAACATTAAGAGTGTCGTGCTCTACCAACTGAGCTAAAGAGGCATCAATCGTTATCCGATTGCGAGTGCAAAGATAGCTATAAAATCATTAATTCCAAAATTTTTTCAGAAAAAATATCTTTTTTTATTTTTTTCTCGCGGCCCGAATCTCATTCGAAGACGACCCGGTCACTGTTCCATTCGCCTCCTGCATCCGGGTAAATAAAGGGCCTCGAATCCCCGAACCGCTTCATATTCAGATAGCTTTCGTAGAGATTGATCCCGTTGGCCGAACGGGTGGCCAGTGAGAAGGCGATGACCGACGGATGGCGTTTGGTTGTATGGTACGAATTCTCCGTCCGCTCGATGTAGGCCTGCAGCCAGGCCGGATCGTTCGACGGATTGCCTCCCTTCTGCCGGGAATCGCCGCTGCGGCTCGTGTCGATGGGTGCCTGGGCAATTACGCAGAGACCCTGCCCGTCACAGAAATCGAGGAATGACTCGTTGACGGGTCCCGGCAGCAGCTTCAACGTATTGTACCCCTGCTCGCGCAGCGCTGCGACGTCGTTTTCGGAGATCGTCCCCGGGACTTCGCGGATCCGGAGCGTGGCAGGCTGCCCGTTCAGCAGCAGACGCCCCTCCTTCACGCCGATCTCCCGGAATCCGAGCCTCAGCTCCATATACTCCACATAACGTCCTTCGTGCTGGGTCTTGAGCCGCAGGGTGTATTGCGTGGGGAGCTCGGGGCTCCAGAGCATATTGGCCGGGATGCGGGCCAGAAAACGCAGCGTATCTTCACCGCGCATCGCCAGGGTAATATCCTTGTGGCCGGTGGCGGCGTTCTCGCCCGTCGGGGTGAGCAACTGGTAGTGGATGCGCGAGGTGCGGGGATTGAGCGCCTCGCTCTTGATGACCAGAGCCACTTCGGCCGTAGCGTCACCGTTTTCGCCGATCCGGGTTTTGGTCATCACGTCGCGGATGCGCAGCGTGGGCTGGCTCAGGAGCCAGATGCCGCCGAGCATCGGTTCGGGATTCTCCTTCCAGCTTTCGAGCAGGGCCGAGGGGGAGGGTTGCACGACCCGAATTTCGACCGTATTGCGGCCCTCGCGGACCAGTTTGGTGATATTGAACTCCGCTGGGGCATTTCCGTCGGCGACGTAGGCTGCCTCTCGGTCGTTGATGCGCAGTTCATAATCCCCGGATGCCTGCCCGATGTGGAGCAGCACCTGGCGGTTGGCCCAGGCGAAGGGCACGGTGAAGTTCGTGGAGAAGCTATTTCCGTTGAGGTTCCACTCCTCCAGCCGGGTGAAATAGCGGTTGTCTCCACCGTCGGCGGCTTCGGCGGCCTCGGCCGAGGGGTAGGCGAGGAGTTCGCCGCGCGGGAGTTCGCGTCCGCAGGTGGGAACATACTCCTGGGCACAGAGCCCGCAGAGGGAAAAAAGCGCTATGGTTGCAAGGATCGTCCGCATAAGTTCGTATATTTGTGTCCGGTAAAGATACGGAATTTTTTTGAGACTGCGATGAACGGACTTCCCAAACTCAATTTTCCACCCATCCGGCTGCGGGCCCGCCGTCGGGACGGGACGGTTGAGGTGTGGGATTCCCTGCGAGGCATCTATCTGGTTCTCACGCCCGAAGAGTGGGTCCGCCAGCATCTGATCGCCTGCCTGGTTACCCGTTGCGGGGCTCAGCCCACGCGCATCGTACAGGAGTATGCCGTACCGCTCAACGGGCAGCCGCAGCGGGCCGATGTGGTGGTTGTGGACGATTCCGCGCGGCCGTTGCTGCTTGCCGAGTGCAAGGCGCCGCACGTGAAGATCGACGGCCGGACGCTTGCGCAGGCCGTTCGGTACAATTCGGTGCTGGGGGCGCGCTACGTGGTGCTGACCAACGGACTGTGCCACTACTGTTGCGAACTGCGCGACGGGGAGTATGTCCGGCTGGACACTTTTCCCCGCCTCTGCGGGGAGTAAGGGCCGACTGCAGACACCGTATCCTGGGCACCCGCCCTTCCTTTTGAATTGAATCCATCCGTTTCCCGCACTCTCCGGTTCAGCCGTTTCCCGCACGTCCGCACCTTTCTCACGCCTCCAATCGGGCCGTCCTGCCGTTTCCCGACCGCTTCCGGCATCTTAGGGTGTTCCGCCTCTTTTCGCTCCTTTTTCCGTTAGGCCGGGCCGTCCCGCCGCATCCCATTCCTCTCACTCCCCCCCCTCCGTCAGAGGTTCCGGAAATTCTTGCGGATATACTCCTGGAACGCCTCCTTGTAGATTTCGCCGATCGGGATGTACTCCGTATCGCTCAGGTAGATGCGCCCCTTGATGTAGGAGCGGATGGCCTTCAGGTTGACGATGTAGGAGCGGTGCACGCGCATGAAGGAGTCTGCCGGGAGCGCCGTTTCCATGTTCTTGAGCCGGAAGAGCGTGGTGATGGCCGTACCGTCCGCGAGGTGCATCCGGACATACTCGCCTTCGCTTTCGATGTAGACGATGTCGGCGATCTTCACGAGCGAGACCTTGTAGTCGGCCTTCACCGAGATGTACTCCTGGTCCTTGGGCAGGGCTTCGGACTCGGATTCCTGGGGCGGGCGCTGGTTGTGGCGCAGTTCGTAGAGCGAGTTTGCCTTGGCGGCGGCACGGCTGAAGTCCGCGAAGCTGAAGGGCTTGAGAAGGTAGTCCACGGCATCGAGTTTGAAGCCTTCGACGGCGTATTCGGAGTAGGCGGTCGTGAAGACGACCATGGGGCGGTCGAGGAGCCCGCGGACGAACTCCACGCCGTTCAGGTCGGGCATGTTGATGTCCACGAAGATCAGGTCGACCTTTTCCGCGGCGAGCCGTTGCTGAGCCTCGATGGCGTTGTTGAACCGTGCGACGAGTTCCAGGTAGGGGATTTTGGCGATGTAGGCGGCGATTTGGCGCAGAGCCAGGGGTTCGTCGTCGATGGCGATACACTTAAGCATGGAGAGTCGGGATTTCGAGGTTGACGGTATAGGTTGTTTCGGCTTCGAGGATCTCCAAAGAATAGCCCTTTTCGCCGTAGATGAGCGAGAGTCGTTTGCGGACGTTTTCGAGTCCGATTCCGGCTTCGTGGTGTTTTTCGGGTGCGGTATGGCGGCTGTTTTCGATGGAAGCGAAGACCTTTTCGTCGGCGTATCCGACGCGGATGCGGATGAACGAGGGGTGGTTGTAGCTGATTCCGTGCTTGAAGGCGTTCTCCACGAAGACGATCAGCAGCAGGGGCGGGATCGAGACCTGTTCGGGCAGGTTGTGCGGATACTCCAGCCGAATATCCACGTCGTCGGTGTACCGGATTCGCATCAGTTCGATGTAGTTTTCCAGGAACTGGATGTCGCGGTTCAGGGAGATGAGTTCGTGTCCCGAGTCATAGAGGACGTATCGCATCATCTTCGAGAGTTCGATCACGGCGTTTTTGGCCGATTCGGCATCGATGTCGATCAGAGCATGGATGTTGTTGAGGGTATTCATGAAGAAATGGGGGTTGATCTGATACTTCAGATAATCCATTTCGGCCTGGAGGTTCTGCCGTTTGAGAGCCTCCATTTTCTGTTCGTCGCGCATGGACTGGTAGATGAGCTTGATGCCCGTGTTGGCGCCGGTCATGAAGAACCCGAGGACGATGTTCCAGTAGACTTCGAGGTTGGAGAACGACGCCTGCCGGTATGCTTCGGAGACGTTGGTGTTGGCCTGTGCGATGAGGTTGTTGGCGAGGTGTTCCTCGTAGATCTGGACGAGCCAGAAAACGCCGATGATCAAAGCGAGGTCGCTGAGGAGGTATTTCCAGTATTTTCTGCGGAGCATGTACCTCGGGGCGAGGACCGCATTGTGGATGAGGAATATGACGAAGTAGGGAGCGATCTGGCGCCAGGCGATCAGCACGTTTTCCAGATTGATGTGCAATTCGGACATCATCTGTGAGTTGAGCACGGGGACCAGGAAGATGGCGGCCCAGACCATCAGATAGAGGAGGTTTTCGCCTATGGTTTGTTTTCTGGAAAACTTCATGGGACAAAGATAGCAAAAAAAGCGGGAAATGTTTTTTTCAGGGCAGTACCCTGGCGAAGCCGTTCGTTGTGTGGAAATTATTTTCTCTTTGTCGTGTCGGGCAACCGGCGCTTACATAGCAAGTGTTTTCGCACGGTCCTTTGTTGAAAATGTGGAAGTTTTCGAAAGTGAAAGGACGACGAACGGCACATCATTGCTTGTTTAGATCATGCGGTCGGCACCATACGTGGTGCCCATACCCCATATCTATCCGAGTGTGGGGTATTGCATCGTCTATTTTCGCTTGGGTCCTTCCACAACCTTCAACAAGATAGGCGAAATCGGCTCCACGCTTCTTGTTTACAAATGACCACCGGAGGAGCCGCCAGCAGGATAAAACGACAACACCCATGAAGAAATTTTATGCGTAGCCATTGCTTTCGTCTGCACTACGGCTTTGCAAGCGCAAGAAACGGAAAAAGACGTAACGAAATTTCTCGGTATCCCGGTCGACGGATACAAACCCGCCATGATTGAAAAACTGAAAGCCAAAGGATTCCGCAGCATGCCTAACACAGACATACTGGAAGGAGAATTCAATGGAACCGAAGTAGATATGCTGACAAAAAAATCCGTCTGATTTATGATTTCAGAACGTGCCGGGAAATATTACATTTGCATGTATTACGACAACGAATATAATGAAGCCGACGGCGAGGATTTATAAATAATCTACCAGCTGAAAACATTCCGGACCGCCATGCTATTCTTGTTTGCATGGCGGTCCGGAATTTATTTTTACGAACTTACCGGAAGTCGATGAATTCGTAGCCTTCGCAGCGTTTCCGGTCGAAGGCCCGCAGGGGTTCGCCGAGCGGTGCCACCCGGCCAATCGTGATCCGCACCCGTTCGCCCTCGTAATCATAGTCGAGGCATTCGGGGCGCATCGCGGCGGTCGAGACCGTCACCGTAACCGTTCCCGCCGGGGAGCTGTTCTCCGCCGTGGGGGTCAGCCGCACGACGGCCCGGCCTTCCGTCTCGGAGAGGAGTTCCGGGAGGTATTCACTGTCCAGAAAATCGAATGCCCGAACGGGATTGTTCAGGATATTGCGACTTGTGGTATCGACCTCGACGATAGTCACCTCGCGGAGGGCATGGTCCACCTCGTAGCGGACCGTACCGTCGCAGAAGACCTCGGCATCACCCAGCGTGAGGAAGTAGCCCTGTCCCTCGACGGCATAACTGCCTGCGGTACGGTACTCCCCGGCTTCGACCGCAAAGTCCACCTCATATCCCTTCATGGCGCGGAAACCCGCGGCAAGACCTTCGAGAATCTCCCCGGCACGTCCGGCAGCCGATGCCACCTGCATTCCGCCCGCCAGAGCCAGAAAAAGCAACCAACGTTTCATCATTCGGATTTTTTCGATTTTACGGTTTTCGGAAAAACTCGCCGCTCCGTTTTCGGAGAAGCCAGCCCCTCTCTCCATCCGGACAGCGGGATTTTCATCCGTCCACCCGTTCCGCAACAGCCCCGGCCCGGGCTTCCGCCTACGACACGCCCAGCTCCTGCAGCTTGGCCTCCAGCGAGGGAAGGTCGTAAAAGAGAATGTCCCGCGGCTTGGCCCCCTGCTGACGGCCGACAATCCCGGCCCTTTCGAGCTGCATCATGATGCGCCCCGCACGGTTGAATCCCACCTCGTAGTTGCGCTGAATCATCGACGTCGAGATCTGGCCGCTCGACACCGCATCGCGTGCGATCTCGGCAAAGAGCGAATCGTACTTCACCGGCGCCGAGGACTCCTCGCCGCCCACCTGTCCGCCGCCGTCGCCGTTGTCGGGCGTATAGTCGGGCAGTTCGTAAGCCTCGGTGTAACCCTGCTGTTTGGAGATATAGTCGACGATGCGTTCGACCTCCCGGGTCTCGACCAGCGCACACTGGATACGGGTCAGTTCGCCGTCCTTCGAGATGAGCATGTCACCCCGGCCGATCAGCTGGTCGGCACCCGGGCGGTCGATAATCGTCCGCGAGTCGATCATCTGCATCACGCGGAAGGCGATACGGGCCGGGAAATTGGCCTTGATCTTTCCCGTGATGACATCGACCGACGGACGCTGCGTGGCGATAATCAGGTGGATACCGATGGCGCGGGCCTTCTGGGCCAGGCGCGTCACAGGGATCTCGACCTCCTTGGCCGTCATGATCAGGTCGGCGAACTCGTCGATCACCACCACGATATAGGGCAGGTAACGGTGCTTGTGCTGGGGGTTCAGACGCCGGGCGACGAATTTCGCATTGTATTCCGAGATGTTGCGCACCTCGGCCTTCTTGCAGAGTTCCAGCCGCTCGTCCATCTCCACGCACAACGAGTTGAGCGTATAGACCGCCTTTTTGGGATCGGTGACGATCGCCTCCTCCTCGGACTGCATCTTGGCCAGGAAGTGGCGTTCGATCTTGGCGTAGAGCGAGAACTCGACCATCTTGGGGTCGATCATCACGAATTTCAGCTGCGCGGGGTGCTTGCGGTAGAGCAGCGACGTGATGATGGCATTCAGCCCGACGGACTTGCCCTGTCCCGTGGCACCCGCCACGAGCAGGTGGGGCATCTTCGTCAGGTCGAAGACGAAATTCTCATTCTGGATCGTACGCCCGATGACTACCGGCAGTTCGGCCTTCGACTCCTGGAAGCGCAGCGAACGGATCGCCGAATACATCGAAACGACCTGTTTATTGCGGTTCGGGACCTCGATACCGATCGTTCCGCGGCCCGGGATCGGCGCGATGATGCGGATGCCCGATTCGGCCTTGAGACTCTGGGCGATGTCGTTCTGCAGCCCCTGGATCTTCGAGATCTTGACGCCCTGGGCCTGGCCGATTTCGTAGAGCGTCACCGTGGGGCCCACCGTGGCCTTGATCCGCTGGATCGGAATGCCGAAATACTTGAGCGTCTCCTCGATGCGGGTCTTGTTCTCGTAAATCTCCTCGTCCGAGACCTCCGAATCCGAGATATAGTCCTCCAGCAGCGTTACGGGCGGTTTGCGGTAGTTCACCAGGTCCTTCAGCGGATCGTAGCTCTCCGTGGGGATCGACTTCGCGTCAACGAGCTTCGCCTCGTGCTCCTCGACCGTCACCACAATCCCCTCCGCCGGAGCTCCGCTCCCCGCGGCACCGCCTGCCGGAAGCGTCGCCCGATCCGCTGCCGCGGCGCCATGCTCCGCCGCCGTCACCGTCTCCGAGGCGTCCAGCAATTCGATCGCCTCCGCATCGTGCCGCAACTCTTCCGCAACCGGTTCGTTGCCAACGGGCTCCCCGTCGCCGCCGACCGTGATCTCGATAAACGGATCATCCGGATCGCCGACCACTCCGCCCGGAGCACTTTCCCGGCGCTGCGGACGCTCCAGTTCGACCAGTCCGCCGCGGCCCATCACCACACGCCCTTCGGGGTGCGAGAGGTCCACCTCGGTAAATACCCCAGCCTCCCCGGATTCGGGGGCGGAAGCCGCGACCTCCGTCGGCGGCACAATGGGACGGCCGTCGGACGTCAACTCCACAAAGGGGCTTTCATCCGCCGCCAGACGCCGGACGTTCTCCCGCTGTGCCGCCGACGCGGAACCGGCGCTCCCCGGCTCTCCGCCGCGCGGCCCGGCCGGGCGCTCGACCTGCAGTCCCGCAGCACCGGATCCCGCACCCTTCGCATCGGCCCCCTCCGCACGCCGCATTCCCGGCTCCCGGAGCTCCGCACCCTTCGTATTCGCCTCCCCGGTTCCCATGCCCGGCCGGGCCGCCGCATCGGCATTCCGCGACGCCGGTTCCGAAGTCCGGGGCGCCTTTGCCGCAGCGGAGGCTGCGGCACGCCCCTCCGCCGCGACATCCGCCAGCGGAGCGGGCCCGTCGAGCGGGGTATCCTCCTCGCCGCGGGGATGAATCACCTTGCTGCGGACCGTATCGACGATCTTTTCGCTCTGATCCACCAGGACACTCCCCGCTCGATTGACCTTGTTAATGAAGTTGCGGTTGATGAAGACGCCCGTGAGGATCCAGCCTCCGACAAGCAGGATCAGCGTCCCGAGCGACCCGATGGCCCCGGGCAGCAGCCCGATCGTCTCACCGCCGCCATAGGGATGGCGGCAGGCCATGAGGTTTCCGAAGGCCCCGCCCCAGCCCGTACTCGAACAGAGACTCCAACGCATGTCGAAGAGGTATCCCAGGGTCATCGACCCGAGAATCATGATGAAGAAGAGCGAGAGGATCGACTGGTTGAGCCGCAGCGGCTGCTGACGGATGATCCGCAACCCGATGAGGATCAGCATCACGGGGATCAGGATCCCGAAGACGCCGAACGAATTGTCGACCAGCAGGCGTCCCAGGCGGGCGCCGAGGGGCCCGCAGGGGTTTTCGATCTCGGCACCGAGCAACTCGCGGTCCTCGGCGGTTTTTTGCAGGACGCTTTGATCCGCGGCCCAGCTGAAAAAGGAGAAGAAAACCGCCGCGGCGGCGAAAATCCCCACGCACAGGAGCAGCAGGCCCGCAATCCAGCGGGCGCTGTCCCGATTCGAGCGCTGGACGTTCTGCCGGGAGTTGGTGGATGTATTTCGGGATGCCATTTTCCTGAATTTCGTCTTGATTCTATTGAACAAAGATAGGGATTTTTTCCGAGATTCCGGGCCCCGGAGGGGTGAAAATGGGGAATGCGCGGTTACAGGGATTCGAAAGCCTTCTGTTCGAGGCGCCGCCGATAGGCTTCATCGGCAAAGGTCCGGAAGGCGAACTCCGGGCGGTGCTCCGCAGCGGCCCGCAGGCCGTCCCGGTCGAGCAGCTGCACGACCCGCCGCGCCACGGCGGGCGACGGATCGACGATCGTCACGCCGCGCCCCGCCACGACCCGTTCCAATACGGGCAGCAGGAAGGGATAGTGCGTGCACCCCAGGACAATCTGGTCGGCACCCTGCGCCAGCATCGGCTCCACGGCGGCCCGCACACACGCTTCGGCCTCGGGCGCCGCCTCGCGGTCGTCCTCGACCAGCTCCACGAAACCGCGTCCGGGCACCATCAGCACCTCGATCCCCTCGCCATACTTCGCGGCCGTGCGGCGGAACAGGTCGCCGTCGAGGCTCCGTTCCGTGGCCAGCACCCCCACCACCCGGCTCCGGGTGGCCAGGCAGGCGGGCTTCACCGCCGGTTCCATGCCGACGATCGGCACCTCGGCGTATTTCGCACGCAGGAAGTCGATCGCCGCGGCCGTCGCCGTATTGCAGGCCACGACGACGAGCTTGCAGCCCTCCGCCACAAGCCGCCCCACGGCAACATCGGCCAGTTGCCGAATCTCCTCCCGGGGCCGCGAACCGTAGGGACAGTTCTTCCCGTCGCCGAGGTACGTCAGCGACTCCCCGGGCAGGGCACGCCGGATCTCGCGCCAGACGGTCAGACCGCCCAGTCCCGAATCGTAAACGCCTATGGGTGCATTGTTCACGGCTGCTTCGCTCTTGAGAATCAATCTGCGGCGTGCGTGACGATCCGCTCGACGATTTCGTCGTCCGAACACCCTTCGCACTCGACGATCAGCTTCGCCCGGGCATAGAAAGGTTCGCGGGCGGCCATGTCCTGCGTCATGAAGGCGACCAGTTCCTCGTCGTTCAAACCCCGCAGCCGGGGGCGTTTCCGGCGTCCGTAGGGGCTCAGGCGGCTGGCGATGTTCTCCGCCGAACGCCGCAGATAGACCGTGTGTCCCGCGGCATTCATCCGCGCCATGTTGTCGCCCCAGACGGGCAGTCCGCCCCCCGTGGAGATCACCGCCGAGGGGTATTCGGCAATCGAGGCGTCGAGCACCTCCCGCTCGATCTCCCGGAAGCGCCGTTCACCCTCGTAGCGGAAGAGGTCCGAGACCGAAGCCCCCTCCCGCTCCTCGACCCGCGAGTCGGTATCGACGAACGGGACCCTCAGGCGCCGGGCCAGCCGACGCCCCAGGGTGCTCTTGCCGCAACCCATATATCCGATCAGAAAAACCAGGCCCATCGCGTCAGAAAAGATTCAGTTGTTCGGGGTCGATCGCCTGCTCGGTATCGCCCTTCGGACGTTCGATCTCGAAGGCCACGCCGCCCGCTTCCGAGCCCGTGCGGGGCAGCCCCGCATCCGAGACGATTTCGCCCGACGACTCCTTCGACGGCTCTTTTACGGATGTATTCTCCACGTTGTCAGACGTTTGCGTACCGTTATCCGATGTTTCCGACAATATGCCGCCGTCAAGCGTCTCGCCCTCAGACGGTTCCGGCTCCGGCGGAAATTCCGGCTCGATCATCCGCAGCCTATCCACCTCGTAGGTGGTCAAGCGCTTGCCCTTCGCACGGTGGCTCTTCACCCCGACAAACTCGTCGACGTCGACCAGATCCGCCGGACGCGAGGCGTGAGCTCCCTTGTAGGTGATCTCCAGCTTCGCGCCGGACCGCTCTGTCACGCAGACGAACCGGTCCTCCGGATCGAGGAAGTCCTG
>CALUKL010000018.1 GCA_944321195.1 uncultured Alistipes sp.
TAGCCGTCGGCCCGGGCGCCCCACATCAGCAGGAAAATCACCATACCGATCAGTGCCATGCCGAGAATCCCCACATAGGCCCAGTTCCACCCGTAGTGCTGGGCTACGAATCCCAGTCCCACGCCCGAAACGAGCGTCGAGGCGTAGCCGAACAGTCCGGTCAGGCCGTTGGCTGTTGCGGCAGCCTTTTTCGTGGCTTGGTTGGCCGCGGCGATTCCGATGAGGGCCTGCGGGCCGTAGATGCAGAACCCGGCGGCGCAGAGCGTGGCGAAGAGCAGCCAGATCGGGGCATCGGACGGCAGACGCCAGAAGAGGAAGACGAAGAGGGCAGCTCCGGCCATGCAGAAGACGCAGGTCCGGTGAGCCCGTCCCTTCAGCCAGCGGTCCGTGGCCCAGCCGGCGAAGAGCATTCCGAGAATTCCGGCGATCTCGAACATCGCAACGAGCCACCCGGCGTGTGCCATGCTGACCCCTTTCGACTGACTCAGCAGCGAAGGCCCCCAGTCCAGCACCGAGAAACGCACGACGTAGACGAAGAAGTTCGCCGCACCGAGGGTCCAGATCAACGGGTTGCGGAAGACATGCTTCATCAGGAAGGCCTTGTATTCGGCACCCTTGCGGTCGGCAGTTCCCTGTGCGGAGCCGTTGTCGACTTCGGTGCCTTCGAGTTCGGGCAGGCCCACCGACGTCGGGGTGTCGCGCAGGAAGGCCACCAGTCCGATGGCCCCGGCAAAGGCAATGGCCGAAGGGACCCAGAAACACCACCGCCAGGCCCCGGAGTGTGCGGCAAAACTCATTACCGTGGCCATCCCTTCGGAATCCGAACTCTCGATCCCCAGATTGGCCGCAATCCGTGCTACGGCTTCAGGATCGGCCGAGAGGTTCTGCCCGAGGTGCCCCATGATGTAGCCGCAGAGGATCACCACGAGACCCGCCCCGATGGAGTGCGAGGTGTTCCAAAGCGACATCTTCGTGGCCAGCTCCTTCGGCGGGATCCAGTGGGTCAGCAGCCGGGCGCAGGGCGGGAATCCCGAACCCTGCAGCAGCCCGTTCACCACCCACATGATCCCCATGAAGAGGATCATCGTATTGGTGAAGCGGTCGCCGGTCTCCTCACCGGTGATCCAGGTGGAGATATCCTCGCCGAATCCGAAGGCGAAGTTGGCCAGAGCACAGAGCGCCAGTCCGATGGCCATGTACCAGCGGGCGTTCATGCGGTCGGCCAGGATGCCGTTCACGAAACGCGAGACGCCGTAGATGATGCCGTTGAGCGTCAGGAAGATGCCGAGGCTGACCTTCGAGATGCCCAGATCGGCCTCCAGACCGGGCATCGCCAGCGAGAAGTTCTTGCGCACGAAGTAGAAGAGCGCATATCCGACCATCGTGGCGAGGATCGTGCGCATTTGCCAGCGTTTGAAACGTTTGTTCTGTTCGGGTGTCATCTGAGTGATAATAGTTGCTGTTCCGGATTACAAAGGTAGACCGTTCGTGTGAAAAAACGGCTGCAAAACGGCTAAAAAAAAACGCTGCGGCCGCAAATCCGTCAGTGGATGCTCCAAATACATCCCGGACCGAAGAGCCGTTCGAGCCAACCCTCCATCCATCCGCAGCGGAAGGCGACGTCGACAACCGAGTAGCGGCTCCGCATGTAGGGGATTTTCCGGAACGCTTCGAGGAAGCGCGCCCGGGAGACCCCGATCTGCTCCGGTTCATAGGGCGCTCCGACGAGCTGCAGCCGCCGCTGCACCTCCCCGAAGGGGATGATCTGGCGCCGGATGCGCTCCCGCAGTTCGGGCCACGCCGCTTTCAGGCGCGACAGCTCTTCGCGCAGACCCTCCTTGCCGACGTATTTGTCGCGCGTCTCCTTCAACGCCCGGGCCACGAGTTCGGTGTCGTTGCCGAACAGGTCCCGGATGTCGGATTCGGTCTCGGGCCAGGATCGCCATGCCTCGACACAACGCTCGATGTCGAGCTGCTCGACGGGTGTCTCCAGCAGCATCTCGAAAAAGGCCGTGGAGGCCAGCGTCCCGATGCCGACCTTGAAGCCGTGGGAGACCGAAGCGCCGTTGTAGCGCAGGTGCTCCATGTCCCAGAGGTGGCTGAACTGGTGCTCGGCCCCCGAAGCGGGGCGGCTCGACTGCACGGCCTGCATGGCAAAACCGCTCAGTATCAACCCTTCGGCCAGCTGCCCGACCTTCGTGACATCCCCGGCATGAACCCCGGCGGGATCGGACAGCGCCTCCGGAAGGTCGTCCTGGACGAGCGGAAAGGCAAACCGGTCGATCGGATCCGACCCCACGGCGTCGGCCAGCATCCAGTCGGCTCCGGCGGGGATCTTGGCGATCAGGTCGGCATATCCCGACGCGGAGAGCTCCGCGGGGGCTGCGGCCGCAATCGACGGGTCGAACAACATGCCGAGCGGCGCCGGGCAGTCGAACGTCTGTTTGTTTCCGTCCCTGGTGATCGAGGCGCCGTAGGCAGTGTAGCCGTCCATCGAGGCGGCGGTCCCGACGATCAGGTAGCGGCGGCCGTTGTGGTGGGACGAGAGCTTGGTCAGGTCGTTGATGACCCCCGAGCCGACGGCGACGGGGATGGCATCCGTCCCGGCCAGGAGGGCGTCAAGTTCCTCGATGAAGCGCCATTCGGCGTAAAGCGACGGGTCGGTGAGCAGGCAGGGGGCATCCTGGGGGATGCCGGCCTCTTCGAGAAGGCGGTGCACCTCCTCGCCGGCCACACGCCACGTATTGGGATCGGCAATGACTACGGCCCGGTTCCCGGGGAAGAGTTGCGTAAAGAGTTCCGACACGCGGGGAAGTGTCCCGACGCCGAATATCACGGCCCGGGTATCGGTTGTCCGCGTCAAAGCGCTTTCAATTTTATCCATGATGAGTTGTTTTGGGTTACCTAAATATTATAGGGGAGCAGGACGCGGGGTTCTGATTCCCGAAGTTTCGTATTTGCGCGGCGCCTGTGCGGCATCTTGCGGCAGGCGCTACGAGCAGGACAAAAATAAACACAAATTTTCTTTTTTGCAAATAAAAGAAAGCAAAAAATAGCCAATTGGAAATAAAAGGAAAAACACAACGTATCTTTGAAAATAAAAATTTCGGGAGGGCCTTTTGTTTGCAAAATATTGTTTTACAGTTAATTGATTTATTACACCATTTTTCTGTTTGTTTTGAAATGGAAATTTCATAGACTAAAAGTTGTCAAAAAGAAAATTAAAACATAAATTTGAGAACCGAAACAGAACTTGTTTCCCGGAAACAGCACCGTTTTTACAGGTTATTCAGAAAAACTCAAAAAATACCGCCATGAACAAACAACTGCTTTCCCTGCTCGGAGCCATCGCTTTGCTGGGTGTCTCCTGCTCGGAGACTCCCGTATCGGCCGACGCGCCTCATTACATCAGCATCGAAAAACGTGCCGATCTCCACGCCTGGTTCCGCTATTCGCCGACCCGCCCGATCGTGATCAGCGGGCACCGCGGCGGCATGATCTCGGGCTATCCCGAAAACTGCATCGAATCCTTCGAGAAGACCCTGACGATGATGCCGTCGTTCTTCGAGATCGACCCGCGCCTGACCCGCGACAGCGTGATTGTCCTGATGCACGACGCCACGATCGACCGCACGACCAACGGCTCCGGACGGGTCGCGGACTACACCCTGGCCGAGCTGCAGCAGTTCCGCCTCAAGGACCGCGACGGAAACCTGACCGAGTTCCGGATCCCGACCCTCGAAGAGGCCATTCGCTGGAGCCAGGGCAAGACGATCCTCAACCTCGACATCAAGGATGTCCCGCTGGAGTTCATGTCCGAGTTCATCAACCGCCTGGCCCCGGCCAATGTCATGTATACGGTCCGCAATGCCCGACAGGCGCGGCTGCTGCTCGACCGGGATCCCGATGCCATGTTCTCGGCCTGGTGCAAGAACCTCTCCGAATACCGCGCCTATCAAGAGGCGGAAATCCCTGCCTCGCAGATGATGGCCTACGTCGGCACGATGATGCTCGCGGATCAGCAGCCCCTTTACGATTCGCTGCACCGGCAGGGCGTCATGTGCATGATCTCCGTGGCTCCGACCCACGACCGCCGCGCTGCGGAGGCTCAGAAACGGGGCGGTTACGAACTCGAACTCGGATCCGGCTGCGATGTCATCGAGACCGACTACCCCTATCTGTTCCTGGGGCTGAACACCGAACGCCGCTGACCTTTGCTATTCGACCGGACAATGGAGCGTTTTTGTCGTTACCGCTCGATTTGGGAGCGTGAAGAGCTGCTGCGGCACCTGTCGCGGATCCGCCATGTCGCCCTCGACATGGACGGCACAATCTACATGGGTTCGGAGCTGTTTCCCTGGACCCGTTCTTTCCTGGCCGGGCTCCGGGAGGCGGGGATCGGCTACTCCTTCCTGACGAACAACCCCTCGAAATCGATTGCCGACTACCTGTCGAAACTCGCCGATCTGGGGATTCAGGCCACACGCGAGGAGATGTATACCACGACGTTGGCGACGATCGACTACCTGCGGAGCCGCTATCCGGAGGCCCGGCGGCTGTTTCTGCTCGGAACGCCCTCGATGATTTCGGAATTCGAGGCGGCGGGGTACGTCTCAACGGCAGATTCGGCCGACGATGTTCCGGATGCCGTGGTCGTGGCTTTCGACATGACGCTCACATACAGCCGTCTGTGCCGGGCTGCCTGGTGGGTCCGGCAGGGGCTTCCCTACCTGGCGACCAATCCCGACCGGGTTTGCCCGACGAATCTGCCGACGGTGCTGGTGGATTGCGGCTCGATCTGCTCCGCGATCGAACACGCCACGGGGCGCAGGCCCGACATTACGTTGGGAAAGCCCGATCCGAACATGCTTTCGGGGATTCTCCGGCGCCACGGGCTGCGTGCCGAAGAGATTGCGATGGTGGGCGACCGCATCTACACCGACATCGAGATGGCGCACAATGCGGGGGCGCTGGGGGTGTTGGTGTTGTCGGGAGAGACGACGCTCGACGTGGCCGACCGGGCTCCGCGGCAGCCGGAACTGATTGCCGAACACATCGGCATCCTGGGCGAACTGCTGCAGGAGGCTCGGAAACATCCCATTCGACACGACATTATCCCTTGAAAAACGAAGTGTCAACCCGGAAAACGGACTGACAGAACATCCGCCACATTCCACAAACCGGTCGTTTTTCACAACCGGACACTCACGATTTCAAATTCATTTCAGATTCCGGGGCCACCTTTGCACCGACACCCCGGAACCCTGCACATTTTTTGCTGCATCCCATCCGGCCCAGATTGCTTACAAACAGAAAGACCGAACATGAAAAAAAACGCTCTCCTGCTGCTCGCATCCTTCGGAATCGGATGCTGCCTGAACAACTCCGCTTTGGCGCAACAAACCGGGAAACACGCGGATAAAAACCCCGCAACACCGATTATCGAGGCCGATTCCACCGGAGAACTCCTCGCCCAACTCCGCAACATGCCCAATATCGAGGTCGGAAAAGGTATCACATTCCGCCCAAAAAACAACTGGTTCGAACTCACGCTCCGGTTCCGGATGCAGAACCTTCTGGCCCTTTCCTTCGACGACAGGTTCTCTCACACCAAAACCGACGCCCGGGTCAAACGGCTCCGGCTGCGGTTCGACGGCTATGTCTACACCCCGAAACTCGTCTACTCCATTCAGCTGGGATTCACAGGACACGACGCCGAACCCCTTCCAAACGGCAACATGAACATCGTCCGCGATGCCATCGTCTACTACGTCCCAAGCCCCAAATGGAACATCGGATTCGGACAGACCAAGATCAAGGCAAACCGCGCCCGGATCAACTCGTCGAGCGCCCTGCAGTTCGTCGACCGAAGCATCGTCAACAGCGAATTCAACCTCGACCGCGACTTCGGATTCTTCGGCGAGTACAACCTCGACCGCACCGAAGGATTCGACCTCGCATTCAAGGGCTCCGTAACCCTCGGTGAAGGCCGCAACTGGGGATCGGCAGACAACGGAGGGCTCGCATACACCGGACGCCTGGAACTCTATCCCCTGGGGCACTTCTCGGCAAAGGGCGATGTGATCGAGGGTGATTTTGCCGGCGAAAAACGACCCAAAATCCTCCTGGCCGGAGCCTACGCCTACAACCACAAGGCTTCACGACTCAGCGGTCAACGCGGAAACGTCATGCCCGACAACTCCACCCGGAATATCGGGTCCTACTTCGTGGACTTCATCCTCAAATACCGCGGATTCGCATTCTACACCGACTTCATGGGACGCACCTGCGCCGACCCCCGCTTCGGGGCCGGAAACTCCGACTTCGTATACACCGGATGCGGGCTCAATGTCCAGACCAGCTATCTCTTCGACAAGAAATGGGAAATCGCCCTGCGCAACTCCACACTCTTTCCCGAGCGCGAAATCCACCCGCTGACCGGTTACAAACGGCGCAATCAATCCACGCTGGGCATTACACGCTACATCATCGGACATTCGCTCAAGGTCCAGGCCGACTTTTCCTACCATTTCTACGATCGGGTGGCCCACGCCGCAGGCAAACTCCCCGGCGACGGATGGGAATTCAGATTCCAGGTGGAGTTGGGACTATAGGATTTTAAGCGCAATACGCGCGCAGGCCTCGGCATCGGCCAGCGCATGGTGGTGGTGTTCGAGGTCGAAGCCGCAGGCCGCCGAAACGGTATGCAGCTGGTGGTTGGGAAGCCGCCGCCCGAAAACCCGACGCGAGGCCCGACACGTACAATAGAACGTATAGCCGGGATAAGGCATCCCGTAGAGCGCAAACACCGCACGCAGGCACCCTTCGTCGAAGGGCGAATTATGCGCAACAAGCGGAAGCCCCTTGATGCGCGGCGCCACCTCGCGCCACACCTCCGAAAAATCCGGAGCCGCGGCCGTATCCTCATAGGTCAAACCGTGGATGGCCGTTGTGAAACGGCTGTAATAGTTCGGGCGCGGCCGGATCAGGCTGTAAAACGTATCGCACACCTCACCGCCGCGCACCACAACAACACCCACCGAACAAACGCTCGAACGTTGGCCGTTGGCCGTTTCGAAATCTATGGCTGCAAAATCCTTCATGGCGTGCGATGTCTTGTGTTGCAAAGATAGGGATTTCCGCGGAAAAGCGGAAATCCACCCGGCTAAGAGGCGGGTTCTATGGGCGATGGAGTGAGTGAATGGTTCCCGAAGCAGTTCTGCGCTTCGACGATTCTGGATTCCCGCTTTCGTGGGAATGACTGGCAAGAATGTCATTCCCCGCTTGACGGGGAATCCACCCGCCTCTTAGGCGGGCGCTTTTTGTGTCGGCAAAAAGCGCCGCAAAAACCGACCGGCACGACGAAAAAACCGGCAAGACGCGGCCTAACATTGGCGCCGGGCGACTATTCGCGGGTTTGCAAGCAAACCGTCCCCGGCGCTCGCATTTTTAGTCCGCATCTTTCTTTTCGTTTTTTTCATCAAGCCGGAACTTCCCCAGCCCACAGACCTCCCATTAAAAAAAGGGTTCCGCGCTCCCACTTTTGTCATTTCCGCCTTGAGCGGAAATCCAGTTCTTGCGCAATGATGGATTCCCCGTCAAGCGGGGAATGACTGGATTCAGAGGCTGCGGAACCTTACGAGGGTCCGACCCTTGAATCCGCGTCGACCGCCGCCGCATTCTGCTTTTTGCGGAGAGAGGACGCAGCGCAGGCGGCGCGATAAGAAACGGGGCCGGTTTGCTTGCAAACCCGCGTCAGGCGCCCGTTTCCGCGACGCCAAACTGCGGCCCCGCAAAAAGCAACTTGCGGCTGGTTTTGGCGCCACCTTTTGACATCAAAAGGTGGCTACTGGATTCCCCGCCCGGCTAAGAGCCGGGTTATTCCCACTCGATCGTGGCGGGCGGTTTCGAGGAGATGTCGTAGACTACGCGGTTTACCCCCTTCACCTTGTTGATAATGTCGTTCGACACGTTGGCAAGGAACTCGTAGGGAAGGTGCACCCAGTCGGCCGTCATGCCGTCCGTCGAGGTCACCGCACGCAGCGCAACGCAACGCTCGTAGGTCCGTTCGTCGCCCATCACCCCGACGCTCTGCACCGGGAGCAGAATCGCCCCCGCCTGCCAAACCTGATCGTACAGGCCCGCGGCCCGCAGCGAGTCGATATAGATTTTGTCGACGTTCTGGAGGATTTCAACCTTCTCCGGCGTGATGTCGCCCAGGATGCGGATCGCAAGGCCCGGGCCCGGGAAGGGATGGCGGCCGATCAGTTGCTCGGAGATTCCCAGCGAGCGACCCACACGCCGCACCTCGTCCTTGAACAGAAGCCGCAGCGGCTCCACGATCCGCAGGTTCATCTTCTCCGGCAGCCCCCCCACATTGTGGTGCGACTTGATCGTCGCCGAAGGCCCGTTCACCGAGCACGACTCGATCACGTCGGGATAGATCGTCCCCTGGGCCAGCCAGCGCACATCCTTGATCCGCATCGCCTCCTCGTTGAAGACCTCCACGAAGTCGCGGCCGATGATCTTGCGTTTCTTCTCGGGATCCGTGACACCCGCCAGGTCGCCCAGGAACTTCGGTCCGGCCTTCACCCCCTTAACATTGAGGCCCATATCCTTATAGGAGGCCAGCACCTCCTCGAACTCGTTCTTGCGCAGAAGTCCCGAATCCACGAAGATGCAGTAGAGGTTCCGCCCGATGGCCCGGTGCAGCAGCACCGCCGCCACCGACGAATCCACTCCGCCCGACAGACCGAGCACCACCTTGTCGCTGCCCAGTTTCTCGCGCAACTCGCGCACCGTCGACTCCACGAAGCTCTCCGAGGTCCACGACTGCGCGCATCCGCAGATCCCGACCACGAAGTTCTTCAGAAGCTGTTTGCCGTCGGTCGAGTGGTAGACCTCGGGGTGGAACTGGATGCCCCACGTCCGCTCGCCCTCGATGTGGAATGCCGCTACGCACACCTCCTCCGTGCTGGCCACGATCCGGTAGGTATCGGGAACGCGCGTGATCGTATCGCCATGCGACATCCAGACCTGTGTCGGCGAGGGAAGCCCTGCCATCAGGGCATCCGCCGGATCGCCCACCGTGAGCATCGCCCGGCCGTACTCGCGGCTCGGGGCCGGCTGCACCTCGCCGCCGAAAGCCGAGGCCAGGAACTGCGCGCCGTAGCAGACGCCCAGCAGCGGAAGGCGCCCCTTGATCTGCGAGAGATCGGGCGTCGGGGCCTGGGCGTCCCGCACCGAATAGGGGCTGCCCGAGAGAATCACACCCCGCACCGACTCGTCCAAAGCCGGGATCTTGTTGAAGGGGTGAATCTCGCAATAGACGTTCAGCTCGCGCACGCGACGCGCTATGAGCTGCGTGTACTGCGACCCGAAATCGAGAATCAGTATCTTTTCCATCGGTTCTAAATTATTCGTTCCGGATCCGGAGGGATTTTTAGTGCTCGCTCGAATAGTTCGGGGCCTCGCTCGTGATCGTCACGTCGTGCGGGTGGCTCTCGTGCATTCCCGAAGCCGTGATCCGGATGAACTGCGCCGTCTGCAGCGCCGGAATGTCCTTCGCGCCGCAGTAGCCCATGCCCGAACGCAGCCCGCCGATCAACTGGTAGACCGTCTCGCTCAGCGAACCCTTGAACGGTACGCGGGCGACAATGCCCTCCGGGACGAGTTTGTTGATGTTCCCTTCACAACCCTTCTGGAAATAGCGGTCGGCCGAACCCGCCTTCATGGCGTCGATCGAGCCCATGCCGCGGTAGGCCTTGAACTTGCGGCCGTTGTAGATGATCGTCTCGCCCGGAGCCTCCTCCGTCCCGGCGAACATCGAGCCGATCATCACGCAGTCGCCGCCCGCAGCCAGCGCCTTGACAATATCGCCCGAGTAGCGCAGACCGCCGTCGGCAATCACCGGAACACCCGACCCTTTGGCGGCCGAGGAGGCGGCGTAGATCGCCGACAACTGCGGAACACCCACACCCGCGATGATGCGCGTCGTACAGATCGAGCCCGGACCGATGCCCACCTTGATGCCGTCGGCACCCGCCCCGATCAGGAACTTCGCAGCCTCGGCCGTGGCGATATTGCCCACCACAACGTCCAGCGTCGGATATTTCGCCTTGATCTCCCGGAGCGTCCGCACGATATTGCGCGAATGTCCGTGCGCGGAGTCCAGCACTACGGCATCCACGTCCTCGGCAACAAGCGCCGCCACCCGATCCATCGCGTCGGGGGTGATCCCTACGCCCGCCGCTACGCGAAGACGGCCCTTGTCATCCTTGCACGCATTCGGATGATCCTGCACCTTCGTAATATCCTTATAGGTAATCAGACCCACGAGGTGTCCCTCGTCGTCCACGACCGGAAGTTTCTCGATCTTGTTGTTCAGAAGCACCTCCGAAGCGTGGGCCAGATCGGTGCGGTGCGTCGTGATGAGGCGGTCGCCCGGAGTCATCACCTCCGAAATCCGGCGGTCCATATCCCGCTGGAAACGCAAATCCCGGTTCGTGACAATGCCGATCAGCCTGCGATCAGCGTCAACAACCGGGATTCCTCCGATCTTGTTCTCCCTCATCAGATTCAGCGCGTCCCCTACGGTATTCTCCTTCGAAATGGTCACCGGATCGTAGATCATGCCGTTCTC
>CALUKL010000019.1 GCA_944321195.1 uncultured Alistipes sp.
TGAAGAACATCGACAAGTCGACGATGATCGGCGTGCTGGAAGACGTCTTCCGCCACGCCTTGCAGAAACAGTACGAAACGGACGAGAACTTCGACGTCATCATCAACCCCGAGAAGGGCGACCTGGAGATCTGGCGCAACCGCACGGTCGTGGAGGACGGCGCCGTGGAGAACCCCAACACGCAGATCGCCGTTTCGGAGGTCAAGGCCATCGACCCGACCTACGAAATCGGTGACGAATATGCCGACGAGATCAAGCTCTCGTCGTTCGGCCGCCGCGCGGTGCTGTCGCTGCGCCAGAACCTCGCCTCGCGGATCCTCGATCTGGAGAAGGCCAACCTCTACGAGAAGTATTCGGAGAAGGTCGGCGAGATCATCACCGGCGAGGTCTACCAGGTGTGGAAGAAGGAGGTGCTGATCCTCGACGACGAGGAGAACGAGCTGATCCTCCCGAAGGCCGAGCAGATACCCAACGACTTCTACCGCAAGGGCGATACGATCAAGGCGATCGTCAAGTCGGTGGAAATGAACAACAACCAGCCGCGGATCATCCTTTCGCGCACGGCGAACCAGTTCCTCGAACGGTTGTTCGAACAGGAGGTTCCGGAGATCTTCGACGGCCTGATCACCATCAAGAAGATCGTCCGCATCCCGGGCGAGCGGGCAAAGGTCGCCGTGGAGTCCTACGACGAGCGCATCGGTCCGGTGGGCGCGTGCGTCGGCATGAAGGGTTCGCGCATCTACTCGATCGTCAAGGAGTTGCGCAACGAGAACATCGACGTGGTGAACTACACGGCCAACCCGCAGCTGATGATCCAGCGTTCGCTGAACCCGGCGAAGATCTCGTCGATTACGATCGACGAGGAGAAGAAGACCGCTTCGGTCTACCTGAAGCCCGACCAGGTGTCGCTGGCCATCGGAAAGGGCGGTCTGAACATCCGCCTGTCGAAGATGCTCACGGGATACGACATCGACGTCTACCGCGAGGTCGAGGAGGAGGACGTGGCCCTGACGGAGTTCGCCGACGAGATCGACGGCTGGATCATCGACGCACTGAAGGCCGCCGGCTGCGACACGGCGAAGAGCGTGCTGGAGCTTCCCGTGGAGGAGATTGCGGCCCGCGCGGACCTCGAACTGGAGCAGGCGCAGAAGGTCGTGGAGATCTTGAAGGCCGAATTCGAATAATCACCAAGCAAGAAAGGAGCACACACACATATGGGTAATGAAAGAAAATTAAGGCTCATTCAGGTTGCCAAGGAGTTCAAGGTCGGTTTGAACACCATCACGGACTTCCTGCAGAAGAAGGGCATCAAGAGCGACGGGTCGCCCAACACGCTGGTCGACGCGGAGACGTATGCCGTTCTGGAGAAGGAGTTCGGTTCGAACCGCAGCGTGGTGAACGCCCGCGACTCGATTCGGGAGCGGATCTCCCAGAAACAGACGACCATCACCCTCGAAGAGGCGAAGAAGCAGGAGCGCGAGGAAGAAAAGGAGGTTGTCATCAAAAGCAATGTCATCAGCGTGAAGGACGAGATTCCGCAGCCGAAGTTCCTGGGGAAGATCGACCTTTCGCCCAAACCCAGGACGGCCCCGGCCGCACAACCGGCCCCGCAGCCTGCAGCAGGCGCCCAGCAGGAGCCGAAGGCAGCTCCGGCCCATTCGGCGGCCACGGCCCCGGCAGTACAACCGGCCCCGGCTCCGCAACGGGAGGTCGTTTCGGAACCCGCCCAGGCCCCCCATCCGGCTTCGGCCGCGGCGCCTGAAACTCCGAAGGCGGCCCCGATGCCCGAAGCCGCACGTCCGGCCGCAACTCAGGCCCCGCAGGCGAGTGCAGCTCCGGCAGCTCCGGCAACCCCGGCGGCAGAGGCCCCGGAGAAGGCGGCGGAGACCCCGCAGCCCGAAGCCCCGAAGGACAACATTTTCCGTCCGGCAACGGTGACCCTCACGGGCCCGCAGGTGCTGGGTACGATGGATGTCTCGGGCTTTGTTCCGGGCGGCAAGCACAAGCGCAAGCGGCTGCAGAAGGAGAAGGTCGACGTCAACAAGGCCCAGAAGGGCGGTTCGCAGGGCGGCAACCGCAACGGCCAGGGCGGTCAGGGCAACCAGGGCGGCCAGAACAACCGTGGCAACCAGGGCGGTCAGAACAACCGCGGAGGCCAGGGTCAGAACCAGCCGCGTCCGGGCGAAGGGCGCCGCAACAAGAACAAGAACATGCCGAAACCGATCCTGCGTCCGGAAGTGAGCGACGAGGAGGTTTCGAAGCAGGTCAAGGATACCCTGGCGCGCCTGACGGCCAAGGGAGCCAAGAACAAGAGTGCCAAATACCGCCGCGACAAGCGCGAAGCCGTTGCCGAGCGCATGAACGAGGAGTTCGAACGCGAGGAGATGGAACGTTCGACGCTCAAGGTCACGGAGTTCGTCACCGTGAGCGAGTTGGCGACGATGATGAACGTCTCGCCGACGGAGGTCATCACGGCGTGCATGAACCTCGGACTGATGGTGTCGATCAACCAGCGGTTGGATGCCGAGGCCTTGGTCGTCGTGGCCGAGGAGTTCGGCTTCAAGATCGAGTTCGTCTCGGCGGACATCCAGGAGGCCATCGCCGACGAGGAGGACAAGGAGGAGGATCTCGTCCCGCGTCCGCCGATCGTGACGGTGATGGGCCACGTCGACCACGGTAAGACGTCGCTGCTGGACAACATCCGCAAGACGAACGTCATCGAGGGCGAGGCCGGCGGTATCACGCAGCACATCGGTGCCTACAGCGTGGAGCTGAACGGTCAGAAGATCACGTTCCTCGACACGCCGGGCCATGAGGCCTTCACGGCGATGCGTGCACGCGGTGCGGCCGTCACGGACGTGGCGATCATCATCGTGGCGGCGGACGACAACGTCATGCCGCAGACCGTCGAGGCGATCAACCACGCGCAGGCCGCCGGTGTCCCGATGGTCTTCGCCATCAACAAGATCGACAAGCCACAGGCCAATCCCGACCACATCAAGGAGCAGCTCTCGCAGATGAACTACCTGGTGGAGTCGTGGGGCGGCAAGTACCAGGACCAGGAGGTTTCGGCCAAGAAGGGCCTGAACCTGGACAAACTGCTGGAGAAGGTGCTGCTGGAGGCCGAGATGCTCGACCTGAAGGCCAACCCGAACAAGAAGGCCGTGGGTACGGTGATCGAGTCGACGCTGGACAAGGGCCGCGGCTACGTCTCGACGGTGCTCGTGCAGAACGGTACGCTGCACGTGGGCGACGTGGTTCTCTCGGGAACCTACACGGGCCGTGTGAAGGCGATGTTCAACGAGAACGGCAAGAAGGTCACCGAAGCCGGGCCGTCAACCCCGGTACAGGTGCTGGGACTCAACGGCGCCCCGCAGGCCGGCGATCTGTTCAACGTGATGGACGACGACCGTTCGGCACGCGAGATCGCCAACAAGCGCGAGCAGTTGCAGCGGATGCAGGGCATCATGACGCAGAAGCACGTGACGCTCGACGAGATCGGCCGCCGCATCGCCATCGGCTCGTTCAAGGAGCTGAACATCATCGTCAAGGGTGACGTCGACGGATCGGTCGAGGCGATGTCGGGCTCGCTGATCAAACTCTCGAAGGAGTCCGTACAGGTGAACGTGATCCACGCGGCCGTGGGCCAGATCTCCGAATCGGACGTGCTGCTGGCCGCCGCCTCGAACGCCATCATCGTGGGCTTCCAGGTGCGCCCGTCTGCCTCGGCGCGCAAGCTGGCCGAGAAGGAGGAGATCGAAATCCGCCTCTACTCGATCATCTACGACGCCATCAACGACATCAAGGATGCCATCGAGGGCATGTTGGAGCCGGTGATGAAGGAGGAGATCGTCGCCTCGGTGGAGGTGATGGAGATCTTCAAGATCTCGAAGGTCGGGACCGTTGCGGGATGTATCGTCCGCGAAGGCAAACTGCAGCGCTCAACGCCGATCCGCGTGATCCGCGACGGTATCGTGATCTACACGGGCAAACTGGGCTCACTGAAGCGGTTCAAGGACGACGTGAAGGAGGTCACCGTGGGTCAGGACTGCGGTCTGAACATCGAATCCTACAACGACGTGAAGGTCGGCGATATAGTCGAAGGGTACGAACAGGTCGAGGTAAAACGCAAATAGTGTACGGCACACGGTTCCGGAATCCGGAGCCGTGCCCCCTTATCGGAAAGAACGAACAAACAGACAGACTAACCATTTAGCAATTTTAGGCAGCAATGACTAACCCTATCCATTTCACCACGCCCGATGAGGCCGTCAAGGTCATCAAGTCGGGCGACCATGTGCACCTGAGTTCGGTAGCTTCGGCTCCTCAGTGCCTGATCAATGCCATGTGCCGCCGCGGCGAGGCGGGCGAGCTCAAGGATGTCCACATCCACCACCTGCACACCGAAGGACCGGCACCCTATGCGGATCCGAAATTCGAGGGCATTTTCCAGCTCGATTCGTTCTTCGTGGGGGCCAATGTCCGTAAGGTGACCCAGAGCGGATATGCGGATTACATTCCGGTCTTCCTGAGCGAGACGCAGAAACTCTACCGCTGCGGAGCCGTACCGTGCAACGTGGCGATGATCCAGGTCTGCCCGCCGGACAAGCACGGCTACGTATCGCTGGGCACGTCGGTGGATGCGACGCTGGCCGCCGTGGAGTGCGCCGACTATGTAATCGCCGTGGTGAACAAGCACGTACCGCGCGCCTTCGGCCAGGCGATGATCCCGATGTCGAAGATCGACATGTTCGTCGAGGACGACACGCCGCTCATCGAGGCGAAGTTCTCGGAGCCGAACGAGGTCGAGAAGGCCATCGGCCGCCACTGTGCCGCCCTGATCGAGGACGGCGCCACGCTGCAGATGGGTATCGGAGCCATTCCGAACGCCGTACTGAGCCAGCTGGGAGACCACAAGAACCTGGGTGTCCACACGGAGATGTTCGCCGACGGCGTCCTGCCGCTGGTCGCCAAGGGTGTGATCAACGGTGAGGCGAAGAAGACCGACCCGGGGAAGATGGTTTCGACGTTCCTGATGGGTTCGCAGGCCGTCTACGACTTCATCGACGACAACCCGGGCGTGCTGATGATGGACGTCGGCTACACGAACGACCCCTACATCATCTCGCAGAACGACAACTTCGTGGCCATCAACTCGGCCCTGCAAATCGACCTGACGGGCCAGGTGAGCGCCGACTCGCTGGGTACGAAATTCTGGTCGGGAGCAGGCGGTCAGATCGACTTCGTTTACGGCGCCTCGCTGTCGAAGGGCGGCAAGGCGATCATCGCCATGCCTTCGATTACGAACAAGGGGGTTTCGAAGATCTGCCCGACGCTGCTCGACGGTGCGGGTGTCGTGACGACGCGGTTCCACGTGCACTGGGTCGTTACGGAGTACGGTGCCGTGGATCTCTATGGCAAGTCGATGCAGGAGCGGGCCCGTCTGTTGATGTCGATTGCGCACCCGTCGGCTCAGGAGGAGCTGGACCGTGCCGCCTTCGAGCGCTGGGGTTCGCACCACCACTATATCAAGAGTTACATGGGCAAATAAGGCTCAGAAGCAAACAAACAAACGGACGCCTCCCTGTTGGACAGGGAGGCGTTTTTCTTTCATCGGCAGCCCGAGAGGGAAGGGGCAGCCACCGGGCCCTTCAATTCACGATTCCGCAGCAAATGGTCCGGACCGATCGATTTTCCAGCTTCTTCGCCCGGAAACTCCATACCACCCGATGTCCGCAATGCCGCACACGTCATCTGCAGATTCGCCGGATAAACAGTCACATTTACCAGATCTATTGCCATCATAGTGGTTTTTGCGACGAATGGCGGCGTTAAGAAGGCCGATTTATGGGCGCCCGAACCATTGTAAGGATCAGCAACAAATCCCCGTTTCGAACCCCAATATCCATACACAAAAAAAGACCAACCCGTAAAGGCTGGTCTTGAAGAGGCGGCTACCTACTCTCCCACGGGATAACCGCAGTACCATCGGCGTTAGTGAGCTTAACTTCTCTGTTCGGAATGGGAAGAGGTGGAACCTCACTGCTATAACCACC
>CALUKL010000020.1 GCA_944321195.1 uncultured Alistipes sp.
TCGACACGTGGTATCCGAACGACCCGTAGTAGGGGTGTTCGGCAATGGCCATGAGCTGCACGGCGTTGTATCCGTCGCGCTTGATGATCGGGAGGATCTTCTCGGTGAATTCGCGGTAGGTGCCGACCCCTTCGCGCTCCTGGGCCATGCCGACGTGGGCCTCGTAGATCAGCAGGCTCCCGTTCTTCGAGGCGTCGAAGTTGTCGCCGCGCCAGTCGAAGGGCTCGGCGGGCTGCCAGAACTGCGCGGTGTAGTTCTTGGTCGCGTCGTCCTGGACCACGCGGCGGGCGTAGGCCGGGATGCGGTCCATCCATCCGTTGTCGCCGTGGACGTGGATCTTGTAGAGCGATCCGTGGGTAAGGCGGCCGCGGTACATCGCCGCGGGGAAGAAGGCGCTCCAGACGCCCGCGGCATCGCGGTGCATTCGGATTTCGGTGCGCTGCCAGTTGTTGAAGTCGCCGAAGACGTAGACGTCCTGCGCCCCGGGGAGCCATTCGCGGAGCCACCATCCGTCGAGCGTGTCGTCCCACTGCCAGCCGAAATAGCGGTACCCGTTGGCGTAGTCGACGATCGACCCGGCGGCGTGTTCGATGGCCTCCATTTTGGCTTCGTAACGGGCGTGTCGGCGGTTCATCTGCTCCTCGACGGGCCGGAGCCACTCGTCGCGTTCGACGATCGGGAGCCTTTTATCGGTTTTTTCCATGTCCATGACGGCATTTTTTCATCAAAGGGGTTGAAGCCGGGACCGGCGGTTGCAAAAAAAAGGCGGATATAGCCCTGAATTTTGCTGCGGTGCATCCCGTTTCTTACAAATATATGAAAAATTTTTCTATCTTTGTCGACGAACAAAAACAAACCATTCACCTAATATTAAAATTTTACCATGCTCAAACAACCTAAAGGCCTGATTGCCGCGGCACTCGCCAACACGGGTGAACGTTTCGGCTTCTACACGATGATGGCCATTCTGACGCTGTTCCTGATGTCGAAGTTCGGCATCGACGGGGAGCAGGCCGGAAAGATCTATTCGTTCTTCTACACCTCGATCTACATTCTGGCGCTAGTGGGCGGTCTGATTGCCGACCGGTTGCGTAATTACAAAGGTACGATCATCGCCGGAATCGTGGTCATGACCGCGGGTTACGTGGTGCTGATGATGCCGTCGATCTCGTCGAAGGTCATGGTGATCGGTGCCCTGATGGTGATTGCTTTCGGCAATGGCCTCTTCAAGGGAAACCTGCAGGCTCTGGTGGGCCAGCTCTACGATAATGAGAAATATGCCAAACTGCGCGATACGGGCTTCCAGATCTTCTACATGTTCATCAACATCGGCGCGATGTTCGCACCGTTCGCCGCGGTGGGCGTGCGCAACTGGTGGCTCCGTACGCAGGGTTACCTCTACAATTCGGACCTCTCGTCGCTCTGCCATCAGTATATCGGCGGAACGATGAGCGCCGACGTGGCTCAGGGACGTTTCAGCGAACTGGCGGCCGAAGTGAGCCTGAACGGCGCACCGACCGATCTGGGCGCCTTTGCTTCGAGCTACCTCGATGCCTTCAACACGGGCTTCCACTACGCCTTCGGCGTGGCTATCGTGGCGCTGCTCTTCTCGCTGGCGATCTTCCTGGCCAACAAGAAGAAACTGCCCGATCCGGAGGTTGCCGCCGCCGGCAGGAAGACCCCCTCGAAGGCCGAAATCCAGCAGGATGCCCGCGAGATCAAACAACGCCTCTACGCCCTGTTCGCCGTCTTCGCCATCGTGATCTTCTTCTGGTTCTCGTTCCACCAGAACGGTCTGACGCTGACGCTCTTCGCGCAGGACTATACGCGTCTGGAGATCTTCGGAATGCCCATTACGGCCGAGATTTTCCAGTCGGCCAACCCCTTCTGCGTGGTCTTCCTCACGCCGATCGTCATCGCGCTCTTCTCGTGGCTGCGTAACCGCGGCAAGGAGCCCTCGACGCCGATGAAGATCGCCATCGGTATGGGTATTGCCGCCTTTGCCTACGTGTTGATGGCCGTCGGTTCGCTCGGGCTTCCGAAATTGGCCGAAGTGCAGGCTCAGGGAGGTCTGGCCGTTGCTGACCGGGTGACGCCGTGGCTGCTGGTTGCCACCTATCTGATTCTGACCATCGCCGAACTCTTCATCTCGCCGCTGGGTCTGTCGTTCGTTTCGAAGGTGGCTCCCCACAAGCTGCAGGGTCTGATGCAGGGATGCTGGCTCGGAGCTACGGCTCTCGGAAACGGACTGCTCTTCATCGGCCCGATCCTCTACAAGCGGATCTCGATCTCCGCCACGTGGAGTATCTTCGTAATCGTCTGCGCCGTCTCGATGATCGCCATGCTGGCCATGGTCAAGTGGCTGGAGCGTGTGACGAAGTAGTCGCACCCTCGTTCGGCCGAAGAATCTTTGAGCCCCTTTATGCCGCCCCGGAAAGACTCCGGGGCGGCTTTTTTGTTTCCGGGCGGCCGATCGGCGTCATAAACCGGAAAACTTTTTTTGTTTTTCAGGTTTTCTTGTTATATTTGTTTTATTAACACCGAAATCCATGACTCAGAAAGAACGGATCATAGCACAAGCCATGCGGATGTTCGTCTCGCAGGGCATCAAGTCGGTGCGCATGGACGACATCGCACAACAGTTGGGGGTTTCGAAACGGACGCTCTACGAACTTTTCGGCGACAAGGAGAGCCTGCTCTACCTTGCGATGGAGCACTTTTTCGAGTGCAAGCGGGTCGAGCGTGCGGCGGCGAGTGCCGGGGCCCGGAACGTCCTTGAAGCGATCTTCATGGTCCTGGGCTGCATGATGGATGACTCGGAGCTGATCCGCCGCCTGCTGGGCAACCTGCGGAAGTTCTACCCGGCGGTACACGAGCGCCTGTTGCGCGAGGGCTCCGTGAAGAGCCGCCGTGACATGCAGGAGATGCTCGAAAAGGGGATTGCCGACGGTCTGTTCGTGCGGACGATCAACATCGACCTGGCCATTACGGTGCTCTATTATACGGTGTCGGCGGTCACTGACCGCAAGGACATGTACCTGCCCGAAGGGATGAGCGAACGCCAGGCCTTCGTGCAGATTGTGAGTACCTTTTTCCGGGGGATCTCGACCGCCGAGGGGATGCGGCTCATCGACGAGTGTCTGGAGCGTTATGATCCGGCCCGGCCCGGAAATTGACCCGGGGTGGGTGTCGCATTGAAAAAACACCGGAAGAGACTTATGAAAGGAGTTTTGCGTATGGCCTGTTGGGGTGTCGGTCTACCGGACGCTGAAGATGAACGACACGCAGCGGGCCGCGCCGCTCATGGAGGCGTTCCGTGCGATGGATGCCGCCACGAAGATGCAGGGTTCGCGGGCCTTCTACTGGAGTATCGAGGGGGATCTTGAGCCTTCGTCTCTCCACTCTCTCCACCCCTCTGCATCCTTTCCGTTCCTCTCCGCCCTCTTGAAAAAGGCCCCCGCACAGTCAGGTGCGGGGGCCTTTTCGTGGGAAGGATTCCGGACGCTATTCGGCCTCGACCTTCAGGGTGAAGCCGCCTCCGGGTGCGAGATGCACCTCGAAGGGGCGGGAGGTATCGATCCGGAGCTCCTCGCGCCGGTAGTCCGAGGCCTTGCGGTCGGCATTCACGCCGTCGCGGAAGAGCTCTGCGGGACGGGTTCCGCCGAGGAACGAAAGGTCGACCTTCAGGTCGCGGGGCGTCCAGTCGGTGATTCCTCCGATGTACCACGTGGAGCCCTTGCGGCGAGCGGTGACGATGTACTCGCCGATCTCACCCGCGAGGATGCGGGTTTCGTCCCAGACGGTCGGGATTGCGGCGATGAAGTGCGTGCACTCCATCTCCTTGAGGTAATTGGTCGGGGAGTCGCAGAGCATGTTGAGCGGGGAGTCCAGCACGATGTAGAGTCCGAGCTGGTGGCAGCGGGTTCCCTGGCTCATGGGTTCCGAATTCGAGGGGTGGTAGTTCCGGCGCGCGGCGTTGATCATCGCCCCCTGGGTGTAGTCCATCGGCCCTGCGACCTGGCGGATGAAGGGGAGTTGGGTGTCGTATTTCACCTGGTCGAGGGATGCGGGGCTCCATTTGAGCTGTTCGAGGCCGTGCACGCCCTCGAAGTTGAGGACATTGGGCCAGGTGCGGTTCAGCCCGGCGGGCTTGTGTGTTCCGTGGAAGTCGATCAGAAGCCGGTATTTCGCGGCAGTGGCGGCGGCGCGGTGGTTGAAGGCGGTCATCTGCTGGTCGTCGCGGTCCATGAAGTCGACCTTGAATCCCTTGACGCCCATCTCGGCGTAGTGGCGGCAGACGCGCTCCATGTCGCGGTCGAAGGCCCAGTACCCGGCCCAGAGGATGATCCCGACGTTGCGGGCGGCTCCGTACTCGACGAGTTCGCGCAGGTCGATCTCCGGCACGACCTGCATCAGGTCGGCCTGGAGGTTGACGGCCCATCCTTCGTCGAGAATGACGTATTCGATGCCGTTCGCTGCGGCAAAATCGATGTAGTATTTGTAGGTGGCATTGTTGATGCCGGTGCGGAAGTCGACGCCGGCGAGGTTCCAGTTGTTCCACCACTCCCAGGCGACCTTTCCGGGCCGGATCCACGACGTGTCGTCGATTTTCGAGGGTGCGGCGAGCAGGTAGCTCAGGTTCGAGGCGGCGAGCTGCGTGTCGCTGCCCACGACGGCCATGCGCCAGGGGAAGCTCCGCGGGGCGGAGACCTCGGCGATGTATCCCTTCCGTTCCCGGACGACCATCTGCAACTGGTTGTGCCCGCCCTGTTCGAGCCGGTCGGGGCAGGGTGCGAACATCCCCGTCAGGCGGTTCCCACCGTCGGCCTTGCGGAGATAGAGCCCGGGATAGTCGCAGAGGTCGCTCTCCGAGAGGCAGATTTTCACGCCCTCACCGGCATCCACGACGAGCGGCAGGAAGGCCAGCCGCCCGGGGTTGAGCTGCGAGAGCGGGGCTACCGTATAGATGTTTTCGAATGAATTGAAATACTGGCTGTCCCAGTCACCGTCCTTGCCCGATCGCACATAGGGGACCGTAGCCTGGAAATCCTCGGGGAAGCGGTATTCGACGCACTCGTTCACGACGTGGAAGGGTTTGCGGGCGTTGCTCACGAAGCGGTAGGCCACGCCGTCGTCATAGGCGCGGAACTCCACGCTCCAGTCGCCCTTCATGCGGAGCGTCAGGGCGTTGTAGTTCTCGCGGATCGAATCGGCGCGGTAGAAGGGCGAGGCGATCCACCGGTCGACGCTGGTGCGGGAGGCCTTGGTCACGCGGGGTGCGGCGCCCCACACGGCGCCGTTGTCGAGCGTCATGGCTACGGGCGAGGCCTCCAGCAGCGTGCGTCCGTCGCGGAGGATGTCGTAGGTCAGCTCCTCTCCGGCCGCAACGGTCGTCTGCAGCCGTCCGTCGGGTGAGGCGAGGGTGTAGGTTTTCCGGGGCAGGGCCTGGGTTGCGGCGGCCAGCAGCAGCGCCGCGGCGAGCAAAAGCGGTCTCTTCATTCGGCAGGTAATTTAGTGTGTTGAGTTTCGTTGTTGAGTCTGTAAAAATAATGAAAAAAATACAGATCCTGCAAATTTGTGCAGCCCATTTTCCGATATTTTCCGTCGGGCGGCCCTGCGGTGTGTTTTCCGGGGAAAATGCGGCCGTTTTTCCCTAAATTTTATACCTTTGCAACCATGAAACTCACCTTTCTGGGAACCGGAACCTCGCAGGGCGTGCCCGTCATCGGGTGCCGCTGCCGGGTCTGCACGTCGGCGGACCGTCGGGACCATCGCTTGCGGACCTCGGCGATGGTCGAAACCCGTGGCGTGCGGCTCGTGATCGACGCGGGCCCGGATTTCCGCTACCAGATGCTCCGCACCGGGGTCCGTCACCTCGACGGCATCCTGCTGACCCACGAACACAAGGACCACATCGGCGGCCTGGACGACGTGCGGGCGTTCAATTTCGTGGATTATCCCCCGACGGTCCACCGTGTGGATATCTACGCTTCGCCGCGGACCGCGGCGTGCGTGCGCAAGGATTTCGACTACGCCTTTGCGCAGGACAAGTACCGCGGGGTCCCGGAGATCGTGCTCCACGAGATCGACGTCGAGCACCCCTTTACGGTGGAAGGCGTCGAGATCATTCCCGTGTCGGGGCACCATTCGGAGCGTTTCACCGTGACGGGCTACCGGATCGGGCGGCTGGCCTACCTGACGGATTTCAAGACGATTGCGGAGCCGGAGGTGGAGAAACTCCGGGGTGTGGAGGTGCTGGTGGTCAATGCGCTGCGCTTTGCGGAGCACTACTCGCACTTCAACGTGGCGGAGGCGCTGGAGCTGATCCGGCGGGTGGGGCCGCGGGCGGCATGGCTGACGCACATGTCGCACGACATCGGGCTGCAGGCCGAGACGGAACCGACGCTGCCGCCGGGGGTCCGGATGGCTTACGATACGCTGGAGATCGGGTGTGCGGACTGAGGCTCCGGGCTGCGGCGTGACATCGGAAACGAAGCAAATGAACGATATGAAGACATTGAAGGATCGCGTGATTGTCATCACGGGCGCCTCGTCGGGGATCGGCGAGGCGATGGCGAAGGTCTATGCGGCGCAGGGCGCGAAGGTGGTGCTCGGGGCGCGGAGCGTGCAGAAACTCCAGTTGCTGGCGGGTGAAATCCGCGGGCAGGGGGGCCAGGCGGCCTACTGCGGGGTGGACGTGACGAAACCCGCGGAGTGTCGGGCGCTGATCGAGACGGCGATCCGGGAGTTCGGGCGTCTGGATGTGCTGATCTGCAATGCGGGGATCTCGATGCGTGCGATTTTCGACGACGTGGAGCTCGACGTGCTGCACCGCCTGATGGATGTGAACTTCTGGGGCACGGTCAACTGCTGCAAATATGCACTGCCGTACCTCCAGCAGACGAAGGGCTCGATCGTCGGCATCTCGTCGGTTGCGGGGCTTCACGGACTGCCCGGCCGCACGGGCTATTCGGCCTCGAAATACGCCATGACGGGCTTCCTGGAGACGCTGCGCATCGAGAATCTCAAGAAGGGGCTCCACGTGATGATCGCCTGCCCGGGGTTCACGGCCTCGAACGTGCGCTTTTCGGCGCTGACGGCCGACGGTTCGCAGCAGGGCGAGACGCCGCGCGACGAATCGAAGATGATGACCGCCGAGCAGGTGGCCCGGATCGTGGGGCGGGGGATCGTGCGCCGGAAGCGGCTGTGCCTGATGGAGGCCGAGGGGCGTGCGACGCACTTCGTGAAGAAGTTCGCACCGGGATTCCTCGACCGGATGTTCTACCTGGTGATGTCCCGTGAACCGGATTCGCCGCTGAAATAGGGGTCCGCGAAGGTCGCAGACAAGGGGTGCCGCTTGTGCGGCATCCCCTTTTTTGTCCCGGGAAGGCTCCTGCAAACCTGTCCGAAAGTGCGACAAGGATCGTGAGCCGGGCAGGGGAGATTTTCGTATGCGGTTGTCAGCCTGCCCGGCCGCGACCCCTCTCCGGGGCCTCTCTCCTCTCCGGGCAGTTCCTCCGGGTGGCCTCCTTCGGTCAGCTCTCTCCGACTGGCTCTCTCCGGGCAGTTCTTCCGGTCGGTTCTCTCCAACTGGCCCTCTTCGGTTGATCTTCCTCCGGTGGCCCCTCTCCGGTTGGCCCTCTCAGCCCCCCCCCGTCTATTTGAAGAAGATCGAGGAGATCTCCTTGTAGTTGTGGACGCGCTCGATGACGTCGGCGAAGATGTCGGCGACCGAGAGCACCGTGAACTTGTGCAGGTCCTTGTCGGGGTTGAGCGGAATGGTATCGGTGACGATCACCTCCTCCAGGGCGCTGTCGTTGATGCGCTCGTAGGCGGGACCCGACAGCACGGGGTGGGTGATGGCGGCGCGCACGCTCTTGGCACCGCGCGACATGAGCATGTCGGCGGCCATGCAGATCGTGCCGGCCGTGTCGATCA
>CALUKL010000021.1 GCA_944321195.1 uncultured Alistipes sp.
GTTGAAGGAGCTCTACGCCGCGAAGGATTTCGGGCGTTATGCCAATGCGAAGGGCGAGTTGCCGACCTGCTTCCTGGCCGACTGCGACATCACGGGCGGCAACTCCGGATCGCCGGTGCTGAACGACTGCGGAGCGCTGATCGGACTGGCCTTCGACGGTAACTGGGAGGCCATGTCGGGAGATATAGCCTTCGAGCCCGACCTGCAGCGCACGATTGCCGTGGATATACGGTACGTGTTGTTTATCGTCGACAAGTTCGCCGGGGCCGGCTGGCTCTTGGACGAGTTGCAGTTCGAGTAGAGACTGTTTTCATACACATACGAAAAGGGATTTGCCTCCATGGGGGCGAATCCTTTTTTTAGGTTGTGGTCCGGGAACGGTTGGCGGAAAATCGCTTTTTCACGCCGCGGATGACAAAATTCCTCTTTTCGTTCCGGAATCCCTTAAAATTTCGTACTTTTGACGGAAAATCAGCAATTCCTATTCTGTTTATGGCAAAAGAGTTCAAACGCTATCTTGTGACATCTGCACTCCCCTATGCCAACGGTCCCGTACATATCGGCCACCTGGCGGGAGTCTACATACCTTCGGATATTTATACCCGTTATCTGCGGCTCAAGGGCTGCGACGTGATTTCGGTCTGCGGATCCGACGAACACGGTGTGCCCATCACCATCAAGGCCCGCAAGGAGGGCGTTTCGCCCCAGCAGATTGTCGACCGCTACCATGAACTCATCAAGAAGTCGTTCGAGGGGCTCGGCATGTCGTTCGACATCTATTCGCGCACCTCGTCGAAAACTCATGCCGAGACTGCTTCGGCCTTCTTCCGGAAACTCTATGACGAGGGCAAGTTCATCGAAAAGACCTCCATGCAGTATTACGACGAGGAGGCGCAGACCTTCTTGGCCGACCGCTATATCGTCGGAACCTGCCCCAAGTGCGGCAATGACCGGGCTTATGGCGACCAGTGCGAAAAGTGCGGTTCGACCCTCTCGCCCGACGAGCTGATCGAACCCCACAGCGCCGTGTCCGGTTCGGTGCCCGTCAAGCGCGAAACAAAGCATTGGTACCTTCCGTTGGATCAGTACGAAGGATTCCTCCGCGAGTGGATTCTCGAAGGGCACAAGGAGTGGAAATCGAATGTCTACGGGCAGTGCAAGAGCTGGCTGGACGGCGGTCTGCAGCCGCGTGCCGTGAGCCGCGACCTCGACTGGGGCATTCCCGTGCCGGTCGAAGGAGCCGAGGGTAAGGTCCTCTATGTGTGGTTCGATGCTCCGATTGGCTATATATCTGCTACAAAGGACCTTACGCCCGATTGGGAGAAGTATTGGAAGTCGGAGGACACCAAGATGGTCCACTTCATCGGCAAGGACAATATCGTCTTCCACTGCATCGTCTTCCCCTCGATGTTGAAGGCTCACGGCGGTTACATTCTGCCCGAAAACGTTCCGGCAAACGAGTTCCTGAACCTCGAAGGCGACAAGATCTCCACGTCGCGCAACTGGGCCGTCTGGCTCCACGAATACCTCGAAGAGTTCCCCGGCAAGGAGGATGTCCTGCGCTACGTACTTTGCGCCAATGCCCCCGAAACCAAGGACAACGACTTCACGTGGAAGGATTTCCAGGCCCGCAACAACAATGAACTCGTGGCGGTTCTCGGCAACTTCGTCAACCGTGCGCTGGTGCTGACCAAAAAGTATTTCGACGGCCGGGTTCCGGCCTGCGGCGAGCTGACCGATTATGACCGCGAGACGATTGCGGAGGTTGCTGCCGTGAAGGCATCGCTCGAAGCCAATATCGAACATTACCGCTTCCGCGAGGCGTTGAAAGATGCCATGAACATCTCGCGCATCGGCAACAAATATCTGGCCGATACCGAGCCCTGGAAGGTTGTCAAGACAGACCTCGAACGGGTGAAGACCATTCTGAACATCGCCTTGCAGATTACGGCCAATACGGCCATCGCCATCGAGCCCTTCATGCCCTTCTCGGCGGCCAAAATCCTGAAGATGCTGGCTGTCGGCAAGTTCGGTTGGGAGCGTTTGGGTGCCATGGACCTGATCACGGCCGGACACGAGATCGGCGAGCCTGTGCTGCTCTTCGAAAAGATCGAGGATGACGTCATCCAGCGCCAGCTGGACAAACTCGCCGCCACGAAAGCCGCCAATCAGGCTGCGGAAGTTACTCAACATATTGAACCTCAGAAAGATACAATCCAATTTGAGGATTTTCAGAAGATGGATATCCGCGTTTCGACCATTTTGGCGGCCGAAAAGGTGGCAAAAACAAAAAAGTTGTTGAAACTGACCGTCGATACGGGGATCGACAAGCGGGAAATCGTATCGGGAATCGCCGAATACTTCACGCCCGAGGAGCTGGTCGGCAAACAGGTGCTTGTCCTGGTTAACCTCGCTCCGCGCGAATTGAAGGGTATTTTGTCGAAAGGCATGATTCTGATGGCCGAAGATGCTTCCGGAAAATTACGGTTGCTGCAGCCTGGTGATGCGACCGGCAATGGAGCCGTGGTCGGATAAGCCCGGGATTTTTCGATTTATTTTTGAAGTAAAAAATTCTTAAAACAGAAAGATATGGAAAATACGGATTGGAGTGCGCTCGGTTTTGACTATCGTAAAACGGATTTCAACATCCGTTACTCCTATACGGATGGCAAATGGAGCGACATGGTGGTGACCGATGACGAGTACATTCACATGCACATGTCGGCTTCGTGCCTGCATTACGGTATTGAACTTTTCGAGGGTCTGAAAGCTTTCCGTGGTGTCGACGGGAAAGTGCGTCTGTTCCGTGTTGCGGACAATGCACGTCGGATGCAGTCCTCGGCCAAGCGGCTTTGTCTGCCGGTTCCCTCGGAAGAGATGATCGTAAATGCCTGCATCGAGGTGGTGAAACGCAACGAACGTTTCGTTCCTCCCTACGGGACGGGTGCTTCGCTGTATCTGCGTCCGGTGATGTTCGGCACGACGGTCGGTCTGGGGGTCAAGCCTTCGAAGGATGCCCTGCTGATTGTCTACTGTTCGCCGGTGGGTGCCTATTTCAAGTCGGGGATTGCGCCGATCCGAGTTGCCATTGACCGGGAGCAGGACCGCGCTGCTCCACGTGGAACAGGCGACGTGAAGGTCGGCGGTAACTATGCTGCAAGTCTTCTTTCGGGTGAAAAAGGTCATGATTTGGGCTATTCGAATATTATGTACCTCGATGCTGCCGAGCATAAGTATATCGAAGAGTGCGGTGCTGCAAACTTCTTCGGTATCAAGGAGGGTAAGTACATCACGCCGAAATCGCCTTCGGTGCTGCCTTCGATCACCAATATGAGTCTCCGTCAATTGGCGGCTGACATGGGTCTTGAAGTGGAGCAGCGGCATATTCCCGTCGAGGAGTTGTCGACCTTTGAGGAGTGCGGAGCGTGCGGAACGGCTGCCGTGATCTCCCCTATCGGTTATATTTATGACATGCAGACCGGCGAATCCTATGATTACGGCGACAAGGTCGGCAAAAACTGTCTGGAGCTCTATACCCGTCTGCAGGATATTCAGTACGGACGTGCCGAGGATAAATACGGTTGGTGTACGGTTGTCTTATAATCAATCCATTTCGGGTTAAAGTAAAGGGCGATCTTTTTAGATCGCCCTTTACTTTGTTCCACGTGGAACATACTTTAAAAAAAACTATCGGCCGAACTTAACCAGCAGAACGTTGACATCCGCAGGCGAAACCCCCGGAATACGCGAGGCTTGCCCGATCGTCTTCGGACGAATCCGGTTCAACTTCTGACGGGCCTCGATAGTCAGTGAATTTATTGAAAAAAAGTCAAAATCTTCCGGGATACGGATATTTTCCAGCCTCCGGAGTTTATCGGCAATGAATTTTTCACGTTCAATGTAGCCTTTGTACTTGATTTGAATCTCCGCCTCCTCGATGACCTCAGTGTCGATCTCCTGCTTTTCGATGAACCGCTGCAGCTTTGGAAGGATCTTTTGCAGCGATTCGAAAGTCACGTTGTTCCGCATCAGAATGTCGTACAGCTTCCGACCTTGGCTCAAAGGCTCCTGTCCGATCGATTTCAAATAGTCGTTGATTTCGGCTGCTTTGACACTCTGCTCACGCGCAAAGGCTACAAGCGATTCTACGGAAGATTTTTTTTGCAGGAACCGGGCGTATCGCTCCTCGGAAATCAAACCGATTTCATGCCCGATCGGGGTGAGCCGCAGGTCGGCATTGTCCTGCCGGAGCAGGATCCGATACTCGGCCCGGGAGGTGAACATCCGATAAGGTTCGTCGACGCCCTTGGTCACGAGGTCGTCGATCAGTACGCCGATGTAGGCTTCGTCGCGTTTCAAAACGATCGGCTCCTCCCCTTTCAGGGCCCGGTGGGCATTGATCCCCGCCATCAGACCCTGGGCTGCCGCCTCTTCGTAGCCGGTCGTCCCGTTGACCTGACCGGCGAAATAGAGCCCCGAGACGAGTTTGGTTTCGAGTGAATGGTAGAGCTGCGTGGGTGGAAAATAGTCGTATTCTATGGCGTATCCGGGTCGGAAAATGTGCAGGTCCTCCAATCCTTCGATCCTGTGCAGCGCCTGCCACTGTACCTCCCACGGCAGCGACGACGAGAAGCCGTTCAGGTAGTATTCGTTGGTCGAACGTCCTTCGGGTTCGAGGAACAACTGGTGTTGATCCTTGTCGGCAAAGGTCCGCAACTTGTCCTCGATCGAGGGGCAATAACGGGGTCCGATGCCGTGAATCGTGCCGTTGAAGAGCGGTGAACGGTCGAATCCCGTGCGCAAAATGGCGTGCACTTCGGGCGACGTGTAGACCAGGAAACAGGGCATTTGATCCTTGACCGGCTCGGTTTCGGGCGAAAAGGAGAATTTTCCCGGATTTTCGTCGCCGTATTGGGGTTCGAGGAGCTCGAAATTGATTGTCCGGGCATCGAGGCGGGCCGGAGTTCCGGTCTTCATGCGGCCGGTCTCGAACCCCATCTTCCGGAGGCTTTCGGTGATCCCGTGCGAGGCGGCATCACCGGCCCGGCCCCCTTCGGCGTGTGCGGCGCCGCAGTGCATCATGCCGTCGAGGAAGGTTCCGGCCGTGAGGATGACTGCCCGGCATGAAAACTCCACCCCCATGCGGGTTCGGACGCCACGGATCGAGGGGCGTTTCCCGTTTCCCTTCTCCGGATTGTTTGCGGGCGTGCCGTCGGTATTCGTTTCCCGAGCGGAGGAGGCTGTCGGGGCGTCGAAGAGCAGCTCCGTGGCGGCATCCTGCCAGATGTAGAGGTTCCAGATATTCTCCAGCGTGTGCCGCCACTCCTCCGAGAAGCGCGTCTTGTCGCACTGGGCCCGCGGGCTCCACATCGCTGCACCTTTTGACTTGTTCAGCATCCGGAACTGCACTGCCGTGCGGTCCGTAATGCGTCCCATCTCTCCGCCCAAAGCGTCTATCTCTCTGACTATCTGTCCTTTGGCTACGCCGCCGACGGCCGGATTGCAGGACATCGAAGCCATTTTCGTCATGTCCATCGTCAGCAGCAGGGTCCGCGAACCCAATCGGGCGGCGGCAGCGGCGGCTTCACAACCGGCATGTCCGCCTCCGATGACGATGATATCGTAATCGAGGGTCATTGTTTCTCCCAGAATTTCAGGTATTTATCCTCCTTGCGGTGCATCTGTGCGTTGGTACGGGGCGTCTTGTCGCCCTGCCCGCAGAGGTGCAGCACGCCGTGGACCACCACCCGGCGCATCTCCTGCAGCGTCGTGGCTCCGTATTGCCGGGCATTGTCCGCTACGGTCTCGACATCGATGAAGATGTCGCCCGAGACGGTGTGCGCCCCCTTGCGGTCGCTGTAGTCGAACGTGATGACGTCGGTGAAGTAGTCGTGTCCGAGGTACTGCCGGTTCATCTCCAGCAGCCGCTGCGCCGAGCAGAAGATATAGCAGACATCACCCAGCGTATACCCTTCCGCTTCGGCCACCTCCTGCAGCCAGCGGGCCGTCAGCCTTTTCTGCGGGTAACGGTACGTACAGTCGTCGGTATAGTATTTTACAGCCATTTTTTCCTGGATATTTTCGATCGGTTCGAGGTCCGGTATCCTTTTTCAGGCAGGGAGAGATCGGAAGTTTCAGCCTCTTTTCCGGGACTTTTCGGGCTCCTTTGCAGCCGCGGTCCCCGCTCTCTCCTCCCGGGCCTATTTCTTGAAACAGTTTTCGGCCCGCATCTTCTGGTTCGGGTCCGGCGGGTAGATGCCGAAGACGAGTTTGTACTCCGTTTCCATGGTCATGACGTCCACGGCCGAACCGATGGTTCCCAACGGCTGGTTCCGGGCCACTTTCTGGCCCTTTTCCACGCTGATCGTCCCCAGGTTGGCATAGGAGGTCAGGTACTCGCCGTGGGCCACGTAAACGTCGTATTTGTTCGTAATGCGGTTGCGCTTGATGTCGATCACCTTGCCTTCGTAGATCGAGATCACCCGGGCTCCCCGCGGCCCCGTCACTTCGGCCATGTTTTCCCGGTAGCGCTTCACCCGTCCGCCGACCACCGGAAGTCGCAGCCCCGAGGTCTTCGACGAGAACGACGCTCCCTCCTTGTTGCCCTTGGTGAATTTGCGCAGTTCGTTGATTGCCACGTCGAGTTTCTGCTCCTGGGCCAGCTTGCGCTGCAGGGCCGACTTCTCCTTCTGCGACATCGTGCGGATCGTCGCCCGGGCATTCCGCGAGTCGCGTTCGAGCTTCTCCCGCTGGGTCGCAAGCTGCTGCAGGACCGAATCGAGCGAACGGTTGCGGCGTTCGAGCTCCTCCTTCTCCGTGCGGACCTGTTCGGAGAGCTGTTCGATGTCGCGCATCTTACGCTCGCGCAGCGAAGCCACCTCCCGCAATATCGTGATCTTGCGGGCCACGTCGGCGAAATCCCGCGACGAAAAGAGGAATGTCAGGTAGTTGTTGTGGCGATAGTTGCGATAGGCTTCACGCACCATCTCGGCATACTCGCTCCGGTTGCGTTCGAGCGTCGAGGCCAGGTCCCCGGCCACGCTGTCCTTGCGGGCGATCTCCTCGCGCAGCAGCGAAGCCTGCTTTTCGGTCTCGTCGAGCAGTTGGTTTCGCGAGTTGATCTGCCGGGCCAGGCGCCGCACCCGCTCCTCGGTCGCCGCACGACCCTTCTGGAGCTTCGAAATCTCCCGCTCCTCGCTGGCAATGCGCTTTTCGAGGTCGGCAATGACCTTTTTCTGCTTCTCGATGCGGCTGTCGGTCTGGGCCGTGGCGCTGAGGGCGAAGAGCAGGAAAACAAGGAAAAGAGGCGAAAAACGGATCATTCTCATATCGGCGGACTATTCGGCGGATGGGGTTTTGGCCGGCTGTTTCAGCCGCTCTTCGATCTGGCGGGCGTCGTAACCCTTCTCCAGAGCCTGCCGCCAGTAGACTTCGGCCATGAACTGTTCGCCCAGTTCGTGGAGGATGTCCCCGTAGTGGACCATCAGTTCGGGGCTTTTCTGTCCGTCGAGCGCTACGGCCTTCTGCAGGATCTTCCGGGCCTCCTCCGTGCACCCCATCTTGTAGAGCACCCACGCCTGGGTGTCCAGGTAGGTGGGGTTGTTGTCTGTGAGCGCCACGACGCGGCTCGACATCACGAGCGCCCGGTCCAGATCCCGCTCCTCCAGCGAGAGGAAGTAGGCGTAGTTGTTCAGTACCAGCGCATTGTCCGGCCAGTAGTCCAGACTCTTCTCATAGGACTTGTAGCACTCCTTCATGGCGCGGCGGTCGATCCCCTTTTTGCCCTTTTTCGCCTGGGCGAAGAGCTGCTCTTCGGGAATGGAGTCGTTGCCGAGCGCCTTCTGGTGCCAGGTATCGCCGATCATCCCCCAGATGACACTGCGCAACGAGTCCGTATCGGCATAACGGAGCGATTCGCGGTAGGCGCGGATTGCCTGGTCGTGCTGTTTCGAGTAGCTCATCACGTGGCCCTTCGAGATGTGGAAATCGACCTTTTCGGGGAAGAGCTCCAGGGCCCGGGTGACGTAGCGGTCGACGGAATCCGGACGCTGGAGGTAACTCTCGATGTCGATCACCATGCGGTAGTAATCCTCTACGGGAGGCTCGTCGCCGAGGTGGTTCTTGTAGAGGGCGAGGGCCTGCTTCAACTCTCCCGAAGCGATCAGGTGCCGGGCGTAGAGCTCCACGACGCGTGCATCGTCCGGGTAACGGATGGCCAGCGTCGAGGCCAGGTCGTTGAGCTGGAAGTAATACTCCCGGTAGAAGCGCGTATCGGTAGTGAAATCTTCGAACCGTTTGATCTTCAGTTCAATCGGGAAATCGTCCGAGAGGAAGAGCCGGCGTGTCGTGGCCAGCAGCGAACGGTAGTCCTGACGCCCGGCATAGAAGTCGCTCAGCGACATGAGCGTCTGCACGTTCGTGGAGTCGATCGCCAGGGCGGTCCGGTATTCGGCCAGCGCCAGCGAATCCTTCCTGTCCGCCGCATAGAGATCGGCCAGCACGACATGGTGTTCGGCTTCGTAGGGGTACTCCTCGACCATCGCACGGGCTTCGTCGAGCGCCTTGTCGATCTGGTTTGTGGCCACCAGCAGGCGACGCTTCATGCTGCTCAGCAGCGGAATGCGCCCGAAACGCAACTCTGCGGAATCAAGCGTCACCAGGGCCTGAAACGGACTCTTGCGCTGTTCGTAGAGTGCCGCCACGATGCGGTAGTTATCCGGGTCCTTCGGGTTCTCCTCCATCAGGCGGCGGAAGACCTTCAACGCCTCGTCGAAACGGTCGGTCATCAGCAGCGCCTGTCCGTAGAACTGCTGGTACCACTGATTTGTCGAGTCCAGTTGCCAGGCGCGGTGGGCCGCATCGATGGCTTCGTCGGGTGCGCTGGGCAGGAGAATACCGGCCAGTTCATACCACGCTGGGGCGTAGGCCGAGTCGCGGCGGATCGCTTCCTGAAGGAGTTGTCGGGCCCGGGCCGTATCGCCCGCAATGGTGCGCTGCTTGATCCCTTCGGTGTAGAACCAGACGCTCTGCAGCGAATCGGGACGGTCGGGCGCCGACGGGCTCCCCTTTCCGGAGACGAATGCCGTGAAAAAGAGAACGAGGCTGAGGACCGTTGTCGCTGTCAGGCGTTTCATGGGCAACCGGATTTAGAGCGCTTCGTCGAACTGGTGGAGGAAGCGCACGTCGTTTTCGAAATAGAGGCGCAGATCCTTCACGCCGTATTTGAGCATGGCGATTCGTTCAATACCCATGCCGAATGCGAATCCGGAATACTTTTCGGGATCGATATCGCTCGCTTTCAGGACATTGGGGTCGACCATGCCGCACCCCATGATTTCGAGCCAGCCCGTTCCCTTGCAGACCTGACATCCCTTGCCGCCGCAGAGGTTGCACGAGACGTCGACCTCGGCCGACGGTTCCGTAAAGGGGAAATACGACGGGCGCATCCGGATGGCGGCCTGCTCGCCGAAAATCTCCTTGGCGAAGTACAACAGCGACTGCTTCATGTCGGCGAACGAAACCCCCTCGTCGATGTAGAGACCCTCGATCTGGTGGAAGATGCAGTGGGCTCGGTAGGAGATGGCCTCGTTGCGGAAGACCCGCCCCGGACAGATGACGCGGATGGGCGGTTTCTGACGCTCCATCGTGCGGACCTGGATCGACGAGGTGTGCGTGCGCAGCAGGATGTCGGGGTCCTTCTCGATGAAGAACGTGTCCTGCATGTCGCGTGCCGGGTGCTCGGGCGGGAAGTTCAGCGCCGAGAAGACGTGCCAGTCGTCCTCGATCTCGGGGCCGTCGGCCACGGTATAGCCCAGCCGCGAAAAGACCTCGACGATCTGGTTGCGGACCAGAGAAATCGGGTGGCGCGAGCCGAGGTGTTCGGCCGAGCCGGGGCGCGTCAGGTCGCCCGACGAGGCCACCTGGTCGGCTGCGGCGTTCTGCAGCTCCTCGCGCAGTGCGGCGATCCGCTCCGTGGCGGCACTCTTCAGGCGGTTGAGCTGCTGGCCCAGTTCGCGCTTGAGCTCCGGAGCCACCGTCTTGAACTCTTCCATCAATGCGTTCAGTTCGCCTTTCTTGCCCAGAATCCGGATCCGGAACTCTTCGAGTTCGTTCGCTGCCTTGGGTTTGAACTCCTCGACCCGTCGCAGAAGTTCGTTGATTTTGTCGGTCATATTTTGTGCGTATTTCTTTTTTACCTACTTTTGGAGGTCGTCCTTTAACATGCAAAGGTATAAAAAAATTGAGATATGTTGCGTAAAATCGGCTCATTTGTGGGGATGTTGCTGCTTCTGTCGCTGCCGGCCGAGGCCGGGACGGTAGGGGTCGTACTGAGCGGAGGCGGGGCAAAGGGTCTCTATCACATCGGAGTGCTGGAGGCTCTGGAGCAGAACGGGATTCCGATCGACTGCGTGGCCGGAACCTCCATGGGGTCGATCATCGCTGCGATGTACGCCGCCGGATACTCCCCGGCCGAAATGCGGACTATCGTCAGCTCCGGCGTGGTCAAGGAGTGGGTCTCGGGGCGCATCGACCCTAACCGATACATGGACTACTATCGCCAGTTGGGCGGCACTCCCTCGTTCTTGAGCGTGCGCGTGAATCTTGGAAATCCGGCCGGCGAACGTGTCCAGTTCCCGACAAACCTGATCTCCTCGACGCAGGTCGACCTGGCGCTGACCGAACTCTTCGCTCCGGCCACGGCGGCTTCGGACGGCGATTTCAACCGCCTGATGGTTCCGTTCCTCTGCGTGGCCAGCGACATGAACCACCGCCGTCCGGTGGTCATACGCAGCGGGAATTTGAGCGAAGCGGTCCGCTCGTCAATGTCCATCCCTCTGGTTTTCAAACCGATGGCAATCGATTCGATGCTGCTGTACGACGGCGGGATTTTCGACAACTTCCCCTGGAAACCGCTCGATGCCGAATTCCGCCCCGACCTGATTGTCGGGTCGATCTGCACCGCCGGAAACACCCCGCCCAGCGAGAACAGCAACATCATGGATCAGGCCTTCATGCTCGCCATGCAGGATACCGACTACACGCTTCCTGCCGAGCGGAGCGTCACGATCCGCCGGGCCGTAGGGGTCGGTATGCTCGATTTCGACCAGGCCGGGGCCATTATGGATGCCGGTTACGAGGATGCCATGGCTGTGATGCCGCAACTGCTGGAGAAGATCGGCGGGGAACGACGTGATTCGACCTGGTTTGCCGAGCGCCGCCGGGCGTTCCGCGAGAAATGTCCGACGCTGATCTTCAACGACTACCGTATCGACGGCCTGAAACGGGACCAGCGGGAATTTATCCGCGATTTCCTCCACATGGACCGCCGCACTCCGGGGCGTCAGCGTCCGATGCGCTTCGCCGAACTGCGCGACAACCTCTTCAACGTGCTGGCGGGCGGCGATTTCACGATGGATTTTCCGAAGGTCCGTTACGATTCGCGCTCGAACGCCTACTCTTTCGAAGCCCGCTTCGGGAACCGTCCCAATTTCAAGATCACAGTCGGGGGCAACGTCTCCTCCACGGCCTTCAACCAGGCCTATGTCGGCATCAGCTATCGGAGGGTCGGCCGCGTATCGCAGCAACTCGGCGCCGACCTCTATCTCGGACCGCTCTATACGTGGGGCGTGCTGGGTGGCAGAACCGATTTCTACGCCATCGAACCGCTCTTCATCGACTACTCCTACAACTTCTCGGTGAGCAATTTCCGTCACGGCTATTTCGGCAACGTCGCCCGCATCACCAATGCCGAACAGGTCAAGAGCAGCGAGAGTTTCGCCTCGCTGGGTATCGGAATGCCGCTCACGCACCGCAGCGTTTTCGTCCTGCGGGCCAACGGCGGGCATGTCAACTACCGTTACGACTCCGATGACCTCTTCGCCGACGACACCGACCATTCGCGCTTCTCGTTCTTCGGGCTCCGGGCCGGGCTCGCACGCAATACGCTCGACAAGTTCCTCTATCCGCGACGCGGTTCGGAACTCTACCTCTCGGCCATCTACATCGACGGGCGGGACAAGTACGAACCCTACGACGCGGAGGATTTCATCTCCCGGGAGCGGAGGCAGTGGTTCGGAGGGCGCTTTACGTGGAACAAGTTCTTCGACATGCCGCAGTGCGACTGGTTTTCGTTCGGGCTCAATGTCGATGCGGTCTACACGAACCACCCTTCGTTCAGCACCCGGACCGCCACGCTGATGTCGATGCCCGAGTACGCCCCGATTCAGCACGCACGGATGGTCTTCATGCCCGATTACCGGGCCGACCGCTTCGTGGCGGGAGGCGTCATGCCGACCTTCGACCTGATGCCCGACTTCTTCTTCCGGACGGGTTTCTACACCCTGTTCCGCAACAAGCGGGACTTCAATCCCCTGGGGGTTCCCGACGAGCGCTGGCACTACATCGCCGAGGCCTCGCTCGTCTACCACACGCCGATCGGGCCGGTGAGCCTGTCGCTGACGAAGTACGATCTGAAGGATTGGAAAAACATGTATCTGACCTTCAACTTCGGATACGCCATCTTCGCCCCCAAAGGGACTTTTTATTGATTCCCGATTTTCAGGGGCGGGTGCTGCGGCGCACTCTCCGAAAGGATACCGGATCGTTCGGTATCCTTTTCTTTTTGTCGCGTGCGGATCACCCCCCCCCTTCGGACAGCCTGCCCCGTGCGGAGTCCTCCCACCTTCCGGTTCCGAGTTGTGTTTTTTAGGACGCGAAAATCGTACAAAAAAGCACAAAAATCGTGCACGAATGTATCCTGTGTTGCTCTGTGGACGATTATCCGGACCGCAGGCCGTAAATTCGTTTAACGGCGGCCGGGGCTCCGGACCCCCCCCCTCGCCGCCCCAACCCATCAACCTATTTTTACTAACTTAAAACTTCGTCGTGTATGAGTTTTTCTACCAACCGTTTTCTCAAGAAGATCCTCTTGACGGTGGCGGCAGCAGTTTCCGTGTCATTGCTATGGGCACAGAGTTCCGACCTCTCCGGAGTCGTGCTTGACGAAAAAGGAGCACCCGTAATCGGAGCGACGGTCATGATCAAAGGTACCACAATCGCGACGGCGACCAATGTCGACGGCCGGTTCATACTCAAGAACGCCGGTCATAATGCCATACTGGTCGTGTCGTACGTGGGTTACGAGACTCAGCAGGTGCCCTCGAGGGGAGAATCTTCGGTGACCATCACGCTGAATCCTGAGGCGATCGGCGTGGAGAGTGTCGAGGTCGTGGCCGTAGGCTACGGCACCCAGAAGAAGGAGTCCGTCGTCGGAGCCATCTCAACGATCAAACCCACCGACCTGCAGGTTCCCGTGCGTTCGCTGAGCCAGATGCTGGCCGGAAACCTGGCCGGTATCGTTGCCCTCCAGACCTCCGGCGAGCCCGGTAAGGACGATGCGCAATTCTGGATCCGCGGTATCGCCACCTTTACCGGCGACCCCGACCCGCTGATCCTGGTCGACGGCGTGGAGCGTCCGCTCAATGACGTCGACCCGCTGGAAATCGAGTCGTTCAGCGTCCTGAAGGATGCCTCGGCAACGGCGGTCTATGGCGTACGCGGCGCCAACGGTGTCATCCTGGTCAACACCCGGCGCGGTTTCGACGGCCCGGCGCGCATCGACATGCGTTATGAGCAGGGCTTCTCGTTTGCCAGCAAGCGGCTGTCGTTCGTCGACGCCGCGACGCGTTCGCTGATGTTCAACGAGGCGATCGACGCCACCGACGGCGCTTCGCAGGCCATGAAATACCGCCCCGAGGAGATCGAGGCCATGCGCACGCAGTCCGACCCGGAACTCTATCCCGACGTCGACTGGCAGAAGCTGCTGATGAACAAGGTCTCCCTCTCGGAGAAGGTGAGCGCCAACATCTCGGGCGGCGGTAAGTTCGCCCGCTACTTTACGGCGCTGTCGTTCTACAACCAAGAGGGCCAGTACGCCGTGCACCCCGGGAAGTATTCGTGGGTGAGCGACAAGATCGGCCAGTTTGGTGAGAACGTCAACTACAAGCGTTACAACTTCCGTACGAACGTCGACATGGACATCACCAAAACGACGGTCGTGAACCTCGGTCTGCAGGGCAACGTTACCGAGAACACCGAGCCGGTCAACGGTTCGTCGGCCATTTACCGCGATATCATCAATGCCGCCCCGAACGCCTTCCCCGTGCGGTTCAAGGATGGGGAACTGGCCGGCCGCGACGGTCTGAACAACCCCTACAACATGCTGACCCAGATGGGTTGGAGCAAGAACACCGGCAATACCCTCCGGGCCAACCTGTCGATCAACCAGGATTTCTCGTTCATAACCCCCGGCCTGTCGGCGAAGATTACCTACGCCTACGATGCCGAGAACTTCACCAACGAGGTGCGGCAGCGCGGCATCAACTTCTTCGAGGCGACGGGCCGCGACGTGAGCGGCAACCTGATCCGTACCGAATGGCAGGCCGACCAGAAGCAGGACTACCTGGGTTATTCGCAGTCGAGCAACGGTACGCGCACGCAGTATGTCGAGGCGTCGGTGACCTACAACCGCATATTCGCCGAAAAGCATGAGGTCGGCGGTCTGGTGATGGGATTCGCCAAGGACTACCGCACGCAGAACAACGGTCTTTCCTACATCGATGCCCTGCCCCGCCGTACGATCGGTTTGGCAGGACGTGTGACCTATTCATACGACAAGCGCTACCTGTTTGAGGCGAACATCGGTTTCAACGGCTCCGAGAACTTCGCCAAGGGCAAGCGCATGGGTATCTTCCCGGCCGTGGCCGTGGGATGGGTGGCTTCCGAGGAGGCTTTCCTGCGCAACAACGACGTGCTGACGTGGCTCAAGATCCGCGGGTCGGTCGGTCAGGTGGGTAACGACCAGATTCCCTATACGCGCTTCATCTATATGGCCACGATCAACGACAGCGCAAGCGGCGCGAACAACATGGGTCTCAATTTCAACCAGGGCCTGAGCGGTATTGGCGAGGGCCGTATGGCCAATGCGGACGTGACGTGGGAGGTCTCGACCAAGTACAACCTCGGTATCGAGACGGGATTCTTCAACTCCCTGCGCCTGAATGCCGACATCTTCTACGAGAAGCGCGAGAACATCTTCCTCTCGCCGCAGACCTCCGAGATCGCCGGTATCCCTACTGGACAGACACTCTATGCCAACATGGGTGTGATGGAGAACAAGGGCTTCGAGATCACCGGGGAGTATGTCAAGCAGATCAACAAGGACCTTTACATCTCCGTACGCGGCAACTTCACCTATGCCCGCAACAAGGTGCTCGACGACGGCAAGTATTACGCCTATCCGTGGCAGGACCTGCGCGGCGTGCGCTACGGTTTGACGTTGGGTTACAAGGCCATGCACCTCTTCTCGCAGGAGGAGCTGGACAACATGCCCGACTACTACACGCAGTTCGGTCTGGACAAGACACAGCTGCGTGCCGGCGACATCCGCTATGAGGATCTCAACGACGACGGCAAGATCACCGAGGCCGACATGACATGGATCGGCAACCCTTCGATGCCGGAGATTGTCTACGGATTCGGCGCCTCGTTGAACTACAAGGGACTCGATTTTTCGGTGCTCTTCCAGGGCGGTGCCAACCGCTCGTCGTACCTCAGCGGCGGCTGGTACTTCTACCCGTTCCAGGCCGAGCGCGGCCCGAAGTTCATGGGCAACGTGATGACGATGTTCCAGGACCGCTGGACGGAGGACAACCCCAACCCGCACGCCTTCTCGCCCCGCCTGACCTACGGTACCGACTCGAACAACTACAAGACGTCGACCTGGTGGCAGCGCGACAGCGACTACCTGCGTCTGAAGAATGTCGAGATCGGTTACACGCTTCCCGGTGCCTGGGCCAACAAACTGCGCTGCAGCTCCCTGCGTATCTATGCCATGGGTGTCAATCTCGTGACGTTCAGCAAGTTTATCTCTGATTACTGGGATCCCGAGACCGGCGCCGATTCCTATCCCATGCAGCGTCAGGTCTACGTAGGTGTGAATTTAACCTTCTAACCAAGTCCAAGATACACTATGAAAAAGAATATCATCTATTTTCTGCTTACGTCGTTGCTGCTGTTGCCCGGGTGTGCCGATTATCTGGACCAGGACCCCGAACAGCTCAACTCGATGGACAAGATCTTCTCGTCGGACATCGAAACCCGCAAGTGGTACAATCGTATCTACAGCAGCGATTTCATGGTTACCGAGATGCATTACAGCGGCCAGATCCCCTATTTCTGGTGTACCGACGAATCGGCCTACACCATGGAGTCGAACGTGCGCAACATCTCTGAGGGCAAGATGAGCCCCGACAACTACTACGGTTACACCGGCTACAACCTCTACTTCTTCGTGCGCTACTATCAGGCCATCCGCCACTGCAACCTCTTCCTTGAGAATGTCGATCGCTGTCTCAGTCTGGGTGAAGTGGAGCGTCGCTCGATGAAGGCCGAAGCGCGTTTCATGCGAGCCTTCTACCATTTCCAGTTGCTGCGTCTCTACGGCCCGATTCCCATTGTCGACCACAGCCGTTCGGCTTCGGAAATCAGCATGAACCAGGCTCGCAATACGCTTGAGGAGTGTGTAGCGTGGATCAACAACGAGATCGACGAAGCTTGCGAGAACGGTATGCCCACCGAGCGCAACGAATCGCTCGAACTGGGCCTCCCGACCGTGGGTGCCGCCCGCGCCATCCAGTCGCGTATGGCGCTGATGGTCGCCAGCCCGCTGTTCAACGGCAATACCGTCTACAAGAGCTGGACGAACAAGGACGGCACGGTGCTCATGCCGCAGACCTACGACAAGGAGCTGTGGAAGAAGGCTGCCGATGCTGCCAAGGTGGTCATCGACATGCCGGAGTACGAGTTGCACCGCGCTCCCGAAGGTGCTTCGTTCGACGAGATCGTCGACAACTTCCGCGAGATCACCACGACCTGGGGCGCCGACAAGAACAAAGAGATGATCTGGGGCTATCCCAACTCCCTGCAGTGGTATGCGATGTGCGCGCTTCCGGCACGGTGGTATGGCTGGAACGGCCGTTATTCGCTGGCCATCGGCATGGTCAACGACTTCTTCATGGCTGACGGCAGTGTGAGTCGTCCGCTTGAGGAGTGGTTCGCTGACAAGCAGTTCTCCACCGAGGACGGGAACGGCACCATCGCCAATACGTTCTGGATGTTCGTGGGCCGCGAGCCGCGTTTCTACGCGTCGATCCACTTCCCCAACCAGCGTCTGTCGTACGCCTATCCCAATGAGTCGGACAGCTACCAGGACGAGGACGGTTACGGTATCGTGGACTTCTGGTACACGGGCCTGAGCGGCAACGGCAACACCCCGGGCGACAAGAACACCTCGGGATTCTCCGTGCGCAAGAACATTTCGTTGGACTATTGCAGCAACAAGCAGCAGAGCACGGCCACCCGCATGCTGAACGTACCCTTCCCGGTGATCCGTTTGGGCGAGGTCTACCTGAACTATGCCGAGGCGATGAACGAATACTACGGCGAGGCGGAGCAGGAGACAGTTCTTTACTATCTTAATCAAATCCGTACGCGCGCCGGCATCCCGCCCTACGAGGGCAAGTACACGCAGGACGAGATGCGTGAGATGATCCGCCACGAGCGCAAGATCGAACTGGCCTGGGAGTGCAACCGTTACTTCGACGTGAAGCGCTGGTTCATTGCCCATGGTCCTGACGGGGCGTTCAACCACGACGAATACGGGCTGGACATGTCGCGCGGCGAAAGCGCCACCGACCCGGCCTTCTTCACCCTGACGAAGGTGGCTAACAAGCGGTTCGACATCCAGCACTACTTCCTGCCGATCAAGTCGTCGGAGGTGATGCTCAACACGCAGCTGGTCCAGGCGCCGTTCTATTGATGCGTCCGGCCTGCAACTATGACGAATGTAGTATAATCCACAAATTTGAGAATATAGCATGAAACGACTGTATAAAATATTGATGATGATGGCGTTGCCGTATGCCATGTGCAGCTGCGACGTGGAATACGATCCGATCGTCATCTATCCGGACGTCACGCTGGAGAATTCGGGCCTGTCAGCAGTACGCACCGTGACGTGTTACGCTCAGGACATATATACGGTGAATATGGTCCGTACCGAGGGCCTAAGCCGTGACGCGGAGTTTGATCTGGTCATCGATTCGACGCTCATCGAAGAGTATAATGAGCTCAACCAGGCGAATTATCAGCAATTGCCCGAGTCGTACTATTCGATCGATGTCGACAAAATTTCGTTCGAGAAGAGTGTGAAGACCGCATCCTTCGATGTCGAATATTTTCCTGAGAAGATTCTCGGAATGGCAGGATCCGTCAAACAGGCAGAGCAATATGTGATCCCGATCCGTTGCGTTCCGCAGACGGCGGTCAATTCGGAGGACAAGTCTCTCAATGTGATAATTCGTTTTACGTTCGACGAACCCGTGATCACGACGGAATTCACCTCTGAGCCTACGGCGATGTCGTTTGTCAGCGTGGCCGAAGCTCCTGTGAAGACGACGCTCCGTGCGACGACGAACTTCAACCAGATCGAATTGGACGGCATCAGCTATGAGAGCCTTCAGAGCGATGTGGACAGCTACAATGCGGAACATGCGACTTCTTACGTACTGATGCCCGAGTCGGTCTATTCATTCGGTGATTTGGTCTTCGAGGTACAGGAGGAGGCGGGCGAGCTGACGCAGGAGCTCTCGGTGATGTGCTCTCATCTCGATCCCGAGCAGGTCTATTTGCTGCCTTTGCGTCTGAAGAGTGACAGCTATACCGTACGCCAGGACCTCATCGGGTATGTGGTTGCCACGGTGACCGAACTGCAGATCGTGTTCAATCACGACATGAAGGCCGATGTGAAGAACTGCGTGACGAATAAGGTGGAGAGTTTCTCGCAGAACGTGTCGATGAATGCCCCGCTTGATGTGGACAACCCGCTGGTGATGACCTACGATCCGGCCGAGGTCGAGGCTTACAACCAGGCCAACGGAACAAGCTACAAGGCGCTCGATGCTTCGAAGATCCAGATCGAGGAAGCTACGATTCTGGCCGGCGAGACGCGTGCCACGGTCTCTTTCAGCGTCGACATGACGGATGTCGAGTTCGAATCGGGATTCTATCTGGTTCCGCTGACCATCGACAAGTCCAAACTGGCTGTGGCTCCCGAGGAGATGTCCGAAACGGTTTACTATCTCTTCCGCCGTTCGCTGGTAGGTTTGTGGCAGAACTATTGGATGAGCGGAGACAACGCCTACCCGCAGAACGATTCGAACAACGGCGGCGCCGACTGGATGGAATCGGCAGGATGGCGCGCCGAGACGTTCGATGTGGCATATATCCAGTCGGAGCTGAATGCCAACATGGTCGACCGTTCGTTCGACGGAAAGTTCCGCTACATGAATCCTGCCTCGGGCAATGGTTTCTGGTGGGGATGGTACTGGTGTGTGAACTGGGACGAGTCGTACAAGGGCGATCCCAACAAGAAACCGGTTGAGTTCTATCGTAACTGCTACATGAACAACTTCCCCAACGACGGACGTTTCGGCGACAACATGAGCAAGTTCGAGGGCGTGGTTCGTCAGGATTCCTATTATGACCTTGAGACGGGAATTCTTTACCTCGATGCCTGCTTCTACAGCGATTACACGAAGATTCCCAATTACAACCCCAACGATGAGAAGGGGTCCGGAGGCGAAATTGTCCATACGCGTCTTGTAGGTCCGACCAGCTACGAGTACAAGAAGTCGGATTACGAACTTCCGTGGGACAACTGGGAGTAATCGGATGAAAACCCGTTTGCCGGGCCCGTCGGGCGCTTTTCTGCCCGCCCGACGGGTTCCGGCAGACGTATATTCGGACCTCGTCCGGATTCGGACGAACAATAGGTGACAGCATATGAAGAAAGAGAAAAGTATCCTTATCAGAGCGATGCTCTGTGTCGGCCTGGCGTTTCTGTGCGCCTGCGGCAATGACGACAATGGCGACAACGGAGGTGGCGGCGGGAATCCCGAGCCTCCGGTGGAGAATCCCAATGCCGTGAAGGTGGCCAACGCCTCGTTCGAGGAGGGCCTCGAGGGGTGGACGCGCGTCGACTTCTACAACGGCGGCAAGGTGACCGTCGAGGTGGTCGAGGGCGCCGGGGTCGACGGCAGCCGCTGCATCAAGATCCAGCAG
>CALUKL010000022.1 GCA_944321195.1 uncultured Alistipes sp.
CGACTCCGCCTGGAAACTCCTCCTCGAAAAGTTCCAGGACCCGATCATCCGCATCCTCCTGCTCGCAGCCGTGCTCTCGCTCGCCATCGGATTCGTACACCGCGACTTCACCGAGTCGATCGGAATCGTCTGCGCCATCATCCTCGCCACATGCGTCGGTTTCTGGTTCGAATGGGACGCACAGCGCCGCTTCCGCCGCCTGAACCAGGTCAATGACGACATCTCCGTGAAGGTCATGCGCGAAGGCTCGATCCGCGAGATCCCCCGACGCGACGTCGTCGTCGGAGACGTCGTCTACATCGAGGGCGGCGAAACCGTCCCGGCAGACGGCGAGCTCGTCGAGGCCGTCTCGCTGAAGATCAACGAATCGACCCTCACCGGAGAACCCGAAGTCGACAAGACCGTCGACCCGGCGCACTTCGACCCCGAAGCAACCTATCCCTCGAATGTCGCCATGCGCGGGACGACCGTCGCCGACGGATACGGCGTCCTGGTCGTAACGGCCGTCGGAGACGCCACCGAGGCCGGGCGCGTCACCGAGCAATCGACCGTCCAGAGCGAGGAGCAGACGCCGCTCGACCGGCAGCTGACCCGGCTCTCGAAACTCATCGGCCGCGTCGGAATCCTCCTCTCCGTGCTGATCTTCTGCGTCATGCTCGCCAAGGCCGTCTTCGTCGGAGGGCTGCTCGATCAGGACTGGCTCTCGATCTCGCAGCAGGTGCTGAACATCTTCATGGTCTCGGTGGCCATCATCGTCATGGCCGTGCCCGAGGGGCTCCCCATGTCGATCACCCTCTCGCTGGCCATGTCCATGCGCCGGATGCTCAAGCCCAACAACCTCGTGCGCAAGATGCACGCCTGCGAGACCATGGGCGCCGTGACGGTCATCTGCACCGACAAGACCGGAACCCTCACCCAGAACCGGATGCACGTCCAGGAACTCGTCCGCTACGACGCGCTTCCCGACCGCGACTTCGCCGAGGTCGTCGCGCTCAACTCCACGGCCTTCCTCGATGCCGAAGGGCAGATCATCGGAAACCCCACCGAAGGGGCTCTGCTCGAATGGATGCGGCGCGGCGGAAACGACTACGAGGCGTTGCGTGCCGCAGCGAAGATCGTCGACCGTCTGACCTTCTCCACCGAACGCAAGTACATGGCCACGATCATCGAAAGCGGGATTTCGGGACGCCGCCTGCTCTGCGTGAAGGGTGCGCCGGAGATCGTGCGCGCGATGTGCGCACCGGACGGGCACGATGAAAAGGTTGCCGAACAGCTCGCCGGATTCCAGAACCGCGCCATGCGGACCCTCGCCGTGGCATGGGCCGAGACCTCCGCGGCGGAGTGTACGGAGGCCGTCCGGGCCGGAGGTCTGCACTTCGCGGCCGTGGCTGCCATCTCGGACCCCGTGCGCGAGGATGTTCCGGCCGCCGTGGGCCGCTGCCTGGAGGCCGGGATCAGCGTGAAGATCGTCACCGGGGACACCCCCGCTACGGCCCGCGAGATTGCCCGACAGATCGGACTCTGGGACGATGCCGTCGACGGCGAACGCAACCACATCACCGGAGCCGATTTCGCCGCGGCCACAGACGAAGAGCTGCTGGACCGCGTGCAGGAGCTGAAGATCATGTCCCGCGCCCGACCCCTCGACAAGCAGCGCCTCGTCCGCCTGCTCCAGCAGCGTGGCGAAGTCGTCGCCGTCACCGGCGACGGAACCAACGACGCCCCGGCCCTCAACTTCGCAAACGTCGGGCTCTCGATGGGTTCCGGAACCTCCGTCGCCAAGGATGCCTCGGACATTACCCTCCTGGACGACTCCTTCACCTCGATCGCCACGGCCGTCATGTGGGGACGATCCCTCTATCGCAACATCCAGCGTTTCGTGCTCTTCCAGCTCACGATCAATTTCGTGGCGATCCTCATCTGCTTCATCGGCGCGTTGTTCGGCACCGAAATGCCCCTCACTGTCGTCCAGATCCTCTGGGTCAACATCATCATGGACACCTTCGCCGCCATGGCCATGGCATCCCTGCCCCCCAGCGAGGAGGTCATGCGCGACAAACCTCGCGCCCGCGACGAATTCATCATCTCTCGGGGCATGGCCCGCACCATCGTGACGTGCGGTGGAATCATGGCCGTCGTCCTGCTCGGAATGCTCTTCGGATGGACCCTCCGCGACGGAGACCTCTCCATCCGTCAGCTGACCATCTTCTTCTCGACATTCGTCTTCCTGCAGTTCTGGAACATGTTCAATGCCAAAGGATTCGAAACCCGGCACTCGGTCTTTACCGGCCTGAAGGGGTGCCGCGAATTCTTCCTCATCCTCGCCGCAATCGGTATCGGGCAGTTCCTCATCGTCGAATTCGGCGGCCAGGTCTTCCGCACCGTGCCCCTCTCCTGGAAGGAGTGGCTCGAAATCATCGGATGCACCTCCCTGCTGGCCATCGGCGGCGAGATCATCCGGGGAATCTGCAGAAAAAAATAGCCGCAAAAAGTCGGATGCGATGTTCAGACGCCCGATCCTCCTCCTGCTGATCGCCTGCGCCGGGTTCGAGGCCGCTGCCCAGCCGTCCGACAGCGTAGACTGGAGCGCCGGCGGCAAATTCCGAGAACGAATCGACCGCCATACCTCCACGAAAGCCTACCGGATGCTCTACGTCGGGGCTCCGCTGATCGTCGGAGGCGTCGTCATGCAGGCCTACGACTCCGATTTCCGCCGCCTTCGCAACGGATACGCACAATCCTTCCATCAGGAGTACGACGACTGGCTCCAGTACGCCCCCGCCGGAGCGATGCTCGCGCTGAAGGCCTGCGGTGTCCAGAGCCGCAGCTCCTGGGGCCGGATGCTCGTCTCGGACGCATTCTCCACAGGGTTGATGGCCATCGCCGTCAATTCGCTCAAGTACACCTGCCGCGTGAAGCGACCCGACGGCTCCGCCCGAAACTCCTTCCCCTCGGGACACACCGCAACCGCCTTCATGACCGCAACCATGCTGCACAAGGAGTACGGGCACCGAAGCCCCTGGTACAGCATCGGCGGATATGCCGTCGCCACCGCTACCGGAATCACCCGGCAGCTCAACAACCGCCACTGGATGAGCGACGTCATGGTCGGAGCCGGAATCGGAATCCTCGCCACCGAATTCGGATACTTCCTCGCCGACCTCATCTTCAAGGAGAAGGGGCTCAACATCCACGAAACCTTCTCGGTCTACGACCGATACCGCCACCCCTCGTTCCTCGGATTCGGAATCGGAATAACCGCCGTCCCGGGAACCTGCAGGCCCTACGACGGGATGCAGATGAAAATCTTCTCCGGCCCAACCACATCCATCCAGGGAGCCTGGTTCGCATCCCCCTACTGGGGAATCGGAGGACGGCTCGCCTGCTCAAACCTCCGCATGGAGGTCAACGGCCGGATTCAGGACGACAACCTCGAAAGCGCATCCGTCTACATCGGTCCGTACTTCTCCTATCCGGTCTCGCTCCGATGGCAGGTCGGCAGCAAACTCCTCGCCGGATACGAATTCTACAAGAGCTGCGAAACCCATCTGCGGACCCTCCCCGGAAGAAACGGGCTGGCCGTGGGGACCGGCATCTCGATGAATTACCTCGCCATGCAGAACCTCGGCGTACGTTTCTCCGTCGACTACGACCTGGCCCCGGGAATCACCCGGACTTCGTACCAGCCGCTCCACAAACTGACCCTCGGCATCGAGGTCTGCGCCGCATTCTGACCACGGGTCGGCAGCGGCCACGGGAAACCCTCCGGGCGGAAACGGGAAACCCTCCGGGCGGAAATCAGAAAAACGGGCTGTCGGCAATCGCCGACAGCCCGTTTCCCGTCCGGGATCCGTCCGAAGCATCAGAGGAACCGATGCTGGACTGACGCACTCCGGGAAGAGGCCGAAACCGAAGGCTCCACCACATAATCCGGAAGTTCGACCCACGTGTAGACCGAGACAATGCCCTCCGAAACCGACCGCCAGCGGATCCCCGTCTCCGTCCACGATTCAATGATATAGGTATCCGACCACGGCGTATCGTCCGAATAGCAGCCCGAAATGATCCGGTTCGAATCCGGGTCCTCCTCGATCACATAGGTCCCCGTCAACTTCTCATAACCGGCCGTCGAGGTCTCCCCGATCTCCTGATAAAGGGTAAAGGACCCATCATCCCCGAACTGCAGGTAGACATAGCCCGCAATCGCCGTATTGTCGTTCCACGACGTAAGTTCCCACGCATGGACCGCAGAGGTCGCTCCCGGATCGTCTCCGCCGCTCCCGTCATCGCCGCCTGCATCGCCGCCGCTCCCCTTCGAGCAGGACGCGGTCCCCAAAACACTCAAAAGCACCAGAGCAAAAAGTGTCAGTTTCGATTTCATAAGCATTCGTTTTTCCGCAAAGGCACTGTTCGCAAAGATAGGAATTGAATCAGGATTTCCAAAATATCCCCCGAAAAT
>CALUKL010000023.1 GCA_944321195.1 uncultured Alistipes sp.
GCCTCCGTAACCTCCTGGCCCAGATAATCCTCGGCCGTCTTCTTCATCTTTTGGAGAATGATCGCCGAGATCTCCTGCGGCGTATATTGGCGTCCGTCGATGTCCACACGCGGCGTGTTGTTGTCGCCGCGCACGATCGTATAGGGAGCACGCGCAATATCCGCCGTAACCTTATCATAGGTCTCGCCCATGAAGCGCTTGATCGAGAAGACCGTCCGCTTCGGGTTCGTAATAGCCTGGCGCTTCGCGGGGTCACCCACCTTGCGCTCGCCTTCCGACGTGAACGCTACAACCGACGGAGTCGTGCGGTGTCCCTCCGAGTTCGGAATCACGACGGGCTCGTTGCCCTCCATCACTGCCACGCAGGAGTTCGTGGTTCCCAAGTCAATACCAATAATCTTTGCCATAATCGTAAATATGTTTAATTGTTCGTAATTCGCTTTTCGAACCTCCGATCCCTCGCCCTTCGGGGTTCCGGCCGTCGGTTACGCCCCTACCTCACACAAAGGTCGTACCAATCGGCATTCTCTGCCAATTTGTCAGTCCTTTGGCAGAAACCACCCTCTTTTTCGCTTCCTCTCCTCCTTTTTCCCGGCATTTTGTCACCCCTTTAAGAAAGGGGTTTCGTGGGCTGCTGGGCCTTATTGGGGTTTCCGAAACCTTTACCCGCATACGACCGTCGGGAGCGCAGAACCGAATCCGAACCTTTCAGACATACCTTCGCCCACAAATCGGGCTTCTTAAGTCCGTCGGTTTTTGCGGGGCTTTTTGCCGACTCAAAAAGCCCCCTTTAAGAAAGGGGCGGTTTCTTAAACCGGCGGGTGGAATAAAAAAGCCTGCGCATAAACGCAGGCTTGCTTCCGGCTTCCGCCGAACAATCCTTTTTATGATTATTGCTGCTGCTCGCTCAGGATACGCATCGCAACATCGAGAATCGTCGTATCGTCCAACGTGACAACACCGCCGTCCGGCCCCGGTTCGAAGTGTACACCGACGCACTCCTTGGCTGCGTGGCTGCCTCCGAAATAGTTGCGGACCGTCTCGACATCGATTCCTAACTCATCTGCAATGCGCTGCGAACTGCCACTCGGCAGCCGATCCTTGATACGGCGCAACTCGTTAAATGTGATAATCATATCCGTAGAATTTTTGGTTGATGGTTCTTGAACACTCTAAATTAATACTTTTTTACGGAATTACAAAATTTCCCATTCAAAAACCTTAAAAAAATGCAACAGGTTTGTCATCGGATCGCAACACAATCCCCGAATCCGAAAACCACGGTCTCCCCAGCCCCCGAAATCCGGAACCGCAACCCCCGTCGACAAAAAAATTCGACCGAACGCACAATCCGCGTCCGGTCGGTTCCGGAATCTCCGGCAGAAACCTCTGACAGGAATCACCGCAGGAAACACCGCAGGAACACTGCAGGAAACACCGCAGCCCCCACGGCCGCCCCGCGCCGCTAATCTTCGGCCGGTTCGATGTAAATCTGGAAGATCAACGGCGTATAGGAGGGGATTTCCGTCGAAACAGTCGTGGTGGTCTCCGTCGTGGTATCCCCGTAACCGTAGCCGTAGTTGTAGTAGTAACTGTTATAATAGTTGTAATAGTAGTTGTCGTAGTAACTGCCGTAATAGCTGTTGCCGTAGTAGCTGTTGTAATAGTTGTAGTAGTTCAGGTAGTCGAGATAGCTCAACGAATAGCCCGTCGAACCGCCGCTCGTCGTCGTACTCCCCGACTGTCCCGTGGCGCCGTAGGCATGGCTCGAAACCGTCACGAACTCCGCCCACTGCCCGTAGCACAGGTTCGGAATCGAGTAATAGTAGGCCGAGATATAGCGCGTCTGGTCACTCTCGGGCGTGTAGGAGAGGGCTTCACCCTCCGACGAAATCTCCCCGTAGATCAGCTCCTTCACCTCGTCGATATTCGTATCGAAAATAAAGCCGTCGAGGAAGCGCCCGATATACCAGATCTTCGCCTCGCCGTCCATGCCCACCGAATCGGCTTCACGGTCGGCAAGGCCCGGGTGCTTGTACCCCTCCTCGCTGTCGGAGTGGAAACGCTCCTTGAGCACCTCGGCAATCTTCGTCTCCAGATCGCTGCCGTCGTAGGGCGTAAAGCCGACGTTGTAGCGCTGGTTATTGCGCAACAGCTCTCCCTCTTCGGACTTGACCGGGAAATCGAACTTCAGGTTGTCCTCCGCCTTCGTCGGGTCGTAGAGCAGGTCCACATAGACCTGTGCCAGCGTATCGTTCACACTCACCCAACGGAATCCCTTGTCGCGGAGCTTGTAGGGGTGGTTCTCGTCGTCGTAGCCGGTCGGGAGCCCCGACGAATTCGCCTCGTCTTCGTCCTCCTCCTTGGTGTAGAGCCACAGCCCGCCGTTGGCCTCGCAGAAGGAGTCCACATCCGAGCCTTCGCTCTCCAGCGGATTCTTGACGATCTCCTTCACCACCATCTCGACGATGAACGGACGACTCGAACTGAGCGAATACTGGCCCTCATAACCGCCATCGCCCTCCACACCGCTGGATCCCACGATCCGCGACGGCATGTAAAGCACGACTTTCGAACCCTTGCGCAGTTCGAATTCCGGATCGAGGCCCCGCTCCTGGGCATACTCCTCGTCGAGGTGCAGGACATTGCGCATGGCCAGGTAGGAGCCCTCCAGCAGGCTCGTGTTGGCGACACCGCAATAGCGGTAGTAAGGTACGTAGTGGGTATATTTCGTGAAGGTATTGACCAGTTTGGCCTCGGCGGCGCGGCGCGTCAGGATGATATTGCCGCTCAGGTCGCGGCCCGAAAAGTCGAACCGCACCCAGCACGCCGTATCGCGGATCGGAAGCACATTGTCGCTCAAGGTCTCTCCGGCCTCAATCACATCGACGTAGTACCCGCCTTCGGACTGGAGATTGCCCAGCAGGTCCGGACGGTTCTGCGTCATCCAGGCTTCAAGCGCCTGATCCTCGAACTTGTCGTACGATTCGGTCTGCTCCTTGGCACAGGAACTCAGAAAAAGCATTCCGACTACCGGAAGATACAGCAAACGGGTAATCCACTTCATATTTTGTCTTGCGATTCTAAATCAATATTTTGTCACTCCACGGTATCCACCGTAAAAAACCACGCCACGGGGCTTTCCCGCGGAATGGTGCTGAAATTCACATCACCGTAGGCCATGTTGAAGGTCATGTAGGCCTCGACCTCGTCGCCCTCCCGACAACCCAATAACGCATGACGCAGGCCGTTTAGTATGTCGCCGCTCATATCCAGCCACAAGGGTTCGAAACTCCACACTCCGCCATCGACATTCAGGCCCAGTTCGCGGTAGGCGTTCTCCAGCAGCGGGTCGTTCGACCAGAAGGGGAACGTCGAGTCGGTGATGTTCGAATAGCTGAAGAGATAGGCCCGGAAGGTGATGGCCACCGTGGAGTTTTCGCCCACTTCGGTCCGGTTCTCCCGGTCGGGGTCGTAGACGTTCTTGATGTACCGATAGACCGTATTGCCCGAAACGGTGTAATACGGCAACTGGCTGCCCTCTTCGAGCGACGTGTCGGGAATCAGCGTGGGAGAATGGGTCTGTTCGAGATACGACACGATTCTCTGGCGCTGTTCGGGAAGGATATCCTCCTCCTGGGAACAACCCCAGAACAGCACCGGAAGTGCCAGGCACCAGATAATGAGCAGTCGTTTCATCGGCATATAATCGTGCAAATTTACAAAAACAATCCGATTTACGAACTGAAAACGGAAAAAATCCGCGCTCAGCATCCCGGAAAGGCAAAAAAAAGAGGGCAGCCCTGCTATCCTCTTTTTTTCCGGTACGTATAATCCTTGCGCGTATGTTGCAACCGCTGCAACTTGCGTTGTTTCCACCCATAGGAAAGGAGCGCGAGCATGACAGCCACAACGATGATGCCGAGCAAAACGTACAGGAATCCGATCGGGAACCTCTCTTCCATGAAACATTCGATTTACTTAAGTCGCAGCAAACTTAGCGCAATTACTTTGCCAAAACAGACGGAACAGGATACTTTGGGATTCCAACAGGCTCCCGGGAGCGTTTCGGTCCAGGAATCGGCCCGTCCGAACCATCAGAGGCGCTTCAAGGCCATGCGGACCACCTCCTCGACGGGTGCCGCCGGAGTTTCGCGCACCACGCCCCGCACGGCCTTTTCCGCCGCCGTGCGGGCAAACCCCAGCATGACCAGCGCCTCCAGGGCCTCCTCGACCACTCCGCCGTCGGGTCCCGCAACGGGCTGGCCCTCCGCCTCGGCCCCCAGCGTCATGAGTTTCCCGCTCAGGTCGACGATGATCTTCTGCGCCGTCTTGAGCCCCAGGCCCTTGACGTTCTTCAGCAGAACGGCGTTCCCCGACGAGATGATCCCCTGCAACTCCCGCGGCGAATAGGTCGAAAGGATCATCCGGGCCGTATTGCCCCCCACGCCCGACACGCTGATCAGCAGCCGGAACAACTCCCGCTCGACCTTCGTCGAAAAGCCGTATAACAGCTGCGCATCCTCCCGCACCACATAATGCACAAAGAGCTTCGCCTCGGAAGCGTGCTCGATCGCCGAGTAGGTTTCGAGCGAAATATGCAGGAAATAACCCACCCCTCCGGCCTCGACCACCGCATAGGCGGGAGCCACTTCGGCCACGGTCCCCTTGATGTATTCGTACATGTCTAAAATTCCAATTTCCGGACTCTCGCCCCGCCTCCGCAGAAACCGGCAGAAACCGGCAGAAACCGGCAGCTCCCCGCAGAAAAACAGGCAACTGTTCCCTGCCGACTCCCCTCCCGGAAAGCCGGCATCCAAAGCCTGTTCCCTTCCCGAATGCTTCCGATTCGGAGCACCTCGGGCGTTTGTGATAAATTTATGGTCCGTAAGACAAAAATAAAGATTTTTTCTTATCTTTGTGATTCAAATGCGGAATTTTTAACCAAACTGTACAAATCGATATGAAAAAAACGCTATTTCCGACACTGGCTGCGGCACTCCTTCTCGCGGCTTGCGGCCCGAAAAACGCAGAACAGACCCAGGCCGCAGCCGAAACGGCGACCCAGCAGATCGTTTCGAGCGACATCGCATACGTCCAGGTCGAGGCCGTGCTCGCCCAGTGCGACCTCTACCAGACCGAAGGCGTAGCTCTCCAGGAGAAGACCCAGAAGGCTCAGAAGAGCTGGGCCCAGCGCGAAAAGAACCTCCAGGCCGAAGCCTCCCAGTTGCAGGAGAAGTACGAAAAGGGGCTCATCACCTCGCGCGACGCCCAGGCCCAGCAGGAGAGCATCCAGAAAAAGGTCGCTTCCTACCAGGCCAACGCCCAGAAAGAGGCCCAGACCCTCGATGAAGAGAACTTCGTATTCTCGAACCGCGCCCAGGACCTCCTCCAGCGCGCCGTCCGGGAGATCAACGCCGACGGAAAATACAAACTCATCATCAACGCCTCGGCGCTCATCGATGCCGATACGACCCTGAACATCACCCCCGCCGTGCTGGCCAAGGTCAACGAACTCTATGCCGCCGACAAAAAGAACGACCAGAAATAACCCCGGGCTCCCGGGATTAAAAAACCGGCTTCCCCGGCAGGCGGAAGTCGGTTTTTTTTCATACATTTGTGCCGTCAATAGCAAACCACGATAAATTTACGACTGCGATGGGATTTGTGCCGTTCACATTCGTCGACCTGATAGACATCATCCTCGTGGCCCTGATCATGTACTGGATCTACCGCATGACCAAGGGTACCAATGCCCCCTACATCCTTTCGGGAATCATCGCCGTGTACCTGCTCTGGGTTGTCGTGAAAACCCTCAACATGGAGCTTCTCTCCACGATTCTCGGGCAACTCATCTCCGTGGGGGCCATTGCGCTGATCATCGTTTTCCAGCCCGAACTGCGGCGGTTCCTGCAGATGATCGGAATGCGGCAAAAGCACTTCAACTTCATCACCCGGATCTTCTCCACCGGCGAGGACACCATACAGACGAACATCTCACCCATCGTCACGGCCTGCCGCGAAATGGCCGAGGCGAAGACCGGAGCACTGATCGTCATCGGACAGCAGAGCGACCTGCGGCTTATCGCCGAGGGGGGCATCGCACTCGACGCCAAGGTCTCCACGCCGCTGTTGAAAAACATCTTCTTCAAGAACGCCCCGCTACACGACGGGGCCATATTGATCGAAGGCGACCGGGTCGTTGCCGCGAAGTGCATCCTTCCGGTGACGCAGAGCGACGTTCCGAAGTCGTTCGGGACCCGTCACCGTGCGGCCATCGGCATGAGCGAGATCTCCGACGCCATCATCATCGTCGTCTCCGAGGAGACCGGCGAGATCTCCATCGCCCAGGGCGGCGATATTCGCCAGCACCTCGATCCGGCACGCTTGCAGCAGACCCTGCAACGCTATCTCTCCAGCAACACCCGCAAACGCTCCAAAAACGAAGTTGCCCAATAACCCCCGCCCAATAACCCCCGCCCAAGAGCCGCCGGTTTAAGAAACCGGTTTTGTGGGCTGCTGAACCCGTGAATGGGTTCCACAGCGTGAATCCGCGTCCAACGTTCGAAGTGCGGAACTGCTTCGGAAACCATTCGCTTGCACCTTCGCCCCTAAAGCCTGCCTAAGAGGCGGGCGCACTTTGACGATGCAAAAAGCACCCGGTTAAGAGCCTGGTTTTGTGGGCGAAGGGATGTTGAAAGATTCGGAAGCAAATCTCCGCTCCCGACCCTGCTAAGAAAGGGAGACGAAGGATGCGCGGACGTAGGCCGCCAGCGCCTTCGGGTCGAGACGCAGCTGCAACCCGCGAACCCCCGCACTGACGTAGATAAACGGAAGCGCCGCAGCCGAATCGTGAATATAGGTCGGGAATAGTTTCTTCATGCCGATCGGCGAACAGCCCCCGCGGATATAGCCCGTCACGGGCAGCAGATCCTTCATCGGAATCAAATCGCACTTCTTGTTGCCCGAGACCTTTGCGGCGGCCTTCAGGTCGACCTCGTGGTCGCCCGGAACCACACAGACAAAATAGCCCGTGCGGTCACCCTTCAACACGAGCGTCTTGAAGACCGTCGAAATATCCTCGCCCAGCTGTTCGGCGACATGCGTGGCCGCAAGGTGCTCCTCGTCGACCTCGTAGGGAACCAGTTCGTAGGCGATCTTCGCACGGTCGAGCAACCGGGCGGCATTTGTTTTTTCGATTTTTCCGCGTGACATCTCTTGTTCGGCTGATACGACGCAAAGGTAATGCTTTTTCCCAAAAAGTCTCCCCGGGCGTGCGATTTATGGAAAATCGCGAATTTTGCCTATCTTTACGCCTCGAAAAACAGAACTCACGATGAAAAAAGCGGCCTTATTCGACATGGACGGCACGCTGGTGGACAACACCGCGGCCCATATCCGGGCCTTCGAGATTTTCTGCGCACGCTACGGCGTGACGGACTGGAAGGAGCGCCTGAGCCAGGGTTACGGCATGGGCAACGACGACATCATGCGGATGATCATGCCCGAGGAGGTGATCCGCACCAAGGGCCTCGCGGCGCTGGCCGAAGAAAAGGAGGCCATCTACCGCGAAATCTACGCCCCTGAGATCCACCCCGTTGCGGGGCTGCGCGAACTCCTCGAAGGGCTTCACACCCGGGGCGTGCGGTGTGCCGTCGGATCGTCGGGCTGCCGGAAAAACGTCGATTTTGTGTTGGAAAAGTGCGCCATCGGGCCGTGGTTCGAGGCCCGGATTTCGGGCGATGCGGTCACGCACTGCAAGCCCGATCCGGAGATCTACCTCACGGCCGCGGCAGCGCTGGGCGTGGAACCGGCCGACTGCGTGGTTTTCGAGGATGCCAAAGCCGGGATCGAGGCAGCACGCCGGGCCGGAGCCGGGCGTATCGTGGCACTGGCCACCACGCTTCCGCGCGAGGTGCTGGAACGGGAGACCGAGGCCGACCGGATTGTCGACACCTTTGCCGACCTGCGGGACCTCGACGCCCTGCTGGCCGACTAACCCCGCGGCTGCAGCAGCCGACGCACCACCCGAAGCCGCAGGACCGGACCGAGCCACGGTGCCGGAACAGACGGCAGAAAAAGAGACAGAGTTTCGTGAAGAGTCCCGCGACACAGCGGCGGCGCCCGCGGAACAGCGTCCGAGGCCCCTTGCGGGCCACCCTGTCGGGCGGAAGCATCACCCCGCAACGGACCAGCCACCGTCTCCGGCGCTCCGAGAGCGTGTAGAGCGGCGTGTCGACCGCTCCCGGCGCAAAATGCGACAAATGAACCGACATATCGAAATTTTACCTATTTTTGCGCCGTTTTCAAGCATGTAACTTATGTTCCGGGGATTTGCCACCGTTTTGCTGCTCGTCATCTCCAACGCCTTCATGACGCTGGCCTGGTACGGGCATATCGCCTTCAAATCGCGGCTCGAACGTTTCGGGGCCATGGCCATCATCTTCCTGAGTTGGGGCATCGCCCTCTTCGAATACTGCTTCCAGGTCCCGGCCAACCGCATCGGTTCGGCCGAGTTCGGGGGGCCCTTCTCGATCTGGGAGCTCAAGGTCATCCAGGAGGTCGTCTCCCTGCTGGTCTTCACCGTCTTCGCGCTCGTCTTCATGAAGTCCGACACCCTGCGCTGGAACCACCTCGCAGGTTTCCTCTGCATCATCCTGGCCGTCTATTTCATCTTCCGCAAATAAAAGCCCCGGTCCCGCAACGAGGACCGGGGCTTTACCGGCTTGTCGATCCGCCGGACGGACTCCCGCCCGGCGGCCGAAGCAATCAGCTCTTCACCGTGATCCGCTCCACGGGCTGCTGCTGCACGCGGTCCAGCGGATGCGACTGGTAGCGCACCTTCCCGAAATCGATCTGCGAAAGGTCGATGCAGCGGATCGTGTTGTTGTAGGCCGTCTTGTAGTAGAGCAGACGGTGGGTCAGGTCGATGGCCGAGGTCCACTGCGTGGCGCTCGGGATGTCGGGGCACTGCCCGGCGGGGTGTTCGAGACCGATCGGCACGTCGAAGTTGTTCAACAGGTGGAAGCACTCCTGCACCGTCTCGAAAGCCGTGGCCCGCTGCGGAGCCGTGGCCCGGAAGAAAGCCGCACGCACGAACCGCGACGGCGGCGTGTCGTCACCCGGCAGTCCGAGGAATCCCGCCGTAGCGCCGAAGGCCCGCAGCGCCTTTTCGCCCACCTGGTAGGGTTCAACGTCCCCCGGCCGGAGATTCACGTAGTTGTTCAGGTTGGTCACCTGCCACTCGAAGCCGGGCGCGTTGGTCAGCACGCCGACCTCGTTCTCGTAGAAGTGCGGCACGCCCCCGACGATCTCCAGCACCACCTGACGCCCCGACGGCTCACCGATGCGCCAATGCACGACGGCATTGGCTTCAAGCCCCACGATGCGGACCTTTCCGATCGCGGCCTTCACCTCGTCGATCGTCGAGAACTGCGTGAGAATCCATCCGGCAACCTGCAAGTCGACCAGCGTGCGGTTGTCCTGCGCCGGGTCATAAGTCTCGTAGCCGCCGTACTGCGGGAAGAAGAAGAGCCCGGCCGAAAGTCCCGCTTCGTTGATCCCCTCGGCGATGAACGCCTGCTCGACCACGGACAGCCCCACCACGCCGTAACGCGCCGTGTAGGCGAGCCCCTGGCCGCCGGTCGGTGTGAGCGAGTGCAGCGCCTGCCCCCGCGGAATAATGACGTACATGCTCTCCAGAGCGCTGCTGCCCCATTCGATCGTGCGCGACTGCACGTAACTGCCGTCGGCAGCCGTCAGCGAGATACCCGTGCAGGCCAGGGCCTGGAGGGTACCGCACAACGCGGCGACACCCAATAATCCGATTTTCAGTTTCATGTGATTTTCCTGTTTAAAACGAGGGCTTCGGGCCGTTGCATCCGGCCCGGAATCCCCTACTCCTCCATCGGCCGGAAGGCATCCTTCGAAAGTCCGCAAAGCGGGCAGGCCCAGTCGTCGGGAATCTCCTCGAAGGGCGTACCGGGAGCGATACCCGTCTCGGGATCACCCTTTGCGGGGTCGTAAACGTAGTCGCACGCCGTGCATTTGTAACGCCGCGGAATGGCCCGGTCGGCCACCTTCCGCCAGTCGACAAGCTCCCACCACGCCGCCACGAAATCGGCCCGGCGGTTGCGGTAGTCGATGTAGTAGGCGTGCTCCCAGACGTCGACCGTCAGCACCGGACGCAGTCCCTCGGTCATCGGATTCCCGGCATTGGGTTTGGCCACGATCGAGAGTTTCCCCGACCGGTCGGCGGCCAGCCACACCCAGCCCGAGCCGAAGAGCCCTACGGCTGCCTTGGCGAACTGCTCCCTGAAGGCCTCCACCGATCCGAATTCGGCGGCAAGTTTGGCGGCCAGCGCCTCGGGCATGGCTTTCGGCTCCGGGGTCAGCATTTGGAAAAAGAAGGTATGGTTCCAGGCCTGTGCGGCGTTGTTGAAGACGGCTCCGTCGGCCCGGCGCACGATCTCGTCGAGCGGCATCGCCTCGTAAGGGGTTCCGGAAATCAGCCGGTTCAGGTTGTCCACATAAGTCTGAAGGTGTTTCCCGTAGTGGTAGTCGAGCGTCTCGCGGCTCATCTTCGGGGCAAGGGCTTCCATCGCATAGGGAAGCTCGGGCATCGCATGTTTCATAACGATTCGGTTTAAAATTGTACACGGGTTGCGGCGTTTTGTCGCAACCCGTGTACAATATAGCAAAAATTCCGCACCGTTATTCGTTCCGACCGAAAAGAAAGATCATTCGGCCGGTTTTCGCCGCACCCCGGGGGTTCACCCCCGCCGGGGAGCCGCACACGGTGGACCTTTCCCCGCCCTTCGACTGGCAAGGAGCCGAGGCCCGGAAATCTTTCTCTTTCCCTCCCCGGCAGAAAAATCCCGCAGCCGTCAGAAGTTGGCCTTGATGCCCGCAACGAAACGGGCACCCAGTTCGGGATAGCGGGCAAAGTCGTAGAGACGCTGGTTGGCGAGGTTGCGGCCCTCGACGAAGAGCGTCACGCGGTGCGAGACCCGCCAGTCGAAGTGCGCCCGCAAGTCCACCGTAAAGGGGACCTTGAAGGCCGGCAGGTAGCTGATTTCATCGGAAAACAGGTAGTCGATCGTCGTCCAGCGGCGTTCGTTCTCCATGCGGGCCTCGACCCCGAACGAGACCTTGCGTCCGGTGTAGGTCACCCCGACATTCCCGACGAACGACGCCTCGCCGTTGTCCCAGTCGGACTCGACGTTGTAGAAGCGGCCGTGCACCCCGAGATCGAACATCAGCGAACTCAGCGGACGGTACTCGATTTCGCCGTTGAACGACGTCACGGTCTGGCGTCCCAACTGCGGGATGAAGGTCGAAGCGAAGGTTTCGTATTCGCCGTCCGCACCCGAGCGTTCGAGGAGTGTCGCCCAAAAGAGGCGGTTGTCCTGTACCGAGAATCCGGCGTAGACCCGGTAGGCGAAGCGCTTGCTCCACAGCGTGCCGCCCAGCCCCGCCCGGAAGTTGTAGTCTACGGAGCTCTTGTCGAGCCACGTCCCGGGCGCCACGTAGGGATTTGCGGCGGTCAGCGTGCGGAAATCGTTCGGACGGACCGTGCCGTCGGCCTCGAAGAAGGGTTTCAGACCCGGCGTCCCGAGGTTGAAGTCCAGGCGTGCAAAGGGGATGAAGTAATCTCCCGTTTCGGTCAGTGCCTCGGGGTCGCCCGGCATCTCGACCCGGTCGTGGTAGTAGTCGCCCCCGACTTCGAGCCCGACGACCCCGCCGGCAAACCGATAGCGCAGCGAGGCCCGGATCAGCTGCTGCCGGTAGTCCGACAGCCACTGCTGCCCTCCGAAATAATCGTAACCGATTCCCAGCGAGAAGCTGCTGCGCACGAAACCCTTGGCAATCCGCCCTTCGGCTCCGATGTTCAACTGACGGCCCGTCTCCCCGACATCGGGACGCTCGGAGTGGTCGAAGAAGAGGTCGCCGTGCAGCGCCACCTCAAAGTTCACCCGCGAAAGGTCCTGGAAATCATCGCCGAAGCGCAGCGACAAGGCCGCATTGCCGTAATCGTTCATCCCGTCGCCGCCGAAATCCACCGCCCCGACGCTCTCCGGGACCGTCGTATAGCTCCCGTAGCGGTGGTACATCCGGTTGTCGTAGGAGAGTTCCCCTTCGAGGATGTGGCGCCCGAGGTACTTGCCCGCAGCTACCCCGGCCCGGTTGTACATCCGCGTGGAGTTGTTCTTCGCGTCGATCTCGTTGGCGATCTTCGAATAGCTGCCCTCGTGGTTGACGTATCCGATCACGTAGCCCGTCGAGGGGTTCTGCGTCGTGGCGTAGAAGTCCACGACCGAATTGAGCGGATAGCCCGCCCCGACCTTCAGGTAGAAGGGCAGCGGGCGGTTGAACTCCCAATAGGTGACCGTCGCCGGGCGGATCGGGCGCGTCGTAAGCGTCGTGCGCAGCGACAGCGGCGTCACCGTATAGTCGATCTCGGGACGCATCCGCGTCGTATCGGTCATGTCGGGCTCCACGGCCAGTTTCAAGGCGCTCTCCACCTTCGGGACGTAGGCCTTCGTCACCTCGACCCGTTTCTCGACCTGCGCCGCAACCAGCTGCGGCAGCACCGCCGCACAGGCGGCTATCATCCACAATCTTTTCATGGTCAGTTGAGTTTTGCGATTCGCGCCTTGGCCTCCTCCACGATTCCGTCATCGGCGGGCGAGTAGCCGTCGGCCACACTCTGCCACGTGGCCCGGGCCTGGAACGTGTCGCCCTTGCGGACGTAGACTTCGCCCAGCAGCAGGTAGGCCTTGGCCAGCCAGTAGGGTTGCGGATCCCGCTCCGAAAAGGCGAAGACCTCCTGTTCGGTGCGGTCCAGCGCCCCCTCGGCGAATATCGCCTCGATCACGCGGTAGGCGGCTTCGGAACCCTCCTTTGTGCGCACCTCCGCGGCCAGTTCGCGGTAGAGTTTCCCGGCAGCGGCCGCATCGCCCGCCTCGCGGAGTTGCGTGGCCAGAGCGTATTTCGATTCGCGCACGGCCACCGTCCCGGCATCCTTGCAGGCCGCAACGTCGGCGGCCATCGCGGCAATCTTCGACGCATCGCCCCCGGCCACCGTGGCCCGCACGTAACCCGTCATGGCATCCTCACGCCCGGTCCGGCTCGGTGCGGCATCGTACAACCGCCGGTAGGCCGCCGCCGACTCGTCCCAGCGCCGCTCCTCGAAGGTTATCTCGGCGAGTTTCTCCAGCACCGGAACCGTATATTGCGTCGTACCCTGCTCGGCCAGCTCCGTGAGGGTCTCGATCGCCCGCTCGCGGTCGTCCGCCACGAGGTAGCAGTCGCTCAGGTAGTAGAGCGCATCGGTGCGGTAGGAGCCCTTGGGGTAACTCTCCACGTAGTTGCGCAGCGAACGGGTCGCCGCCTCCCGGTCGCCGTCGAGGTAGAGTTTCCGCGCCGCGGCGAACGACAGCGAGTCGCGCGACAGCGCCGTCAGGTCGCTCTCCACCCCCGCCCTGGCGGCATACTCGAAGTAGGCGTCAACATCGCCCTCCGAGACGTAGATCTCCCGGATGCTCTGCATCGCATCCCGGGCCTCGGAGGATTGCGGGGCCGACCCCACCACGCGGTCGTAGCAGGCCAGCGACTTCTGCTTGTCCCCGAGGTTCAGGTAGGCCAGACCCAGGTCCGACCACGCCTGCATGACACGCGGCGACGAGGGGTATTTCGCCACGAACCGCTCCAACTGGGCGGCACCCTCGGCGTATTTCTCCTGTGCGATATAGCTGCGGCCCAGTTCGTAGGAGGCCTCGTCGGCATAGTCGCCGCCCGCCGCCTCGATCTGGCGCAGGGCCTGCTGTTTCTGCTCCGTGCGTCCCAGGATGCCGAGCGTCACGGCTCGCTTGTACTGGGCGTACTCCTTCTCGGGGGTTCCCAGCGCAATGGCCCGGTCGTACTCCCCGACCGCCTCCTCGAAGCGCCGGTCCGCATAGGCCACGTCGCCCAGCCGGTTCAGGGCATCGGCCCGGTAGCGGTCGCGCGGGGCGTAGGCTCCGAGGAATTTGCGGAACGACGCCCCGGCCTGTTCGGGGTCGTTGCGGTCGAAGGCGCAGTAACCCAGGTTGTACCACGCCAGCGCATATTCACGCTCGCTGCGCGGCGCACGCTTCAGGTAGGCGTTGTACTTCGCGGCCGCCACGGCGTAATCCCCCTCGGAAAAGGCGATCTCCCCCTGCCAGAAGGTGCTCAACGCCGTATATTTGGGGCTGATGTTCGCCGACTGCGACTCGGCGAAGCACGCCCGGGCCGCCCGCATGTCGCCCGCCTTGTAGGCCTCCAGCCCGCGGAAATAGGCGATCTTCTGCAGCGCCGCACGGATCTCCGCATCGCCCGAAGGCATCGACTTGATGGCCCGGTAGGCGGCATCGTAGTCGCGCGAGTTGTAGTAGGCGGCGATGAGCAGCGTCCGCGCCTCGGAGGCCCGCGGCGACGCGGGGTAACGTTCGATATAGCGGGTCAGGAGGTTGATCGCCCCGTTGAAGGCCCCGCCGCCCAGTTCGTACTGCAGTTTGGCGTAGTTGAAGAGCGCATCCTCGGCCACCGCGGCATCCAGCGACTCGTCCGCAGCCATCGCAAAGGCCTGCATCGCCCGCTCCTTGTCCCCGGCCCGCAGGTAGCAGTCGGCCAGGTGGTAGGAGGCGTTCTGCGTCAACGCATCCTCCGCGCCGCACGCCTTGCGCAGCCATTCGGCAGCCTCCCCGTAGCGGGCCGTGCGGTAGAGCGAAAAGCCCTCCAGGTAGCAGGCGTCGCGGTCCATCTCCCCGCCCGCACTCCGGTAGGCGGCCAGGTGCTCCAGCGTGCGGTTGAAATTCTCCAGCCGGAACCATGACTCGGCAATCACCCGTTCCAGCTCGGCGCGCCGCTCCGGAACGGCCTTTCGGGCCAGTTCGTCGCCGTGCTCCACGACGTAGCGGTAGTTGCCCTCGCGGAACTCGATCTGAAGCAGGTAGTAGGGAACCAGCGCCCCGTAGGCGTCGCTCCGCTGCAACGACGCGAAGCCCTGCTTGGCCCGGGCATAGCGGCCCTCGGCATAGTCAATATAGGAGAGGTAATAGCGTGCATGGTCGGCATATTCGCTGCGGCTGCCGATCCGGTCGAAATGTGCATAGGCCGCCTTGTAGTCGCCCTCCGAGAACTCGACATACCCCATGCGGATGTCGTACTGCTCGCGGCGCGGCGCGCTCAGGGCGTTGTAGTTGGTGCGCTCGAAGGCCTCGCGGGCCCTGGGCATGTTCCCCGCGGCGCAATAGAACGATCCGAGCGAGAAGCGCACGTCGTTGGCATAGACCGATTCGGGATAGCGGTTTTCGAATTCGCGCAGGGCCGCTTCGGCATCGGCGCTGCCCAGCTCCACGGCGCAGGCCGCCAGGTAGTATTCGATCTCCTGCGAGAGCAGGCGGTCCGCAGGTTCGAGGGCCTCGCGGGCCCGCAGCAGTTCGTGGCGGGCATCGCTCCAGCGGCCGTAGCCGAAGAGGTCGCGGGCCCGCCGCACCAGGGTTTCGGGATCGGAATCCGCAGCCCGCACAACGGGCAGCGAGAGCGTGAACGCCACTATCAGCGTCAGGATCCGGGATTTTCGCATACGCAACATCAATGGGTCAGAAACGGTACCTCGGGAGCCCCTGCGGCCTTGCGGACAAGCCTCCCAACCGGGATTCTCCGCTCCGCAACGCCGGGCCGCACTCCCGAACGGCCAACAATCGGACAAAGATAACAAATTTATTCGACAGCCCGCCGTTCAAGGAACGGAATTTGCCGCAGGCTTATTGTTCAAGCCCCTGCACCGTGATACGCCGGTAGTCGGAAACCGCTACCGCATAGTTGAAGTGCGCCCGGATCGCATTCATATAGAGCTGGATCCAGCTCAGCTGTGCCTGCAGCACGTCGAGGATCGTCGCAAGGCCCTCGCTGTAGGAACAGGTGCTGATCGAAAGGTTCTCGCCCGCGATGCGCAGGCTCTCTTCCGTAGCGTCGACCTGCGCCCGGCTCTGAACCAGCGCCGTCCAGCCGTTCATCTCCTCCCGCACGATATCGTCGCAGGAGTGCGCCGCGGCCCACTCCTGCTGCCGCTGCACGGCACGCGCCGCGCGCCCCTACGGACGAATATCCCGACAGTTCCTTTTAGCCGTGATCGTGCCGTCGTCCAGCGTCACCAGCCCGTTTTCGGCCCGCAGCATCGTCCGCATCGTCGAGGCGTCGATGTTGTAACACCGCACCTTCCCGGTTCCGAAGTCGTGCCACATCTCCCCGTAGAGCGGGTCGGGCGTCAGGCAAACCACCTCGGCACCCTCCTCGCGGGCCCGTTCGACCAGCCGCGCCATCCGCCGCGCACAACCCCGCGGCAGGCGGTCGAATGCCGTGACGCAGAGCATGTAGACCCGGCCCGGGCGGGTGATCACCTCCTCCGTGGCATCACCCTCGGCATCGTGCAATGCGAATTCGCTCACCAACGGCCGGACCGACGGCACATCGCTCGTCGTGTGCGTATCGACCCACTCCCATTTCGTATCGTCCTGCCACTCGGGGTCATCCAGCGCGAATTCCCGCTCCTCGCCCGTCGCCCGGTTGCGGTAGACGAGCACCGTCTCCGTCTCGCCCGCCTCGACGACCGGAGCCTGCATCGCCTCGTGGATGTTCACCCCCACCTTATAGGGCAGGAAATCGATGAGCGGAAGGTGGATATAACAGTAGTAGCCCAGGTACATCGACAGAGAGAAAAAGAGACAGGTCAGCACGATCTCCAGGGGTTTGAAGGCGAAGATCTTGTCCGGGCGGTAACGCCACCACACCACCACGGCCATCGGCAGCAGCACGAGGTTCTTCACGAAGGTCTCCCACGGCGTGAGCTTCAGCGCATCGCCGAAGCAGCCGCAATCCTCGACCGGCAGCACCGTGGCGCTCAGCAGCGTCAGCACCGTGAAGAAGAGCATCGACACCACCGCAAAGATCGAAATCAGCCGGATCCGCACCTTGAAGAGCAACATGCAGCCCATCATCAGTTCGGCACCGCACAGCCAGATCGAAAAGGTCATCGACGCAGGCTGCAGCCACTCCATGCCGTAGATCGAGAGGTATTCGTTCACCTTCAGGGCCGTGCCCCACGGGTCGATCACCTTCGTGAAGCCCGAGAAGATGAACGTCACGGCCAGGATCACCCGGCAGATATTGGTTGCGATCTTGAATCCCCGGGTCCTTCTCATCGTGCGTCGATTATCGGGGCCAACACCCCGCGGATTTTTTCGAATATGCCCTCCGGGCTCTCCATCGCGCCCGTCGGCGTACTGCAGTCGACCACGCGCAGCGAAGCGTCCCGCGCAGCCATCGAAAGGTAGACCTCGCGCACCCGGCGCTGGAGATCCAGCGCATCCTCGTGGATGTCCCGCGCACCCTGCAGGTAGCGGCGGTCGTCACCCTCGCGCGTCTCGGCGAGCTTCCGCTCCGTGAACGAGAAGGGCACGTCGAGGAACAGCGACACGTCGGGACGCGGCAGGGCGTTGTGCCCGAACTCCAGGTCGAGGATCCACCGCGCCAGCCGTTCGCGCGCCTCGCCGGCAGGGAGCTTCGCACACTGGAAGCCCACGTTCGACCAGACGTAGCGGTCCAGAATCACCGCCCGACCCTCCGAGAGCCATTCGCGGATCATCCCGCCCGCTTCGGCCCGGTCCCCGGCAAAGAGCAGCGCCACCAAGTAGGGGTCCACCTCGTTCACACCCCCGAATTCGCCCCGCAGGAAGCGGGCGATCAGTTCGCCATAGACCGGCGCGTCGAAACGCGGGAAATGAACATATTCGCTCGCTACGCCCCGCTCCGCAAAGAGCGACCGCAACAGCCGTATCTGGGTCGATTTCCCGGCTCCGTCCAGACCTTCGAGTACGATGAACATGGGTTTTCTTGGGTTTTTCTTGGGTTTTCTTCAGTGGTTTGCTATCCGCCGCAGTTTTTTTTGCCGTTTTCCGTCGTTTTCCGCAGCCCGGTCGTCGCTTTTTCAGTTGCGCAGCATCCGGACGGCCCGTTCCACGCCGGCCGCCAGGGCATCGACCTCCGCCGCCGTATTGTACAGCGCAAACGACGCCCGGCACATGCCCGTCACGCCGAAGTGCTCCATGACCGGTTCGGCACAATGCTGCCCCGTCCGGATTGCAATGCCCAGTTTGTCGAGGATCATCCCCACGTCGTAGGGGTGCACCTCCTCGATGTTGAACGACACGATGGCGCACTTGTCCGGCGTCGCTCCGTAGATGCGCAGGCCCTCGATGGCCGAAAGGCGTTCGGTGGCACGCCTCAGCAGCGCCGATTCGTGCGCCTCGATCTCCGCAGCGTCGAAGCGTTCGAGGAACCGGACCGCCTCGCCCAGCCCGATGGCGCCGATGAAGTTGGCCGTACCTGCCTCGAATTTCAACGGTACGGGCGCAAAGGTCGTCCGCGCGAACGACACCCGGTCGACCATGTCCCCGCCGCCGAGGAAGGGCGGCATCCGGTCCAGCAATTCGCGCTTGCCGTACAGCACGCCGATGCCCGTCGGGCCGTAGAGCTTATGCCCCGAGAAGGCGTAGAAGTCGCAGTCCAGCGTCCGGACGTCGACACCTCCGTGGACCACGCCCTGACAGCCGTCGACCACCGCAACGGCCCCCACGGCATGCGCCGCCTCGATGACGGGCCGCAGGTCGGGACGCGTGCCGAGCGTATTCGAGGCCTGCGTCACGGCCACCACGCGCGTGCGGGAGTCGATGAGCGTCGGAAGCAGGTCCGTGCGCAGCGCCCCCCGGTCGTCGAACGGAAGCATCCGCAACTCGGCTCCCCGCCGCCGGGCGACCAACTGCCACGGAACGAGGTTCGAGTGGTGCTCCATCTCACTCACCACGATATTGTCCCCCGCGCCGACAAACGCATCGCCCCAGGCGTAGGCCACCGTATTGAGCGACGCCGTAGCCCCGGCCGTGAAGACCACCTCCTCCTTCGCCGAGGCGCCGATGAAGTCGGCGATCCGCTGCCGCGCCGCCTCGTAAAGTTCCGTGGCCTCCTCCGACAGGAGGTGCACGCCCCGGTGGATGTTGGCATTCCCCTCGCGGTGCAGCCGGTCGACGGTCTCGATCACCGACAGCGGCTTCTGCGCCGTGGCCCCGCTGTCGAGGTAGACCAGCGGACGTCCGTAGACCTTGCGCCCCAGGATCGGGAACTCCTCACGTATCTTTTCGACGTCGAACATGCCGTTACAGTTTTTCCAGTTTCTCCGCCGCGAGCTCCAACACGGCCTCGCCCAGCGGCTCCATCCCGCAGCGGCGAACCACGTCGCCCACGAAGCCCTCGATCTGCAGCCGCCGCGCCTGCGCCTCGCTCAGGCCCCGCTGCCGCATGTAGAGAATCGCGTCGGAGTCCATCTGCCCGACGGTCGCACCGTGCGAACACTTCACGTCGTCGGCATAGATCTCCAGTTGCGGCATCGTCTCGATACGCGCCGTCTCGCTCAGCAGCACGTTGCGGCTCTGCTGCTGCGCATCGGTGCGCTGGGCATCCGGCGCCACGTAGACCAGTCCCGAAAACTCGCCCACGGCCTCACCGCCCGCCACGCCCTTGATCGTGGAGTCGCTGCGGCACTCCGCAACCCGGTGGTTCGTATGGAGTTTCACGACCCCGTGCTCCCGGCCGCCCAGCAGGAAGGCACCGCCGAGGTTGTTCTCGGCATCCGCACCCTCCAGTTCGATCCGGCAGGCGACATTCGCCCCGGCCAGCAGCACCGTCGTCATCCGGCATCGGCTCCGGGCCCCCTGCCGCACGGTCGTCTCGCAGAACGTCCCGCCAAGGAACAGTTCCGTCAGTTCGAGTTGCGCGCCTTCGGCCAGCGTCACGTCGAGCGACGACGTAGCCGCCTTCGTATGGAGCACCACCAGGTGCGCCGCAGCCCCTGCCGCCAGCTCCACCCGCAGGTGTTCGGGATCCACCGACGCATAGGGCTGCGGAACCGGCGCCCCGACCCGGAACACCTCCCGGTCGGCCTTGCGGAGCTCCCCGATGATTTCCAGTATCCGGTCCATCACTTGTCGTATTCGTTGATCAGCCAGTCATAGCCCTCCTTTTCGAGCTTCAAGGCCAGCGTTTTGTCACCCGTGTAGATGATCCGCCCCTTGTAGAGCACGTGCACCACGTCGGGAACGATATAGTCCAGCAGCCGCTGGTAGTGCGTGATGACCACCGTGGCATTATCCTTCGTATGCAGCTTCGTGACGCCCGTGGCCACGATCCGCAGGGCGTCGATGTCGAGTCCCGAGTCGGTTTCGTCCAGGATCGCCAGTTTCGGGTCCAGCATCGCCATCTGGAAGATCTCGTTCTTCTTCTTCTCACCGCCCGAGAAACCTTCGTTCACGGCCCGCGAGGTAAGTTTCGACGACAACTCCACGACGGCGCTCTTCTCCTTCATCAGGCGCAGGAACTCGGCGGCCGTCAGCGGCTCCTCGCCGCGGTACCTGCGCTGTTCGTTGACCGCCAGTTTCATGAAGTTGGCCATCGTGACGCCCGGAATCTCCACCGGGTACTGAAACCCCAGGAACAGCCCCAGTCGCGCGCGGTCCTCGATGGACATCGACAGCAGATCGCGGCCCAGAAACTCGGCCGAACCCTCCGTAACGGTGAATTTCTCGTTGCCCGCGAGCACCGATGCCAGGGTCGATTTACCCGAGCCGTTGGGCCCCATGATGGCGTGCACCTCGCCGGCCTTCACCTCGAGGTCGATGCCCCGGAGGATCTCCTTACCCTCGACCGTCGCGTGTAGATTTTTTACGCTTAACATATCTGTATCTATTCTCTAAATTTCGTTTGTTATCACTTTTCCGGCCGCCGCCTCCAGCGCCCTGCGGCCGCGTATTCAAATCCGTCTCGGCCCCGGACTTCGCATCGTCGCTTCTCGGGTTCCTACGCCCGGCAGAGCTTTCCGCCCAGTCTCCGGCATTTCGAAACCTCACGGGCCGTCAGCTCCGGATGCTTCCGGCAATTGCTCTTGCCCAGCATCCCGGCCACCCGGAAGCCGCTCCAACGAAAGATCTCCCGCAACGCGCGGAACACTCCGCTCGTCTGGTAGAACCAGACGCTGAACGGCCAGGCCGTATTGCATGTGGCCACCATCACCGCCCGTTTCCCCTTGTGCAGCGGGGCCGGCAGTCTGCCTTCCCGATCCTCCATCAGGGCATAGACCATGCGGTCGAACAGCACCTTCAACTCGCCGCTCATGCTGCCCCAGTAGCAGGGTGACCCCACCACCAGCGCATCGGCCCCGCGAAGAGCCTCCGCCACGCGGTGCGCATCGTCCTCGGCCAGCACGCAACGATGCAGCGAACGGCATTTCATACATCCGCAGCACGGTCTGACGGTCAGGTCGTGAACGAAGTAGCGCTCCACCTCAACCCCTTCGGGCATTCCGGCAACCACCTCGTCGAGCATCCGCGACACCAGTCCGCTGCGGCGCGGGCTTCCGTTTATGACGACGACTTTCATCCTTCAGCCTATCCCACCGATCCCTCCAGCTGCAGGGCCAGCAGTTTCTGCGCCTCAACGGCAAACTCCATCGGCAGCTTCGACAGCACCTCCCGCGCATAACCGTTCACAATCAACCCCACGGCATCCTCCGTCGACAACCCCCGCTGGTTGCAGTAGAAGAGCTGGTCGTCCGAAATCTTCGAGGTCGTGGCCTCGTGCTCCAGGACCGCCGTGCGGTTGCGGCAGTCGATTACCGGGAAGGTGTGCGCCCCGCACCGGTCGCCGATCAGCAGCGAATCGCACTGCGAGTAGTTGCGGGCGTTTTCCGCACCCTTCGCCACACGCACCAAACCCCGGTAGGAGTTCTCGCTCCGGCCCGCCGAGATGCCCTTCGAGACGATCCGGCTCCGCGTGTTGCGGCCGATATGGATCATCTTCGTGCCCGTGTCGGCCTGCTGGAGATTGTTGGTCATCGCCACCGAATAGAACTCCCCGACCGCGTTGTCACCCGCGAGAATGCAGCTCGGGTATTTCCACGTGATGGCCGAGCCGGTCTCGACCTGCGTCCACGACAGACGCGCATTCTCGCGGCACAGGCCCCGCTTGGTCACGAAGTTGTAGATGCCGCCCCGGCCCTCCCGGTCGCCCGGATACCAGTTCTGCACCGTGGAGTATTTCACCTCGGCGTCGCGCTCGACGACGATCTCCACCACGGCGGCGTGCAGCTGGTTTTCGTCGCGCTGCGGCGCCGTACACCCTTCGAGGTAGCTCACGTAGGCGCCCTCGTCGGCCACGATCAGCGTCCGCTCGAACTGCCCCGTTCCGGCGGCGTTGATCCGGAAGTAGGTCGACAGCTCCATCGGGCACCGCACCCCCTTGGGGATGTAGCAGAACGACCCGTCGGAAAAGACCGCGGCATTCAGCGCCGCATAGAAGTTATCCGTGTAGGGCACGACACTCCCCAGGTATTTTTTCACCAGTTCGGGATGGTCGCGCAGCGCCTCCGAGATCGAGCAGAAGATGATGCCCTTCTCGGCCAGCGTCTCCTTGAAGGTGGTCTTCACCGACACCGAGTCCATCACGG
>CALUKL010000024.1 GCA_944321195.1 uncultured Alistipes sp.
CTACGACCGCATACCCTTGCTCGATTCCTCGCCTGGGGGATTCTGCGGGAGCTGGTCGTGTAAGACTCACCCGGGGTGCAAAAGTAGGAATATTTTCCTATCTTTGCAAAAAAATTGGCGAAATGCGTAAAAAAACTTTGCTCCGGATCTTTCTGGCGTGTGTCGTCCTGGGGGCTGCGGCCGCCGTGCTGCTGATCGTGCAGTTCAAGGGCAGCGCCGTCGGGCAGGAGTCCGAACTTTTCGTGAGTTCGCGTGCCTCCTACGAAACGCTGACCGATTCGCTGATGCCCCGGATCCGGCACCATGCCGCCTTCCGGGCCTACGCTCGGCGCCTCGACCTGGCCGGGAGCTTCAAGCCCGGGCACTACGTCCTGCGCCCCGGGATGAACGTCATCGAGGTCGTGCGGATGCTCAAGCTCGGGATGCAGACGCCCGTGCGGGTAACGATCCAGAACGTCCGGACCCCGGCCCAACTGGCCCGGCGGCTGTCGTGGCAGCTCGATGCCGATTCGGCGTCGTTCGCCGCGGCACTGACCTCGCGGGAGCTGGCCGCCGAGGCGGGCTTCGACAGCGTGACGCTCTTCTCGATGTTCCTCCCCGACACCTACGAATGCTACTGGACGGTGTCGCCCGAGGAGTTCGTGCGGCGCATGAAGCACGAATACGACCGTTTCTGGACCCCGGAACGGGATGCCAAACGCCAGCGGAGCGGTTTGAGCCGCCTGGAGGTGATGACCCTGGCATCGATCGTCTACGAGGAGACGCGCAAGACGGACGAGATGCCCCGGATCGCTGGTGTCTATGTCAACCGCCTGCGGCGCGGCATTCCGCTGCAGGCCGACCCGACGGTAAAGTATGCCATGCAGGATTTCGGGCTGCGGCGCATCCTCTACAAGCACCTGAAATACCCGTCTCCCTACAATACCTATATAAATAAGGGCCTTCCGCCCTCGCCGATCTGTATGCCGGGGAAGAATGCCATCGAGGCGGTGCTCGACTTCGAGGAGCACGACTATATCTTCTTCTGCGCGCGTCCGACCTTCGACGGGTACCACAACTTTGCGCGGACGCTGAGCGAACACAACCGCAATGCCCGGGCCTATAGTGCGGAATTGAACCGCCGGAAAATCAAATAACCGGATAAAATATCGGTATTTTTCGTATATTTGCGATCCCATGTTGGTAAAGATATACGGACAGAACCCTTCGGAAAGGGAATTGAAGCGGGTCGTTGAGGCCCTGGAGCGCGACGGGATCGTGATTTATCCCACCGACAGCGTCTATGCGTTCGGATGTTCGCTGCGCTCGGCCAAGGCCGTGGACCGGCTGCGTCGCCTGCGCGGGCGCAGTGACGCGCCGCTGACCGTGGTTTTCGACGACATTGCCGGGGTGGCCGAATATTGTCGGGTGGACAATGCGGCCTTCCGGATTCTGAAACGCAACCTCCCGGGCCCCTTTACCTTCATCCTGCCGGCCTCGTCGCGGGTGCCGGACAAGGCGCTGGAGCGTCGCCGCACGATCGGAATCCGCATTCCGGCCCATCCGGTGGCGCGGGCGGTGGTCGAGGCGCTGGGGTGCCCGATGGTCACGGCCTCGGTCAAGGATGACGACGAGGTGGTCGAATATACGACCGACCCGGAACTGATCGAGGAGCGCTACGGCCGCGAGGTCTCGCTGGTCATCGACGGCGGGATGGGAGACAATGTCCCCACGACGGTGGTGGATCTCACGGGCGATGAGCCGGAAATTCTCCGCGAGGGCAGGGGCGAATTGCAATAGGACAACAGGAAACGTTTAAGGAACGCGATAAAAAGATGAACAGGAACAATTTCTGGAACGATGCTGCGAAGGCCGGGGCTATCCTCGGAGTGCTGCTTGCCGTATCGTTTGTCGTGGAGAATCAGATCACGCTTGCGGGGCGTGTGGGCCTTTATATGCTCTATCTCGTGGAGTGGATCGCCGTGGTGATCGCGCACTATTATCTGCTGCACCGTTTCGCGCGCAGCCGTTCGGCACTCTGTACGGCCGAAGAGGGATTCTCCTTCATGCAGGGTTATACGTCCGTGCTTGCCGTGTCGGGACTTGCGGGGATCATCGTCGGGGCCGTGCAGGCGCTCTACCTCCATGTGGCGGTGGGCTACTCCGCGTATGTCGACCGGCTGATTGCCGCCGTGGAGAGGATCGTTGCGGGCAGCGGAGGGATCCCGGCCTCGATGGAGGGCCTTTTCGCGCAAAGCATGGAACAACTGCAGACGGCGCCCGTACCGTCGGTGCTGCAGACGCTCTGGGGCGGAATTTTCAGCAGCCTGCTGTTCGGCGCCGTGTTCGGCCTGATTATCGCGGGCGTCCTTTCCCGGGCACCCCGGCCGTTCGGAGAGCCGGGTAACGAGTGACTCGCAGGATGGAAAAACTGGACATTTCGGTCGTCGTACCGCTCTATAACGAGGAGGAGTCGTTGCCGGAACTGGCGGCGTGGATCGACCGCGTGGCCCGCGCGAATGCCCTGAGCTACGAGCTGATCTTCGTGGACGACGGCTCGTCGGACAATTCGTGGGCGACGGTCGAGCAGCTCAAACCGCGCTACCCGGCGATCCGGGGCATCCGCTTCAGCCGCAACTACGGGAAATCCGCGGCCCTGTACTGCGGTTTTGCGGCGGCCGGGGGCGAGGTGGTCTTCACGATGGATGCCGACCTGCAGGATTCGCCGGACGAGATCCCGGCCCTGCGGCGAATGATCCTCGACGAGGGCTACGACCTCGTTTCGGGCTGGAAGAAGAAGCGCTACGACCCGATCGGGAAGCGGTGGCCGAGCAAATTCTTCAACTGGACGGCGCGCCGGGCCTCGGGCATCCGGCTCCACGACTTCAACTGCGGCCTGAAAGCCTACCGGCGCAAGGTCGTGAAGTCGATCGAGGTCTACGGCGAGATGCACCGCTTCATTCCGATCCTGGCCAAACAGGCCGGGTTCCGGCGCATCGGCGAGAAGGTCGTCGAACACCATGCCCGCAAGTACGGACACTCGAAATTCGGGCTGGAACGCACCGTGAAAGGGTATCTGGACCTGATTTCGGTGATGTTCATGACGCATTTCGGGCGGTCGCCGATGTACTTTTTCGGCGGACTGGGGACGGTGATGTTCCTTCTGGGCGGAGGCACGACGTGCTGGCTGATCTGCGAGAAGCTGTGGAAACAGTTCCACGGGCTTCCGTTGCGGGGGGTGACGGACCAACCGCTGTTCTATCTGGCCATTCTGGCCGTGATTCTGGGCGTGCAGCTGTTTTTGGCGGGCTTCCTGGGCGAGCTGATCAACCGCAACTCCACGGACCGCAACAAATACCTGATCGACAAAACCCTGTAAACGATGATACAACGAATTCAAAGCCTTTATCTGTTGATTATTACGGTCTTGATGGCCGTCACGTTATTTTCGCGTCTGGCATGGTTCGGGGGCGGAGGCGAGGAGTTCGGGCTCTACGCCTTTGCACTGAAGGATGCGGGAGGCGATGTGCTCCAGCCGGCGGTTTATCTGGGGATCCTGCTTTCGGCGGCGGCGCTGTTGCCGTTGGTCACGGTTTTTCTGTACCGGCGGCGTCTGCTTCAGATCCGGCTGTGCGTGGCTGAGATGGTGCTGCTGGTCGGGAGTGCGGTGATGGAGGGCATTTATTACTATTTGGGCAGCCGGGTTGTTTCGGAGTTTTCGTTTTCGACGCACGGGGTTGGCATATCCATTGTATTACCCGTTGTAAGTTTGCTGTTTGCCTGGTTGGCTTCGCGGGCTATTTTCCGGGACGAAGTGCTGGTCCGGAGTGCGGACCGGATCCGGTAAATGTTCGGAAGTTCCGGATTTATATGAAAAGATTGTTACAATTTTTTGCAAATTCGGGAAATAATTTTACCTTTGAGGACCCAATCGGTGTTATGTAATTACAATTTTTTAAAAAAATAGGATTGGCTACAGTTTTTTTAACTAATACTCACTTTTATGAAAAAAGTTAATTTGTGGAAGACATTGTTCTTTTCGGTATTGACCGTAGCGGCCTTTACCGGATGTTCGGACGATGATTCGGATGATGGCGGCGGTATTCCGTCGATCACGGTGAACGGCGATAGCAAGACCGCGACGGTTGCCGTAGCGTTGGAGGGTGGTGAGACGGAAGCCGTGACGATCGAATCCTCGGGTGACTGGGCGGTAACGTTCAGCGGGGACGACGTTGCCGACTGTGAGGCTCTGCCGGCAACGGGCGGCAGAGGTACTACGTCGTTGAAATTCAAGTTGGGATCTCGGGCGGCCGAGCGTACGATTACGGCCACGGTAACGACGGCGGGTTCGTTTGAGGGGATTCCTCTCCAGGACAAAGTGACGATCACGATCATGCAGAACGCCGGAGGCTCGACGGAAGTTCAGACCAACGTAGCTGAAATCCGTGCTTTGCTCAAAGCGATGAGTACTACGTCGGGTGCTGTTTCCGATGAGTTGCAAGCCATGACCTTGAAGGGTATCGTTGTTTCGGATGCAACGGGCCAGAATATGGCATCCGGAAATTCGGCTCCTTATTATATTGCTGTTCAAGATGCCAATTCGGTTGCTGGATCGGGTCTTACCCTTAATGCATCGGCATTCAAGACGTTAAATCCGACTCCCGGTACTGTAATTGAGGTTGCTTTGACGAATGCACAGATCAGCTACTATAACGATGTTCTTCAATTGAAGATCAACGATCAGCAGGAGATTACGACCTCCCAGACAGAACCTCTTGAACCCGTAACGATTACGGTAGACAAGATTCTGGATTATGAGTCGATGCTCGTGAAGATCGAGAATTGCCAGCCGAATGTCGACGTTGTAGGAACGACGTGGAATGGTAATAAGGATTTTGAGATTCTTCCGGATAAAAAGACTACGTTTGTTGTCCGTACGGGTTCCGCTGCAACCTTCAAGGATGAGACGATTCCCGAAAAGAGCGGTTCTATCATCGGTATTGCCAGCCAATACAATGGCGAAGGCCAGATCATGCCGCGTACTTCGTCGGATTTCAGTGGCTTGAACGGTACCTATTCGGGTCCGGAGTACAAGACCGGAACGATCAGCCAGATTGCAGCCGGCGAATATTGGGAGATCACGGGTTCGATCGTAGCTGTCAATACGTCCAGCTTCCTGCTTGCCGACGCATCGGGTTATGTGCTTGTTTACAACTCCTCGTGGACCACGCAGACCTCCAATACTTACGAAATCGGCCAGAAGGTAACCGTAAAGGGTAAGATCGAGCAGTTCCCGGAGAAGGTCGGCCTGCTCCAATTCGCATCGCCGGAGATCACCGAGGAGGGCAACGAGACGTTCAACCCGGGAGAGCCCACTGTATTCGACGCCGCAGCCCTTACGGCTTATGAAAGCGATATGAAGTACCAGTATGTGAAGCTTTCGGGTGTCCTCTCCATCACGGAGGGCGAGTCGTCCACGACGGGCAAATATTACAGCTACACGGTTGCCGTCAGCGGTTACAATGGCAAGACGGTTACGTTGGCCTATGCTTTCGACAAGGATATCGAAGGCATTGTTGAAAACGGAGATCTTGTTGACGTAACGGGCTTTGCCAGCGGTACGAATTACAACAAGACGGCTATCAACATCATGATGACGTCGATCGCGAAGAACACCTCGACGCCTGCTGTTACGATTACGACCACTCCGTCGACGTTTGCAGCCGAGGGCGATACGCAGGATATTGTCTTTACGGTAGCCAATCCCGGCAGCAACAAGGTGTATGCAAAGGTTGAGGGCGAAGGCTTCTCGGTTCCCTCCGGTGAGGTGACCAGCCCGGTAAAGGTTACGGCCGAGCCCAACACGGGCGATGCCCGCGAGGCCACGCTGACGATCTATGCGGCCGCTTCGGAAGGCGGAGCCGCTGTCGCTCAGGCTACGGTAGCGCTGAAGCAGTCGGCTCCGCTGTCCGGTGAGGAAGCTACGGTAACCATTACCTTTGCGGATTGCGGTTGGAGCAATAGTGAAAAAGTAACGTCTTACACGAAAGACGACATTACACTCACGTTTGCAAAGAATGGAGGCTCAAGTGATCCCGCATATTACACGTCTGGTTCGGCTCTTCGCTTGTATGCTTCGAATCAGTTGACGGTCAGTGGCGCTACGATTACCAAAATTGAATTTGAATTCGCTTCAGATAGTTACAGCCACTTTACGTCAGCAGAACCGGGAACCTATGTTGCTCCGACTTGGACCGGAAACGCAGATAGTGTAGTCTTTACATCGGATCCGAATAAGAATTCGAGCGGTAAAAATGAGCAGACTCGTATCGTTTCGATGACTGTTACCTATTCTAAATAGTCGAGGAAACCGACTTATAAACCAACCACTCTTGGCGGGGTATTGAAAAATATCCCGTCAAGAGTTTGGTTTCTAAAAACGGGCTTGCAAAACGCCCCTGATTGGAGATTTATACTTTTTGGATGTTTTTCGAGTTTTTCAAGACGACAGCCCGGCCGATGCTGATCCTTGCGGCCCTGCTTGTCCTTTTCGCGGGATGCAGCGACGATGACGATGCGGTGGAAAATGCCGCCGCGCTGGCTGCAGCGACCGTGAATTGTTCCGCTACAACGAACACCTTGACCACGCAAGGCCCCTCCGGGACCTCCTTCGTGGCGACGATCTCCCTCGCGGACAGCGACGAAAACTGGTGTTCGTTCCCTTCCAATACTGCGGTGGCGGCCGCAAGCGTCGGAGAATCCCTCACCCTCTCCATCGGGGAGAACACCTCCGACCAATACCGTGCGGCAGAGATTACCGTGACCTTCTCGAACGGTTATACCGCCCTGCTGACGATGTGGCAGATGCCCGCCTCGCAGAATCCGGAATACCAACGTCCCTGGGGCGAACAACCCGCTTACAGACAGGGATCCAGTTATATCTACAAAACCTACTATACGACGCTGCGCGGCACGAACAGGTACCTTACGGGCGGCTATCGGCGCAACTTCTCGATCTGCTACGATACGAAGAGCCGCGTGGCGCTGTGGGTCGCCTACCCGTTGCACGGCTGCTATACCTCGCCCAATTCGGGCCGGACGGATGCCTGGGCCTACGACCCGAACACCCAGCTGCCCGTCATCGACCGCAGCCTGCAGTACGATGTCCGGAATACATACGGCCGCGGTTATGCCCGTGGCCACCAGTGCCCCTCGGCCGACCGCTACAATACGGACGAAACCAACGCGATGACCTTCTACTCCACGAACATCATGCCGCAAAACTACGACTTCAACGGCGGCAGCTGGGTGACGCTCGAAGACAAGATACGGGCCTGGGCCCCCACGACGGTCACCAGGATGCGTTACGACACGCTGTTCGTCGTGACGGGGACTATCCCGGGATCGGCACAGGTCTCCGGCGTGAGTGTACCCTCGAAATGCTGGAAGGTGCTCCTGAAGCAGAAGCGCGACCAGAACGAGAACCGCCAGATCTGGGAGTTCTCGGCCGACGAGCTGCAGGCCATCGGGTTCATCTTCCCGAACAGCGAGGCGGGCGGCGATATGTCGCTCCTCGAGGCGGCCTGCCCGGTGAAGGAGGTCGAAAGCCAGACGGGTTTCACCTTCTTCGGAAACCTCGATCCGGCGGTGGCCGACGAGCTGAAGAGCCGCGAGCCCGACATCGCACAATGGCCCGGACTGGCAATAAACTGACAGCAAGATAGTTCATTAAAACCTTAAAAGCCTTTATGAAGAAAAACCTTTTGACAGGACTGATTGCCGTGTTGATCGCGGTGGCGTGCTTTGCGCAGAAGCCCTATAAAGTGGTCTTCTACAACTTCGAGAACCTCTTCGACACGATCAACGATCCGGGGGTGAAGGATGAGGAGTTCACGCCCGAGGGGCCGAAGCAGTGGAATTCGGTCAAGTACGGCAAGAAACTCGCCAACCTCGAACGGGTATTGTTCGACATTGCCGCCGAGGACAAGGATTTCCCCGTGGTGATCGGCGTCTCGGAGATCGAGAACCGTTCGGTGATGGAGGATGTGATCGCACAGCCGAAACTCGCCCACGGCAACTACCGGATCGTTCACTACGATTCACCCGATGCGCGCGGTGTGGATGTCGCCTTCTTCTACCGCCCGGATGTATTCAAGCTGGAGGGCAGCAAGGCCTATCCGTTCGTGATGCCGGGGATGCCGGACTTCAAGACGCGCGATTTCGTGACGATGTGGGGCACGATCGAAGGCGAGCCGTTCTTCTTCGTGGTCAACCACTGGCCGTCGCGCCTGGGCGGCAAGGAGGCTTCGTCGCCCAAGCGTGAGGAGGCGGCCCGTCAGGTAAAGCACATCGTCGACTCGGTCCTGGCTGCGAATCCCGCCACGAAAGCGGTGGTGATGGGCGACCTGAACGACGATGCCACGGACAAGAGCATCGTCGAGGGACTGCGCGCCAAGGGCAAGATCAAGGAGGTGCAGAAGGGCGACATGTTCAACCCGTTCATCGCCCTGCTCAAGGCCGGTTACGGGACGCTGGCCTACCGCGACGAGTGGAACCTGTTCGACAACATCGTCGTCTCGGAGAACCTCGCCACGGGATCGACCGGATCGCTGAAGATTCAGCCGGTCGGGAAATCGAAGTTCTACGGCGGAATCTTCCACCGTCCGTACATGTTCCAGAAGGAGGGCCAGTACAAGGGTTATCCGTTGCGGACGTTCGTGGGCAACGACTTCCAGGGCGGTTTCAGCGACCACTTCCCGGTCTATATCTACATTGGCAAATAACACGCTAACAATATTTGTATGAAACTGAAAACTCTACTTATTCTGCTGTTCACGGCCGTAAGTTTTGCGTCCTATGCACAGGGCGGGGGCGTTCGCGGCAAGGTGGTTTCGCGCAACGGACGCGTGGCCCTGAACAACGTCGAGGTGAAGATCGAGTCGCTGGGCGTGAAGGTCATGACCGACAACGACGGTTACTTTACGTTGGAGAATCTTCCCGCAGGCAGCTATACGCTGCAATTCTCGACTCCGGATTTCGAGATGCAGGAGATCATGGTCCGTGTGGGTACGGAGCATGTCCAGGACCTCAAACAGGTCATTCTGGTTCCAGAGGGCCCCACGAACACGGCATTCTTCGATGATGCGATCTTCGCGGAGTTCGACAGCGACTCGTCGTCGTCGGATACGCAGGCTCTGCCGTCGTCGCTGTCGTCGTCGAAGGACCTGTTCAACAACATTGCGTCGTACCGTTTCAGCGAGATGCGTTTCAACGTCCGGGGTTACGACTCGCAGTATTCGGACATCTACCTGAACGGCATCCGCTTCAACGATGCCATGACGGGTTACGGGCCGTGGTCGCTGTGGAGCGGTCTGAACGATGCCACGCGCAACCAGGAGAACTATACGGGACTCGAAATGGCGGATTTCGGCATCGGCGGCATCGGCGGCATGACGAACGTCAATGCCCGGGCGTCGCAGGTTCGCAAGGGCTTCCGCGTCAGCGTGTCGAACGCCAACCAGATGTACCGCTTCCGGGCGATGATCTCCTACGGATCGGGTCAGCTGGACAACGGCTGGTCTTACGCCTTCTCGATCGGCACACGCCAGGGCGGCAACGGCTACGTGGACGGGGTTTACTACAACTCGTATGCCTATTTTGCTTCGGTGGAGAAGCTCTTCGGTACGGACCATCGTCTGGCGCTGACGCTGCTGGCATCGCCTGCGGAGCGAGGAGCGCAGCAGGCTTCGACCGATGAGGCCTACGCGCTGTTCGGCAACAACTACTACAACCCGAATGTGGGTTACCAGGCCGGGAAGCTCCGCAACTCGCGCGTACGCAACACGCACGAGCCGATTGTGATGCTGAACTACACGTGGGACATGTCGGAGAACACGCGCCTGAATGCTGCGACGTCGCTTCGTTTCGGCAAGAACGGCTATTCGGCGTTGACGTGGAACGCCGGTTCGGACCCGCGCGGGGACTACTACCGTTACATGCCGTCGTCGGACTTCACGCAGATACTGCCGGGAACGACGACCGATCAGACGATCTATTTCTACACGCAGAATGCGATCCAGTCGGCCCAGGCCTGGACCGGAATGCTCGATTACGATGATTTCTTCCACAAGAACCAGTACGTCGATACGGAGCTGACGGACCTGATGGGCGACAGCCGGCGTTCGAACTACATGATCGAGGAGCGCCATACGGACCAGCTGGACTACAACCTGGCCGTGAACGTGCAGCACAACATGCGCAACAACATGAAGATCGTGGGAGGTGCGAACCTGCGCGTGAACCGCACGGACTACTATTCGCAGGTGAAGGATCTGCTGGGCGGCGACTACTGGTACGACATCGACAAGTTCGCCGAGCGCGACATGGCGAGCGAAACGGCTTACCAGAACGACCTGGACTACTACTGGGCTACGGGCCACGCGCGGATTGCCCGCGAGGGAGACAAGTACGGCTACTGGTACCGTGCCCACCTGCTCGAAACGGAGGCATGGGCGAACTACACATGGGCGAAAGGCGGTTTCTCGCTGGGCGTCGGCGCATCGGTCGGCTATTCGCAGATGTACCGTGAGGGTATGTGGCGCAAGGGCCTGTTCCCGGACAATTCGAAGGGCGATTCGAAGAAACTCGACTACCTGACCTACGAGGGCAAAATCTCGTTGGGCTACAAGTTCTCGTCCGCACACTCGCTGGAGGCCAATGCGATGATCGAGCAGCGTGCTCCGAAGTTCAATACGGCCTTTGTGTCCCCGCGCACGCGCAGCAACACGACGCCGGGTCTGGAGGCCGAGAAGATCTTCGGCGTGGACCTGACCTACAATCTGAACCTGCCCTACATCAAGGCACGTCTGTCGGGTTACTACACGACGATCAAGGATCAGTCGAAGGTGATTTCGTTCTACGACGACACGCGCAGTTCGTTCACGAACTTTGCGATGAGCGGTATCGACAAGGAGCACTACGGCGTGGAGCTGGGTCTTTCGATTCCGGTCTGGAACGGGATTTCGGTCGTCGGAGCGATCAGCTGGGGTGACTACACCTACACGTCGAACGCCGACTTCGTGCAGACGGTGGACAACGTCGACAAGATCGTCCTGCGCGACAAGGTGAACTGGAAGGGATACCACGTGGAGAGCACGCCGCAGACGGCCATCAACGTAGGCCTGGACTACAAGGGCCCGAACAGCTGGTTTGCCGGGGTGAACCTGAACTACTACGACCGTCTCTATCTGTCGATGAACCCGTTCTACCGTACGAATACGGCTTCGGAATACTATACGAATGTGATTGCCAGCGAGATTTCGGCTGCGAATCCGGATGCGGAGGTGATCGCCGGAGCGATCAACTCGATCAAGGAGCTCCGGGCACAGGAGGAGTTCGGCGGATACTTCACGCTGAGCGCCAACGTGGGCAAGAACTGGTACCTCGGTCGTTACATGCTGGGTTGCAGCCTGGAGGTGAAGAACATTCTCAACGACCAGAATATCCGCACGGGCGGTTACGAGCAGATGCGTATGAGCAAGGTCCGTGCTTCCGGCACGGGAGACTATGTCTTCGGCCGTTTCCCGTCGAAGTATTTCTACCTGCTCGGCACGACCTATTTCCTGAATGTCTACTTACGATTCTAACAACCGAGAAGGACACACGATTATGAAAAATCTTAAAATAGCATTGGCGGTTCTTGTCGGCGCGTTGGCCGCAGGCTGCTACAACGATTTCGATACCCCGGCGCCCCGGAAACTCTATACCGACACCGACATGACGGCCCTGGGTCTCGAACATGTCACGATCAAGGAGGTGAAGGATTACTTCGGCCCGATTTCGGGCACGGGTACCAACTACGATTGGGAGACGACCCAGACGGTGAAGTTCGGAGAACTGACGTCCGAGGAGCAGGACAAGTCGAAATTCCCCGGCCTGCGGGGGTGGTCCGATGCTGCGAACTACTACATCAAGGGCAAGGTGATCAGCAGCGATCGTCAGGGTAATATCTACAAGTCGCTGTACATCTACGACGGAACGGCAGCCATCGAGTTGAAACTCTACAACGGTCTCTATCTGGATTACTACCTCGATCTGAATACGATGGAGAGCCAGTGGGTCTATGTCCGCCTCGACGGACTCTACCTGGGCAACTACCGGATGATGCTCTCGATCGGCGATGCACCGTCGGATTCGAACAATGCGGGCGGAAAACACCGCTTCTATGCAAACTCGAACCTGGACAATCCGAACATTGCGAAACTGAGCGTCTTCCCGGGTGATCGGGTCAAGCTGGAGGAGTCGGATATCCTCGACGTGGATGCCTCGAACTATCAGACGGCGCTGGGCGAGCAGGCATTGGGCCGTCTGGTGCGTTTCAATAACGTCAAGGTACGTTATGCCGGGGTTCCGAATCAAGATCAGGTGGTCAATCCCGTCATGAAAAACGGCTCGTATGACAGCTCCTTCCCGACGTGGGTAGTGACCGACTCGGGCTCGCCGCAGAATGCCCCCTGGTACTATTGGGCCTACAACATTAACAACGTGCGTCTGTATGGTTCGGTGCTGATTTCGTACAACGATGCGGCCGTTTATACGTCGGATCCGGGTGTTTACTCGGTTCGCACGAGCGGTTATTCGCAGTTTGCCATGAAGCCGATTCCGAAGGACGGTGCGGTCGGTACGGTGCTGGGTATCTATGCGATCTATTCGAGAGAGAGTTCGTTTACCGGAGGCAGCCGTGATTATGCGCAGTACCAGATTTCGGTGAGCCGGCTGGAGGACCTCGACTTCAAGGCCGAGGATCTGTTGACGGAGGCTGAGGCCGACGAACTGGCTCGTTGGGCATACAAAAACGGGTATGCGGAGTACGATCCGTTCAATCCTCCCGTGAAGAACGATCCGCTGGGCGGTATGGAAGGCGGCGAATAGCGTTTTTCCGCGCTTATCGATAATAAGGTGAGGCGGCCCGGGACTTCCCGGGCCGCCGGCTTAAGAAGCCGGATTTATGAGCTGCTGAACCTCACGTGGGTTCCGCAACTTTTACCCGCATACGAGGGTCGAAGCGCGGAACTGGATCGGAAACCCTTCACTGATACCCTCGCCCACAAAACCCCTTTCTTAAAGGGGCTTTTTGCATCGTCAAAAAGCCCCGCAAAAACCGACGGGCTTAAGAAGCCCGATTTGTGGGCTGCTGGGCCTTTAGCGGTTTCCGCGGCGTGAATCCGCATCCAACGGTCGAAGCGCAGAACTGGATCGGAAACCCCTTGAAGCCACCTTCGCCCACAGAACCCCTTTCTTAAAGGGGCGCGCCGCAAAAAAGCGGCCGACACGCATAATCGTGTCGGCCGCTTTCTTTGTCCGGCTAAAACCCGGTGCGGGGCGGATGCCTATTTCTCGGCCGGAGCCTCTGCAGCCTTCTCGGGACGCATGATGACCTTCACGAGATTGCCGTCGGCCAGGACCTTCTGGGCCATTTTCTGCACGTCGGCATTGGTCAGTGCGCGGAGCGACTCTTCGTATTCTCCGACGTAGTCGAGACCGGAACCGTACTTGGCCTGAATGTACCCGAGCCATCCGTTGTTCTTCTGGAGGCTGTTCTGCCAGCTCTTGAGCAGGAATTCACGGGTCTTCTCTATATCCTCGCTCTTGGGGCCGTTTTCGGCAATCTGGCGGATCTCCTGCAGGATGATTTCGCAGAGTTCGTCAGCCATCTGCTCGTTGGTGTCGAACGAAATGGTCATGTCGTAGCTCTCCTTGGGGATGTAATCCGTCGAACCGCCGACCTGTACGCCGTAGGTTCCGCCCTTCTCCTCGCGGATCGACTCCAGGTAGCGGGAGTTGAGCGCCTGGGTCAGGAACGTCAGGGAGAGCTTGTCGCGGAACGTGTAGGGCATTTCGCCCGAGAAGTAGTAGCATACCGAGACTTTGGGCTGCTGCATCGCCACGCGGAAATCTTCGGTGATCGCACCCTTGACCGGCTCGGCCTTGTCGTCCTGCCAGGTCATCGGCTTCTTGGTCGTGGGTAGCGAACCGATGTACTTCTCGACCAGGGGCTTCAGCACTTCGGGGTCGATGTTCCCGACGAACGTGAAGACGAAACTGTTGGCACCGGGGTAGAGTTTGGCGTAGATGGCGGGGAGTTTCTCGAAATCGAAACCGTCGATAATCTCGTTCGATACCATCCGGCGGCGGGGGTTGTTTCCGTAGATGGTCTCCAGCGTCTTCTCCTGCATCCGGAAGTCGGGGCTCGACTGGGCGTTGGCGAGTTGCGAACGGAGCATCGTGATGAGGTTGTCGTAGTCGTTTCGGTCGAAGCGGGGCTGCGAGAAGTGGAGGTAGAGCAACTGGAGCATGGTCTCGACATCCTTGGGCGACGCCGAACCGTTCATCGTGCTGGAGTAGTTGCCGACGGCGGGCTGCACGCCGGCGGTTTTTCCGGAGAGTTGCTTCTTGAGCTCGGTGGCGGAGAACTTGCCGACCCCCGACATGGAGTTGATGGCGGGCATCATCTCACCCATGTAGAACTCCTCGTCGGAGAGCCGCGAGAGACCACCTTTTGCCACGGCGCTCATCAGCACTTCGTCGGCCTTGAAGTCGGTCTTCTTGACGACGACCTTCACGCCGTTGGCGAGCGTCCATTCAGTGGTTCCGAGGCGGGGATCCTCGACGGTTTTCTTCACCTTCGACCCCTTGAGCTGGGTTCCTTCGGGGATCAGCGGCTCCTTGACGACGTTGTCTTCATAGGGTTTCACATCCGCGGCTGCGACCTTCTCGCGGATTGCGAGCAGCTCCTCGGCCGTGGGGGCCGCGAGCCCCTCCTTCTCGGGAGCCGTGACGATGATGACCTGATTGGTCGGGGTGACGGTCTGCTGGGCAAAGGCGTTGACCATCTCGACGTTGATCATCTTGACGAGCATGCTGTCGAGCTGCCATTCGGTTTCGGCATCGGGGATCGGGGTGTTCTTCTGGAAGTTGTTCAGGTACGTCTGTACGAACGAGCTGTTCTGGCGGTCGTTGCGGTTGGCGTAGGTGCGCTCGACCTGACGCATGAGGTTCTCCTGGGCACGTTCGAACTCACCCTGGGTGAATCCGTAGCGGCGCATACGCTCCATTTCGGTGTAGAGGGTTTCGAATCCGCGGTTGAGTTTTCCCTCCTGGGTCATGGCGATGAAGACCGTGGCGTTGAGCGTGGGGATGACGCCGATGACGTCACCCGAGCCCATGCCGGCTCCGAGGAACGGCGCATCGGGCTGCATGGCGATCTCCTGCAGGCGGGCATTCTCCATGACGGTGATGTAGGATTCGATGACGTTGGCGGCTTCCCAGCTTACCGTATTGGCCAGAGCCGAGGGGAAGGCCGGGCGTTTGATGAAGAGCTGGACCTTGGTTCCCTGCATCTCGGGATCGGTGTAGATGCTGACGATCGGCTCCTCGTTGTCCGGGACGACGATCTTCTCCTTCTGTGCGGCGTCGGCGGCCGGGGCCGGGATGTCGGACATCAGCTTCTTGATCTTGGCCTCGACGGCCTCGGCGTCGATGTCGCCCACGACGATCACGGCCTGGTAGTCGGGACGGTACCATTTGTGGTAGAAGTCGGCGAGCGCCTGGTGTTCGAAACTCTTCAGGCCGTCGAGATACCCGATCAGGTTGCGGTGTTCGTACCTGGTTCCTTTTCCGAGGGCCTGGAGGAGCTTCATCGAGGAGCGCCACGAGGCTCCGTCACGCGTGCGGAGCTCCTCCATGATGACGCCGCGCTCGGAGTCGATCTCCTCGGGGGCGAGGGTGATGAAGTGCGACCAGTCGTGGAGGATCAGCAGCGCCGAGTCGATGATCCCCTCGCGCGAGGTCGGGACGTCGGAGATGTTGTAGACGGTCTGGTCCCAGCTGGTTCCGGCGTTGAGGTTGGCCCCGAACTTCACGCCGATGGTTTCGAGGTATTCGATCATCTGCTTGCCGGGGAGGTTCTTCGTGCCGTTGAAGGCCATGTGTTCGAGGAAGTGGGCCAGACCCTGCTGGGAATCATCCTCCTGGATGGCTCCGACATTGTGGATGATGTAGAAATCGGCCTGACCTTTGGGCTTTTCGTTGTGACGGACGTAGTAGGTCATACCGTTTTCGAGTTTTCCCGTGCGGAGCTCGGGATCGGCGGGAATCGGCTGATTCATCTGCGCCGCGGCGCTGCAGACGGTGAATGTCGCCAGCGCGAACAGAAGCAATCTCTTCATTCGAGTGTTTTATTAAATGAGTTATTGGTTTTCGGATTTGTCCGGGCGGTATTCGATGATGTCGCCGGGCTGGCAGTCGAGTTCGCGGCAGATGGCTTCGAGGGTCGAGAAGCGGATGGCGCGGGCCTTTCCGTTCTTGAGGATCGAGAGGTTTGCCGGGGTGATGTCGACGCGCTCGGCGAGTTCCCCGAGCGAGATTTTGCGTTTTGCCATCATGACGTCGATATTGATGATTATGGCCATGGTGACGGATTTTAGATAGTTAGTTTCTGTTCTTCGCTGAGGTTCTGGCCGATGGCGAATACCTCGGCGGCGAAGAGGATCAGGATTCCCATGATGACCATCGAGTAGGAGAGGTCGAATCCGGTATCGACGGTGTAACCGCTGTTGGCGAGGAGTTCGGCGGCGCGGAGGTTCATGATATGGTTGAACAGCGAGTTGGCCAGTTCGATGAGGATGGTCAGCATGCCGATCGAGCGCAGGTACCAGACGTTTCGGCGGTTGAGCGGCCGCTCTTCGCGGATGGAGCGGCGTACGGAGCGGATGATGATGACCATCAGTATGATGACGGCCAGCAGGAACAGCGGGATCAGCAAGGCGAAGAGGTAGATCCAGGGGCTGCCGCCCACAGCGTGGAAGGCGATTCCGAGCGGGGAGACCGTTTCGGCGGGCTCGTCGACGATGAGGTCCATGCGCGTGACGACGGGTTCGATCTCGACGGCGCCGTTACGGATCGGGGAGGAGTTTTTGCTGTCGTCGATGATGTGGACGTCGCCGAGCAGATAGATCATCCGGGGGTCTCCCTGCTGGAGTTTTTCGGCGATCCGGGTCCCCATCTCCATTCCGTCGGCGGCTCCGCGGCCGAAGTCGCCCAGGAGGCTGTGGACAAGGCCTGTGGCGATGACCAGGAAGAGGGCGATGTAGAGGAACAGCAGCCGCTTGAGTAGCGATTTTTTGTTCTGCATGGCTTGTGCTTTGTTGTTGCGAGAGCAAAGATACGAGAAAATTTCGAAAAACAAATAATATTTATCGTTTTTCGGTAAATTTCGATCGAACATAAAAAAAGACGGCCCGCAAACGGGTCGTCTTTGGTTTTTGGGCCGGAGGAGTTACTCCACGTTGTCCTTGAGCTGTTTCCAGAAGGAGGCGTTGACGGCCATGTCGATCGAGATGATCAGGACGTAGAGGACGAACATCACGACATAGGTGATGAATTTCACGTCGATGGCGTCGCAGAGGGCCTGGAAGATCGCCAGGAGGATACCGGCGATGATGCCGACGACGAGTTTGGCGGCGAACATGATCCACTTGCTGCCATAGGTGGCGTCGTTCGACGCCTTGATGGCCTGGATGGGGTTCTTGCCCTTCTCGATGAGGAAGTAGTAGGAGAGCGTCCAGGCGATCGAGAGCACGATGGCCGGCACGAACATGAAGATGACCCCGATGAGGATCGGGAAGATCATCAGACCCATGGTGATGAAGTATTCACCCATGTACCGGCGGTATTTGCCCTCGAAGATACTCAGCGGGTTGATGATTTTGCCCTTGGCCAACTGGGTGGGCAGCAGGGTGATGGCAATGGTCGTCCCGACGTTGATGTAGGGCACCCAGATGGTGATGAGCCAGAGGACTACGGCGGCGATGACCGAAGGTGCGTTCTTCAGACCGATGGAAATCGCGTCTTTCAGCGTTGTCGAGAAGTCGAGTTTTTTTGTCTCCATAAGGTGTGGTTTTGAGATGAACGATATGGCAATATAGTGAAATTTCACTATATTTGTACTGCTAAAATGCGGATATGGCAGAGAAATCGCTTTATAATTACCGGGTGGAGCCGCAGGATGTGGACTTCACGTTGCGGGCGACGCTGGCGTCGCTGAGCTCTTCGATTCTCAATACGGCGGGCCTGGACGCCTACGGCAAGGGGTTCGGAGTGGATGTGCTCAATGCCGACAACCACTCGTGGGTGCTGTCGCGGATGGCCGTCGAGATCGACCGTCGTCCCGAACAGTACACGGGCTATACGGTGGCGACGTGGATCAGCGACTACGGCCGGGTCCTGTCGACCCGAAACTTCACGCTGACCGACGCTGCGGGCCGCGAATTCGGACGGGCCGTGACGCAGTGGGCGATGATCGACCTGACGACTCGCTCGGCCGTGGACCTCTCGTGGGTCGGGCGCGAACACGAGGAGGCGGTGGTTCCCGTGCCGCCGCCGGCTGCCATGCCGCGCAAGATCCGCTCGGTGGCGCCCACGCAGTGCTCCGAACACCGGGTCGTTTACAGCGACATCGACTTCAACCGCCATGTCAATACGATGCGCTATATCGAGATGATGTTCGACATGCTTCCTGTCGAGATGCTGACGTGCGAGTTGCCGATGCGTCTGGACATCCACTTCCTGAAGGAGAGCCGTTTCGGGCAGACGCTGACGGTGGGTTGCGAGTTGCGGGAACGCTTGGCGCTGTTCGAGATTTCGGCCGACGGCACGGTGGCGGTCCGGGCCAGCGTGGAGTGGCAGGAGAACCGGGCCTGAGCATATGCGTCCCGGGATCACCGCCGGGTCTTTTCCGCCCGGCCCGGGGAGCCCAAAGGGCCCGGGAAGGACGAGGCGTGTAGGACCGAAGGCCGGGAGGTGCGCTGGTGCGGACTTTGGGGCGATAACCTGTATCAAGCTATGAAAATCACCATTGTGGGGCCCGCCCACCCGTATCGGGGCGGACTGGCGTCGATTCTGGAGATCCTGGCGCGGACGTTCCAGCGCCGGGGTGCGGAGGTTGAGATCCGGACCTTCACGCTGCAATACCCGTCGCTGCTCTTCCCGGGGAAGAGCCAGACGGTGACGACGCCCGCTCCGGCCGATTTGCACATCACGCGGTGCGTCCATACGGTGAATCCGCTGAACTGGTGGCGGGTCGGGCGCCGGATCGGCCGCGAACGCCCGGATTTCGTGCTGATGAAGTACTGGACGCCCTTCATGGCGCCCTGCTTCGGGTCGATTGCGCGCCTGGCGCGCCGCAACGGCCATACGAAGGTCCTGTGCCAGGTCGATAATGTCGAGCCCCACGAACACCACCTGATCGACCGCCCCTGCAACCGTTATTTTCTGCGTTCGGTCGACGGCTTCATCTACATGTCCGAACAGGTCCACCGCGAACTTGCGGCCTATACGTCGGTTCCGGCTTTGTTTTCGCCGCACCCGCTGTTCGAGAATTTCGGCGAACGGGTCGAACGTTCGGAGGCCTGCGTGCGTCTGGGGCTGAATCCCGATCTTCGCTACGTCCTTTTTTTCGGGCTGATCCGCGACTACAAGGGGTTGGACCTGCTGTTGGATGCCTGGGCGGTGCTTAGGCGGAAGGGCTGCACGGAGGGTCGCCGCCTGATCGTGGCCGGGGAGTTCTACACGGCCAGGGAGCCCTATCTGAAGCAGATTGCCGACCACGGCCTGCAGGAGGAGGTGCTGCTGCACGACCGCTTCGTGCCGGACGAGGAGGTGAAATACTACTTTTCGGCGGCGGATTTCGTGGTCCAGCCCTACAAGACGGCGACGCAGAGCGGCGTGACGCAGATCGCCTATCAGTTTTGCGTGCCGATGGTAGTTACGGACGTCGGGGGGCTGGCGGAGGTCGTTCCGGACGGCCGGGTGGGGTATGTCTGCCCTCCGACGGCCGAAGGGGTAGCCGCGGCGATCGAACGGATGTACGAAGGGGATTCGCTGGAGCGTTTCCGGCGGAACTGCGTCGAGGAGCGGCGGCGTTTCTCGTGGGAGGAGATGTGCAGCCGCATCCTGGAGTTGTACGACCTGGTTGCCGCGCGGTAATTCTCTGTGCCGGGCTCCGGTTCGGAGCAGGAAAAAGGGACGGAACCCAATCTCGGGTTCCGTCCCTTTCGGTTCGGATGCCTATGTCCGGCTTGTGCGCCCGGGGAGTGGCCGCCGCCGGAGTTGTCGGACTCGATAACAAACTCCCGGTCGGTTCACGATACCCGGCCCGTAAGGCGCACGGTCTTCGGCGATCAGGCCTTGGCCGCCGGCTCCTCCGACTCGGAAACATTCTTCCAGCCCAGGAGGATGATGACGAAGGCAATGATTTCGAGGATCGTCTCGATGACGCCGCCCACCAGCGGAATGAGGCCGATCACCCATCCGATGATTCCGAGGATCATGGCCGTGAAGAGTTTCGACATGCCGCGGCGCGCCCCTTCGGGGAAGGTCACGGAGTTTTTCAGATTTGCATAGGCGATCAGGAGGAGGATCCACGCGATGAGGTTCAGGATGCCGCCGACAAAGCCCAGCATCGGGATGCAGACCACGATGGCGGCCACGATGGAGAGGATCGTCGCGGTGCGGATCGATCCGATGCGCGGCGCGTCGGCCGGATTCACCTGCTGTTTGAAGATGTCGAGGGATTTGATGAAGAGCCAGTATCCGTAGATGACGGCCACGGTGGCGAGGATCTCAAGCGCGTCCCAGAAGCCGAAACCGCCACCCGAGAGGTTGCCTTCGCTCAGGGAGGCGAGGGTCGATGCGGCACTTCCGATCGATGCGAAGAATCCGAAGATCGCCGCGGCGATGGCCGCGAAGGTGTAGATCTTTACGGCTTTATAGAGATCGCCGGTTGTCTGTTTCCACGAGTAATTCAGATTGTCCATAGGTCAGTTGATATTTGGTTTTTCGAGTCCGTAATTTTTTCTGCGGTCTTCTATCTTGAGGTAGAAGCTGAAAATGAAGGCGAGGATGCCGAATGTCGAGAAGATGATCATCGGCACGGTGTAGCCGCCGGTAGCGTCGAGGACCAGTCCGATAAGCAGCGGTACGAGGCAGAGTCCGACGTTTTGGATCCAGAAGATCAGGCAGTATGCCGAACCGAGGACCTTTGTGTCGATGATCTTCGGGACCGAGGGCCAGAGTGCTGCGGGAACGAGCGAGAAGGAGACGCCGAGCGTGACGATCAGCAGCAGGGCGAGCCACTTCGAGGGAAATGCGGGGAGCAGGAATGCGAAACTCAGGTGGCAGGCGATCATGATGATGGCCCCGGCCATGAGCATCGTGGCGCCTTTGCCGCGGTAGTCGAGCATGGCGCCGAGGAAGGGCGTGAGGATCATGGCCAGGATCGGGAAGCAGCTGAAGAGTTGCGAAGCGGTTCCGGCGTCGACCTGGAGGGTGACTTCGAGGAAATTGGGGGCGTATCGCTGGAAGGGGAAGATGGCCGAGTAGTAGAGCACGCACAGGAGGGCGACGAGCCAGAACATCTTGCTGCGGAAGACCAGTCCGAGGTCCCTGACATGGAACTCCTCATCGGCGGATTTCTGCTCCTTCATCTCTCCGGCGGCGATGAGCTGGCGGTCGAGTTTCCGGTCCATGTAGACGAAGACGGTGTAGCAGAGCAGGCCGACGACGAGCAGGGCGGTGCAGAATGCCACGGGCGCCACGACCGACTTGTCGAAGTGGTCGGAGATCATGGGCGAGAGCCACATGACGGCGAAGACGCCCAGGCGCGCGATGGCCATTTCGAGGCCCATGGCGAGTGCCATCTCCTTGCCTTCGAACCACTTGGCGATGGCTTTGGAGACGGTAGTCCCGGCCATTTCGCATCCGCAGCCGAAGATCATGAATCCCAGCGATGCCATCTTGGCGCTCCCGGGGAATGCCGCCCACCAGCTGTCGAGCCACGCGCAGAAGGCCGTGGTCTGGAACCAGTCGGAGATTCCGACGAACTTGATCGAGGCTCCGATGACCATCAGCGAGGCGGAGAGAAGCCCTGTGAACCGGATTCCCATCTTGTCGAGGATGATTCCGGCGAAGATCAGGAAAAAGAAGAAGACGTTGAGGAAGTATTCCGAGGCGGCATAGGTTCCGAACGTCCCGCTGTCCCATCCGCGGGCGGATTCGATGAGGGATTTGAGCGGCGACATCACGTCGACGAACATATAGCCGAAGAACATCATCAGGGCGATGAGGATCAGCGCCGTCCATCGGGCCGCAGGCGAATCGTTGAGTTTGCGTTGGATAGTTGCTGTCATGTTATTTGATTTGAATTAGTCTTCGAGATGTGCGTAGCGTTTGAGGATCTCGTAGGCTTCGAGGATGCCGAGTTCTCCGGCCTTCGAGAGGTCGAGGCACCCCTTTCGGGTATCCTTCATGAAGATCTGGATCACGCCGCGGTTGTAATAGGCTTCGGCGAACGAGGGGTTCAGTTCGATGGCCTTCGAGTAGTCCTCGTAGGCTTCGGGGAGACTGCCCGAGAGGGCCTGGAGGTTGGCGCGGTTGTAGTAGGCCTCGGCGAAATCCGGGAAAAGCTTCACGGCCTTGTTCAGGTCGGCCACGGCCTCGTCGTAGCTGTAGGTCCGTTTCGAGTTGTTGTTCAGTCGGTTCGCGGGGTCCGAATCGATCGAGATCCGCTGGTAGGAGTTGTCGATCGAGGAGATGAAGTCGATCATCTCGGCGCGGGTCGTCGAGCGGTTCAGGTAGAGGAACGGATTCGAGGGGTTGATCTCGATGGCTGTCGAGAAGGTGTTCACCGAATTGGTGTACTGTTTGATGAGCGACTGGGAGACGCCGCGTTCGAAGAGCCGGGTCCACGACGTGTCGCCGCTCTTGAGCCGCAGGGCATACTCCTTGTCGAGCATCACGAGCGTATCGGGTGCGATGTTGCTTTCGCGGCACGAGAGGGTGAGGTATTCGTTTCCGATGCGTTTCTTGAAGTCCTCGATGCGCTGCAGGCGGTAGGTCCGGATTTCGGGCAGCGTGTCGGGGCGCATGAGCGTGAACTTGAACAGCGGCAGCAGGCGCATCTCCTCGTGCCCGCCGTTGTGGCCGGTGATGCGGTCGAAGCTGCTCCCGGCGAACTTGCTGTCGAACGACAGCAGGCGGTCGAACCGCTGCGTGGTGTCGGCGAAGATCGAATAGGTGCTGTCGCTCAGGCGCGAACGGTATTCGGCAATTTTCCGCTGGGCGGTTTCGCGGTCGCTCCGGGCCCCTTTGGGATCCTGGAGGAGTTCGCGCAGACGTCCGCGGTAGATGTAGGCGTTGGCGAAGTCGGGGTAGAGCTCGATGGCCGAGGTGTAGTCCTTGACGGCCTCCTCGATCTCACCCAGCTGGGCGTGCACTCCGGCGCGGTTGTAGTAGACCAGCACGTTGTTCGGGGAGTAGAGCGCCACGCGGTCGTAATCCTCCAGGGCACGGTTGTAGTCGCCGATCTGGGTGCGGAGCATGGCCCGGTTGAAATAGGTGAGCGAGTTGGTCGAATCGAGCTGGATCACGCGGTCGAAGTCCGCCAGGGCCTGCATCGGACGGTTCGTGGCGTTGTAGACCAGCGCGCGGTTGAAGAACGAGAGCAGGTACGTGGAGTCGCACTCGATGGCCTTGTTGAAGTCGGCCTCGGCCTCCTCGTAACGCTCCTGGTCGAGATAGAGTCCTCCGCGGCGGTTGTACCCGTTTGGGTTTTCGCGGTTGGTGCGGATGGCGGTGTTGAAGTTTTCGTAGGCCCGGGTGGTGTCCTTGAGGTGGAGGTAGCTCAACCCGCGGCAGATGAAGGCGTCGGCGACCTTGTTCTCCTGGCGGATGAACTTGTCGAAATCCTCGATGGCCTCCTTGAACTGCTGGTTCAGCAGGCGTGTGACGCCGCGGCTGTAATAGGGTCCGGGGAGGTCGGGCCGGAGCTCGATGGCCTCGCGGAAGTCCTGCAGGGCGTCGTCGTAGTTTCCCAGGCGCGAGCGGGTGATGGCCCGGTAGGTGTAGGCCTGCGTATAGACGGGGTTGAGGCGGATGGCCGTCGAGAAGTCCTCCTCGGCACCTAGCAGGTCGTCGAGGTTGTACTTGGCGATACCGCGCAGGAAATATCCCTCGAAGGCATCCTCGTCGAAGCGCAGCAGGGTGTTGAGCGTGCGGATGGCTTCCTGGTAGTCGTTGTTCATCATACACGAGCGGCCCATCCAGAAGAAGTATTCCCGGTTGTACTGGGCCTGGGCGTCGGGAGAGCACATCAGTGCGATACCGGACAGGAGTGCGATGATGAACTTGCGCATTTTTCCGATTTTTTGTTTTAAACGGCCTTTTTCGTGGTTTTATTGTTTTTCCGGGGGATGTCGGGCATTTGCTGTGGATCGGTTCTGCTATTCCGTTTCGTATCCGAAGCGGCGGAGCTGCCGTTCGTTGTTGCGCCAGTCGTCGCTGACCTTGACGAAGAGCTGCAGGAAGACCTTTTTGCCGAGGAACTGCTCCATGTCCTCGCGTGCGGCCTGCCCGACCCTTTTGAGTTTTTCGCCCTTGTGTCCGATGAGGATTCCCTTCTGGGAGTCCCGGGCGACGAAGATCGTGGCGGCGATTCGGTCGATTTCGGGCTCCTCCTTGTAGGAGTCGATGGCGATTTCGCAGCAGTAGGGGATCTCCTTGTCGTAGAACCGGAGGATCTTCTCGCGGATGATCTCCGAGGCGAAGAAGCGCAGGGTCTTGTCCGTGAGGGTATCCTTGGGGTAGAAGGCGGGGCCTTCCGGGAGCAGGTCGAAGATGGTCTTGAAAAGTCCTTCGATATTGAACTTTTCGCGGGCCGAGACGGGGACGATCCGGGCCTCGGGGAGTGTTTCGTGCCACTTGTCGACAAGTGCATCGAGCGAGGCGGGATTCGAAAGGTCGATTTTGTTGACGACGACGATGGTGGGGATCCCGCAGTGGCGGATATTTTCGAGGACGCGGGATGCGCGGTCCGACTGCTCGACGGTATCGGTGACGTATAGGATGATGTCGGCATCGGTGAGTGCGCCGTCGACGAACTTCATCATCGACTCCTGCAACTTGTAGGCGGGTTTCAGGATGCCGGGGGTATCGGAGTAGACGATCTGGAAATCGTCACCGGAGACGATCCCCATGATGCGGTGGCGGGTGGTCTGGGCCTTTGCGGTGATGATGGAGAGGCGTTCTCCGACCAGCGCGTTCATGAGTGTGGATTTCCCGACGTTGGGATTTCCGATGATATTTACGAAGCCCGATTTGTGCATGGATAGTCTTTTTTGATCTTCAAAGGTAGAAAATTATTCGATTTTTTCCTACTATTTGACCAATACAAACGCATAAAATGTTGCCTATGAGGTGATAAAGATTTGAATTTCAGTTTTACGGGAACTGTCATGTGCCGTCACCGCACGAAAAGCGCCGGCACGAACATATAAAAAGCGTTAGCTTTACACTTGTCTTTCGAAATCTGGAAAATTTCAAGCACAACAAGAGTAAGGTGTAAACGCTCACGTACTGCGTGGGCTTTACTCTGTTTGTTGTGCACGGTTATTCCAGAACCTCGAAAGGCAAGCAAAGTTCTGTCCCACGTTTTTTATATGCATTATTGGGGTAATAAGCTGGGGACAGAGCGTTTGGACGGAGATAAGTCTGTCTGATATTTGAAAAAATGGAAAAACAATGAAAAGATTTTTTGTTCTCGTCATGGAATATGCAAAAGGCACTCTAAAAAAGAGTGCCTTTTGTTCTGTTTGTCGTTTTTTACCGCCGCCGCATCATGCCGGGCATCTTGGGCATCTTCAGCCCGCCTCCGGCCACGGCCTTCATCATCTTGCGCGTGTCGTCGAACTGCTTCATCAGCCGGTTGACGTCTGCGACGGTCGTTCCCGATCCTTTGGCGATGCGTTCGCGGCGCCGGGCGTTGATGATCTCGGGGTGTTCGCGTTCTGCGGGGGTCATCGACGAGATGATCGCCTCGGTCTGCTTGAATACGTCGTCCGGGATGTCGACGTTTTTCAACATCTTGCCCATGCCGGGCAGCATCGAGGCCAGGTCCTTCAGGTTGCCCATCTTCTTGATCTGCTGGATCTGCGCGATGAAGTCGTTGAAGTTGAACTGGTCCTTGACGAGTTTTTTCTTGAGTTTGCGGGCCTCCTCCTCGTCGAACTGCTCCTGGGCGCGCTCGACGAGCGAAACGACGTCGCCCATGCCGAGGATCCGGTCGGCCATGCGCTCCGGGTGGAAGACCTGCAGGGCATCCATCTTCTCGCCGCTGGAGATGAACTTCAGGGGTTTGTTGACGACCGAACGGATCGAGATGGCGGCACCGCCGCGGGTATCGCCGTCGAGTTTGGTGAGGACCACGCCGTCGAAATCCAGCCGGTCGTTGAACTCCCTGGCCGTGTTGACGGCATCCTGACCGGTCATGGCATCGACCACGAAGAGCGTTTCCGAGGGTTTGACGGCGGCCTTGATGGCCGTGATCTCCTGCATCATGGCCTCGTCGACGGCCAGACGTCCGGCTGTATCGACGATCACGACGTTGTAGCTCTTCTGGCGGGCGTAGCGGATGGCGTTTTCGGCGATCTGGACGGGATTTCGGTTTCCCTCCTCGGTGTAGACCTCGACGCCGATCTGGCTGCCGAGGACCTTTAGCTGGTCGATGGCCGCGGGACGGTAGACGTCTCCGGCGACGAGCAGCACCTGACGTCCCTTCTTGCTTTTGAGCATGGCGGCGAGCTTTCCGGAGAAGGTGGTCTTACCGGAACCCTGCAGACCGGCGATGAGGATGACGGCCGGGGTTCCTTCGAGGCGGATGTCGGTGGCCGTACCTCCCATCAGTGCGGCGAGTTCGTCGCGGACGATCTTGGTCATCATCTGCCCGGGCTTGACGGCCTTGAGCACGTTCTGCCCCAGGGCTTTCTGCTTCACCTCGTCGGTGAACGACTTGGCGACCTTGTAGTTTACGTCGGCGTCGATCAGCGCGCGGCGGATCTCCTTGAGGGTTTCGGCGACGTTGATTTCGGTGATGCGGCCCTCGCCCTTGAGGAGTTTGAACGACCGTTCGAGTTTGTCGGTCAGGTTTTCGAACATATCTCTCTAAAATTTCGTGCGGTTATATTTCGCGCAAAGTTAAGAAATAATTCAGAAAGCGCAATTCCCGGGAGGGCCTTTTTACAAATGGCAGGCGGGGCGCAACGATTCGAAACCGTTGCGCCCCGCCATTCCGGTCCGGGCCCGTATGCCGGGCGGGATCCGTGCATGGATTACTCGTCGTCCTGCTCGGACTCGATTTCATCCTTGTACTGGTCGAGAATCTCCTGCGGAATTCCGTCGCAGCGGACGTAGCGCGAGACATTCCCGGCATCGTCCGTGGCGATCCACGTCATGCGGTCGCTGTAGAGGTCGCGGATGATGTATCGGTGCGACCAGTCTCCGTTTTCGTAGTCGTACATGCCGCGGATCACCGACCCGAGCGATTCGTCGGTGTAGAGGCTGTATTCGCCCGTGATGCGCCGGGGCCCGAAGCTGTCGAGATTCTGATAGATGGTGAATTCGTTTCCGTCGCGGTAGGCGAGTTCGAGATAGACATAGCTTCCGTCGGCGAGCGGGGTTCCGTTGCTCCAGGATTCGAGTTTCCAGGTTCCCGAGATGTTGTAGAGCGACACGTCGAGTCCGGGATCTTCGTAGCTTTTGTCGTCGTCGCAACCCGTGAAGGCCGCGGCGAGGATCAGCAGAAGCGAGAATTTGAGGATGTTTTTCATATTTTTTAATCAGTTATTCGCGGTTTTGGAATCGTTGTAGGGTGCGGCGATGCGGACCATGACGGTGCTCTGCCCGGGCTGGAGCCCCAGTCCCCGCAGGAAGAGCGGAATGCGCCCGGGGGCTTTTCCGGCCGCGGGGTCGAACCGCACGGTCAGTTCCCCGACCCCTCCGGGCGGGAGGGCCTCCGGGGCGAATCGGGCCCGGACGCAGGGGGGCAGGATCCGGGTATCGATCCGCACCCGCAGGGTGTCGTTCCCGCCGTTGAGGCACTCGATGGTTTCGACCTGGGGGCGAGTTCCTTCGATCCGGATCTCCTCCTGCTTGAGGAGCAGGTTCCCGTGGGCGTGCGGATAGGCGTAGGTCGGACGGGCCGAGGGGATGACCTCACCGGCGAGTTCGAGGGTCGCCGAGGGGGCATTTCCGGCGAGCTGCGTGAAGATGAAAATCTTCCTCACGAAGCGTCCCGGATGCCCTTTGGGGTGGTAGGTCACCGTCACGGAGTCCGTTTCGCCGGGTTTGACCGGCCGTTTTCCGCAGGTCGGGACGGCACATCCGCAGGTGGTCTTCACCCGGGTGATGACCAGGGGCTTGTCGCCGGTGTTCCGCCACGTGAAGACGAAACTTTTCGGACCGTCGTCCTCGCCGATAGCTCCGGTTTCGATCCGCGTGCGGTCGAAACGCATCGCCTGTGCACCATGGGCCAGTGCGGGTTGTGCCATGCTGTCGAGGCGCTCACGCGGGACGATGTGGAACTGCCCCCGGGCGGGACGTGCGGCGACGAGTGCCGCCGCCGTCCCGAGCAGGACCAGTACGTAACGTATGAAGCCTTGGTGCAGCATGGTTTTTTCTTCGGGCTGTTAGAGCCAGCCGCTTCCGTTGGCCGACTTGCGGACGGTGATGTTGAACGAATGGGTCTCACCGTTGCTGGCCTTGATGGATGCCGGGGTGGCACCTTCGGCCAGACCGGTGAATACGGCCTTGCCGTTTTCGATCTTGCCCGAAGCGATCGCGGTGTTTTCGATCGTAAGGGTGTAGGTCAGCGATTCTCCGTTGACGAAGTAGCGGGCCGGGGTCTCGATCACCTTGTTTTCCTCGCCGATTCCGAGGTAGATGTTCGGGAAGGAGACCGCCGTGCCGGCCGACTCGTTTTCGACGGCGGCCAGGAGCTTGTCGGCATTGACGAGACCTCCGCTTTTGCCGGCGTATTGCGACAGCTCTATGATTCTGGGATAGGTTTTGCCCAGGTCGGTCACATAGTGGTAGTACTTCTTGTCGCCGGTGAGGTACTCGTCGATGGGGGTGACGCTCTCGACGATCAGTTTGCGGAATTCGGCAGCCGTGAAGTGCTTGCGCAGCTGGGCGGCATACGAGAGTCCCAGGGCGGCCACACCCGAAACGTGAGGGCAAGCCATCGAGGTACCCTCCATGTAGCCGTAGCAGGTGTCGTCGCTGACCTGCGGGGGCAGGGTCGAGAGCACGCATCCCACGGCACCGCGGGCTGCGGTATACTCCGGGGCCGACGGGTCCTTCTCCCCGTCTTCGCGGATGTCGACATAGTCGAAGTAGTAGTCCTGGTCACCGCCCGGGGCCGCGATGTCCGAGAAGGTCCCGTAGTTCGAGAAGGTTGAGATGGTGTAGTCGCCGGCGATGGAGTTCACGGAGATGCAGTACTCGGCGGCTCCGGGGAATCCGGCCGCGGGGGCGTATTCGTTTCCCGAGGAGAAGATGGGAATACCGCCTTCGATGGGGCCGTTTGGCGATCCGGCGTTGTAGACGAAGTAGTCGAGCGACGCCTTTTCCAGCGGGCAGGCTGCCTCCCACTCCTCCTGGGTCGCGAAGCCCGGGGTGTTTTCATATCCGTTGGCCGCGCTGGATGTGTATCCCCAGCTGCACTGCAGGATGACGGCACCGTTGTCGGCGGCATACTTGAAGGCGCGGGCCAGGTTGATGGTGTTGCTGGACGCGCTTCCGGAGAAGATCTGGCACGACATGATCTTGACTCCGGGCTCCTCTTCCGTACCTCCGGCGATGGAGGCGATTCCGATTCCGTTGTTGTTGCGGGCGGCGATGACACCGGCTACGTGCGTGCCGTGTCCCGTGTCGGCCGAGGCGTCGCACGAGATGATTCCGGTGTTGTTGACGAAGTCGTATCCGTAATAGTCTCCGGCATAGCCGTTCCCATCGTTGTCTTCACGAGCCCCGTAGGTTTCGCCCTCGTTGATCCACATGTTGTTGATCAGGTCGGGGTGACGCCAGTAGATACCCTCGTCGAGCACGGCCACGACGATCGACGGATCGCCCGTCGAGCGTTCCCAGGCCTTTTCGCAGTTGACATCGGCACCGACCTTGAATTTGGCTTTGGCCACTTCGGGGTCCTCCTCCGGATCGATGATGAAGTAATCCTTGTAGCCGCGGTTGATGATGTGCCACTCCCATTTCAGGAGCTGGTCGTTGTAGACGTACCCGTTCTCGCCGTCGGCGCGGGTTGCCGGGGCGTTGAGCAGCCTCTTGGGGAAGGGGACGGGCTTGCGGTCGGTGCGGTAGGCGCGTTTGATGGTGCGGTTGGGCGTTGCGGTCTGCACCTCGCCGAGGGCCGAAAGCCGGTCGACGACCTCCTCGACGCTGTACTTGTCGCTGAAGCGGACGACATACCACAGATGGAGCCCGGCCTCGCGTGTACGCTCCTCGTGGAGGGCGTCAACCGGGAAAATGCGTTCCAGCTCGCATTCGCCGAGCATGTCGAGGACTTCGTCCACGGAGTAGATTCCGCTGCGTGTGGCGGGAGCCCCGCTTCGGGTTTGGGCCAGGCCGCGTTCGTCGAGCATGTCGCTCACCGCGGCATCGAACTTCACGATGACCTCCCCGGCCATCTCCGCGGGCTCCGAGGCGGATTCGGAGCCGGTGGAAACGGAGGGTTCTGCGAGGTCTTCGGTTGAGCAGGCATTGAAGGCGATCAGCGACAGGGCGCCGAAGGCCGATATGAGATATTTGTTCATTTTCATCTTGTCGAATCGTTATTATCGCGTGGTTCCGGCGTCGTCGCCGTTTTCGGCGTCGTCTTCATCGGTCATGTTGGCCAGTTTCTTTTTCGGATAGGCCTGGTAGTAATAGTCCATGTTCGCGGGTTCGTTGGAGAAGCCGGCCAGATTGCCTTGCTCATCCTTTCCTTCCTGGTTGAACAGCAGCGTGAAGGGGTCCCACCAGTCGAGAGCCGGGTGATAGAGCACCCAGTCGGGCAGGGCGCCGGTCATACGGTTGAGGTTCAGGGCGAGCATCCTCAACTGGGGCATCACGCGCTTGATCCGGTTCTTGACCAGGATACACTCCCCTGCAGCATCCTTGAGCGAGTCGGGAGCCTCGGTGTAGACGGGTATCGACTCGTCGTCCTTGAAGTCGGGGATCGGGCCCTGGAGATAGTTCACCGAGAGGATCAGCGTGTCGAGGCCCGTAACGGTCTGCTCGCCTTCGGATGTCGTGACCTCTCCGGGCTCCCATTTGAACAGCCACGAGGGGAATTCTCCGAAGCTGCCCGTATTCGAGTCATATTTGGTATGCTGATAGAGACCTCCGAAGTTGGTGGCGATGTTGTTGCTCAAATCGTAGACCAGGCGGCGCTGGTTGTTTGCCATGCGCAGGACGTGGAGCTTCGGGAAGTTCGTCGGGTTGATGATGTCGGGGATCTTCTCGAAGTTGTTGCTGCTCAGGTCGAGGTACTCAAGGTTCCGCAGGTTGGTGAAGTTCTCGTCGAGTTCCGTCAGTCCGTATGCACCGATGGTCAGGCGCTTCAGCTGGCTGAGTTCGCAGATGTACGGGCCGGTGCTGAGGCTGAGTTGGAAGGTGTTGACGTTGCTGTAGAACTCCAGTTCTTCGGCTGCGGTGAGGTATTTCACCTCGAAGGGAATCCCCTCCTTGATGGAGAACATGTAGAAGCGGGCGGCCTTGACACGGCCCTTGAGCGAGTCGACATACCCCTCCATGCCCTCTTCCCAGAGTGTCACGCCGTCCCAGTTGTCCATTCGTTCGCCGGAACTTTCCCAGCTGGATGCCCAGACTTCGAGCGTGCGGGCGATGCTGAGCAGGGCCACGGAGTCGCCTTCGCGCGAATTCGGGGTGATAGGCTCTGCGGCGCTCTGTTCGATGGTGAGTTTGTCGTTGCGGGCGAGCATTTCGGAGGTCACGTTGCTCTCCGAGGTGGGGACGAAGGAGACTTCGGCGGAGCGTTCGTCTCCGGAGTTGATGCCCCAGTTGAAGCGGATGGTGACCTCGCGCGGGCGGAGCCCGTGGTCGAGTGCGACGTCATAGCGGTCGAACTTCACCCAGCTGGTCTTGTCGTCGGGGACCTTGACGTCGAAATCGACATTGGTCCTGACCTTGACGTCGAAGTAGCGTTTGTCGAGCGAGGCGTAGTTTTCGATATTGACCGTCGGCTCGTCGAGCGTGATGGCGTAATCGAATCCCTTCTGTTCGATCCGGATTTCCTGGTATTCGGCGCTGTTTCCGGTTTTGACGATACGCACGACGCCGTTTCTGACGGTGTTCGTGATGGCAGAGTCGATGTTCAGGCTGCACTCCGTGGACTTGTATCCGTTTGCAGGGGATACGGTGATCCAGGGCACGTTCGAGATGGCGACCCAGTTTTCATTGGCCGAGACCTTGATTTTTTTCGTACCTCCGACGGCATCGATGGAAATCGAGTTGGTGTCGGTTCCGAAAGCGACGGATTCGTCGGCCGTGGAGCAGGCTGCCAGAAGTGCCGCTGCCGCGAGGAGCGAGGTTGCGATATGGTTGCGTATTTTCATGGTTATTCGAGCATTTCGGGACAGTTGATGATATTCTGCGTTTTGTCGTAGATCAGGTTGTAGGCGCCGGCCTGCCAGTAGTAGCAAATATCCGAGGCATCGAACGTGATGTTGGGGTTGTCGCTGATGTCGAGGTTGTAGATCAGGTAGGAGATCGTGTCGTCGATTTTCCGCAGGTCGTTCGAGCCGACGAAGAGCCCTCTCAGTCCGGTGTGCTTGTAGATTCCCGTAGGCCACTCCTTCAGGCAGCGGTTACCGTTTGCATCGCGCTGGCCGCGGACGGCGTAGACCGTCAGGGTCATGGCATCGGTCGCCTCCCAGGGGAATGACGCGAAGCTGTTGTAGGAGACGTCGACTCCGTAGAGATAGGGCAGCGATCCGGCATGGAAATCCTTGGGGAATTTCGTCAGACTGTTGTATGTCAGGTCGATCGAGATGAGGTTGGCCATGTGGGTGGGCTTGGGGCTGGTGAAGCACTCCTCCTCGAATCCCGTCATGCCGTTACCGGCCAGCAGGATGTAGCTGATCTGCGAGTTGCTCTTGGCCAGGCAGGCGGGGTACTTCTCGATCCGGTTGCCCGAGAGGGTGAAGGTCGTGACGTTGATACCCTGATAGGTTCCGTCGTCGGCGTTTTCGAAGCCGTCGATCTGGTTGTATGCGAAGTTGGCGCTTGAGAGGAAATACGCGCTGGTGCTTGAGAAGATGTCGGGGACCTTCGTGAGCTGATTGTACGACGCCGAGAAGGTATCCAGGTCATCGGTATTGCAGAAGATCCTGCGGCTGTTGTGGTCGACGGTCCTGAAGCCCTTGATCAGGTTGTTGTCGAGGTATAAATCCACGGGTCTGAAGTTGTTGCCCGGGGCGTCGATATAGCCGTCGCCGGTCGATCCGATCTTGTTGTTGGCCAAGTCGAGCAGTCCGAGACGTCCCATTTTGGCGAGGTCTGCGGAGGGGAACTCTTCGAGGAGGTTGTCGCGGGCGTAGAGCATCTGAATGACGCCCTGCGAGCTGCCTTCAGCCAGATTGTGGATGGTCTGCAACATCTCCTCGTTGCTCCAGCCGGGGTTTTCGGCGGTGCCCTTGTTGCAGGAGAGGTTGACCTGGATCAGGGCGGGCATCTCTTTGACCTCTTCGGGCAGGCCGTGGAGGTTGGGGCAGTTGTAGACTTCGAACAGGGTGCAGGACTCCAGTTTCCCGATCGTCGAAGGGAGTTCCGCGATGGGGCTGTTGGCGATGTAGAGGTATTCGAGCTTGGTCAGGTTGCCGATTTCGTCGGGCAGGCCCGTGAGGTTGTTGCAGAACCGTCCGGCGATGACATCCTTGGGCTGGATTTCGAGTTGTTTTCCGGTTTTCCGGTCGAAGATCTGGTCTTCGGTATACCCCTGTTCGTAGAGGTACATGGCCGGGCTTGTGAGGCTGTGCTCCTTGAGGGCCAGGGCGCAGGGGTAGGACATCTGGGGCTGGATGTGCGTAGCGGCCAGATATTGGCGGTTGTACTCCATCCGGTTCCGGTTCCGGTCTTCGAGCGACTTCGACTGGTCGAGCATCGGGTCGTAGGTTCCGGTGTTCATGTCGTTGTGCGTACCGAGATAGAGCTCGACGAGCTCGGTGAGCTGGCCCAGGGCTGCGGGCATGTCGCCGCTGATCCCGAACTCGCTCAGCACGAGTTTGGCCACGCGGCCGTTGGAGTGCACCTCGACACCGGGCTGGGTGGTCCAGAGGTCGGGGGACTTGTTGAAGTCCCAGTTGCAACCCTTGGCGTAGGTCTGACCTCCGTAGTACCAGTTTTCGCCGTCGAGGGCCTCCCAGATGGCCTTCAGGGCGTATCCGTCCTGAATGTACTCGTCGGCCTCGTAGAGGGTTACGGGGACTTCGGCATCGACGGTCTCGTTGTCCGCAACGGTGAAGTTGCTGTCGGGGAACTCCTCTCCGGTGTGGGATTCGAGCACGAGTTTGTTGGAGTCGTAGGTGACGAACCCGGTGATTTCGTAGGTTGCGGCGGGGAGCGAGAGGAGCGAGTCGCAGGTGATCGACGAGGTCTGATACCCGAAGTCGTCGCTTTCGCGGTCCTCCTCGTCGAAGTGGATCGAGAAGGTGGACTCCAGGTAGGTGAAGGTGATCTCCTGTTCGTCGGAGTTCACCTTGTGGACGGTGACGTCGAAATAGGCGATTTCGTCGAAGGTATACTCCCGGGTTCGCGAGGAGGCGCGGGATTTCCACTCGCCGGTGAGCTGTGAAATGTCCTTGATCAGGTTGAAGCGGACCTTGCCGCGGGGGGCGACATTGGCCGTGAGGTCGTGGACGGTCAGGCCGCCTGCGACGATATTTACGATATTGTTGTTATTGGAGTGGTCGGGCGTACCGCGGTAAATCTCTTCATCGTCCACGTCGTAGAGGCTGAAGGATACGATCTGGTACTCTCCGGCCAGGAGCTGGAGCTTGTCGCTGCGCAGTCCGAATTCGGCGCTTTGGTTGTCGGCGGCGCTGAGGACCATGGTCTGCACGATGGATGTATTTCCGGAGCGGAGCTCGACGCTCAGTTTCCGGGCGGCATGCAGGTAATCGAGTTCATCGACAACGGCCCGGGACTGCGAGGCGGGAGCTCCGGGATAGGAGGCCTCCTTGTAGATTTTGAACTGGATGTATCCGTAGTCCCTTTCGCGGTTGTCGATACCGTCGTCGTCGGAACAGGCTGCGGAGCAGAGTGCGGCACAACCTGCGGCGAAGGCGAATATGGTTTTGAAATTGAAAAGTTTCATGGAAAACTAATGTCTTGTAAACTCTTTAATTATAGTTTTTGAAAACAGGGGCCCCGCCCCATTCAACGGGGCCCTGTTTTGC
>CALUKL010000025.1 GCA_944321195.1 uncultured Alistipes sp.
CTATCCCGACGACAGCCGCTGGTACGAACTCTGCGACGAGTACGGGTTCTACGTCGTGGCGGAGGCCAACATCGAGTCGCACGGCATGGGCTACGGGGAGCAGACCCTGGCTCGCAACCCGATCTACGACAAGGCGCATCTGGAACGCAACCAGCGAAACGTTCTGCGGAATTTCAACCATCCGTCGGTGATCGTCTGGTCGCTGGGCAACGAGGCGGGCGACGGCGAGAACTTCACGGCCTGCTACGAGTGGATCAAGTCGTTCGATCCGTCGCGTCCGGTACAGTACGAACGGGCCCTGGGCGGCGACAATACGGATATCATGTGCCCGATGTACTGGGATTACGAACGCTGCGAGCAGTATGCCGCGAACAATCCGCGCAAACCGCTGATTCAGTGTGAGTATGCCCATGCGATGGGAAATTCCGAAGGCGGGTTCCGGGAGTATTGGGACCTGATCCGCAAATATCCGTCGTATCAGGGCGGCTTCATCTGGGACTTCGTGGACCAGTCGCTGCGTGTGAAGCGCAACGGCCGCTGGATCTACGCTTACGGAGGTGATTTCAACCCTTACGATGCCAGCGACAACAACTTCTGCGACAACGGGCTGATCTCTCCCGACCGGCGCCCGAACCCCCACTACGACGAGGTGGCCTTCCAGCACCAGTCCGTATGGACGCGCCCGGCGGACCTGCAGGCCGGGAAGATCCGGGTCTTCAACGAGAACTTCTTCCGCGACCTGTCGAACTGTTCGCTGACGTGGACGCTGCTGGCCGACGGGCGGGCCGTGCAGTCGGGGGTAATAGACCGCCTCGACGTGGCTCCGCAGCAGGAGCGGGAGTATACGCTGCCGCTGGAACTCTCCGGACTGGAGGGTGAGTTGCTGCTGAACGTGGAGTACCGCCTCAAGCGTGCCGAACCGGCCCTTCCGGCGGGCTTCCGCATCGCCCGGGCGCAGCTGGCGATTGCCGACTGGACGTTCGAACCGCTGACCCCGGCAAACCGTGCCGTGGACCGTTTCACGCAGCCCGTCGTGACGCTTTCGGATGCCGACCGCAACTACCTGCGGATCTCGTCGTCGGAGTTTTCGATCGATTTCCGGCGCCGGGACGGCCTGATGACCCGCTATGAGGTCGGCGGTGTGCCGTATCTGGAGCCGGGGGCGGTGCTGCGCCCGAATTTCTGGCGTGCTCCGACGGACAACGACTTCGGGGCCGGGCTGCATCGGAAATACGCGGCGATCCGCAACCCGGAGTTGCGTTTGACCGCACTGGAGTATGAGCTGAAGGAGGGTATCGCCTGCGTCCGCGCCGTGTACGACTTCCCGGCCTATGCCGCGACGTTGACGGTGGACTACGCCATCAATAACGTCGGGGAGATCACCGTGGAGCAGTCCGTGGCGGTGAAGGGCGAGGCTGCGGACAAGTCGCTGCCGCGTCTCTTCCGCTTCGGGATGCTGATGGCCATGCCGGGGGACTTCGACCGTATCGACTACTACGGCCGCGGTCCGGTGGAGAACTACGCCGACCGGAAATCGTCGGCCTTCCTCGGGGTGTACGGCCAGACGGTCGACGAGCAGCCCTATCCCTACATCCGTCCGCAGGAGACCGGCACGAAGAGCGACCTGCGCTGGTGGCAGCAGAGCCGCCCGGGCGGTTGGGGGCTGCGGATTACGTCGGATGCCCCGTTCTCCGCTTCGGCACTGCACTATTCCCCCGAAGCGCTGAGCTGCGGAGACGTGAAGGAGCAGCTCCATTTCCCGGAGATCGAGCCCGATACGTGCGTATGGCTCTGCATCGACGGCGTGCAGATGGGACTTGGCTGCGTGGATTCGTGGGGTGCGCTGCCGCGGCCCGAATACCGGATTCCCTATGAGAATCGGACATTCCGTTTCCGGCTTGCTCCGGCACGCCTGTTGCGTTGAGACTGGCGGAGTCCGTCCGGACGGTTGCGGCCCGCAATTTGCAGCGGACGGTTTGTAACCAAAACACATCCGCGTATGAAAGAGAAGGAAAAATGCACGCCCTGCGAGGCGAATTTCGAACGCAACATCCGCCAGCTGGTCAAGGAAGGCGAAGCCCCGACCCCGAAACAGCATCATGACAGGAAACAGGAGGTGAAGGCGGCCTTCGGGGAGACGCCCCTCAAGAAGTAGCAAAGCGTGCAAAAAGAGAATCCCTTGCTGACGTTGCAGCAAGGGATTCTCTTTATCTTATAATAAGATCGCTTTGCGGTTATTGCCGGCTCTTGTATGCCTCGATCCCTTTTCGGAGGAAGTCAACGAAAGCCTGGACGTCGAGGTCATAACCGCGGGGTTCGGTGAGGATCTTACCCTGGTTGTCCTGCAGGACGTAGTAGGGCTGGGCATTGACGCCATAGGTCTTCAGGGCGTAGTAGGAGTTGATCTTCCCGAGGCTCTTGAGGACCTTCCCGGTATCGGTTGTCACCCATTCGTTCTCGGGCAGTACCTTCTTGTCATCCGAATAGAGGGCGCAGATCACGTAGTCGTTGCGCAGGATCTCCAGCACCTCGGGGTCGGACCATACGCGGGCCTCCATTTCGCGGCAGTTGACGCATCCGTGGCCCGTAAAGTCGATGAAGATGGGCTTTTGGACCTTGGCGGCATAGGCTTCGGCCTCCTTGAGGTCGAAGAATCCTTCGAGCCCGTGCGGGAGGTGGAGGAAATCGCTGTATTTGGGTTTCCCGACGGTAGCGTCCGACGGTGCGGCCGGCGCGGCTGCGGCGGTGTTGGCTCCGAGGACGAAATCCTGGGTCGTGAGCGGCGGGAGGTATCCCGAAAGCCCCTTCAACGGCGCGCCCCACATGCCGGGAATCAGATAGACGACGAACGACAGCACGATGATGGCCAGGGCAAGGCGTCCGACGCCGAGATGTTTCACTTCGTCATCGTGCGCAAAGCGGATCTTCCCGAGGAGGTAGAGCCCGAGCAGCGAGAAGACGACGATCCAGACGGCGAGGTAGATTTCACGGTCAAGGATTCCCCAGTGGTAGGTCTGGTCGGCGACCGAAAGGAACTTCATGCCGAGTGCGACCTCGATGAATCCGAGGACGACCTTCACGGAGTTCAACCACCCGCCGCTCTTGGGCATCTTCTTCAGCACCGAGGGGAAGAGGGCGAAGAGGGTGAAGGGCAGGGCGAAGGCCACCGAAAAGGCCAGCATGGTGAGGATCGGCGTCCAGAACTCCCCGGAGGTGGACTTGATGAGCACCGACCCCACGATGGGCCCGGTGCAGGAGAACGAGACGAGCACGAGCGTCAGGGCGAGGAAGAAGATGCCTCCGATGCCCTTGGTGTCGGCTTTCGAGTCTGTTTTGTTGACCATCCACGAGGGCATGGTGATTTCGAAGGCCCCGAAGAACGAGGCTGCGAAGACCATGAAGACGAGGAAGAAGAGGATGTTCGGGAGCCAGTGCGTGGCGAGCCAGTTGAAGATGTCGGCCGTCACGGCGTCGCCTCCGACGATGCGCGTGATGAGGATGATGGCGGCGATGGGCACCGTGTAGAGCAGGACAATGAACAGGCCGTACAACGAGGCGCGGAGGCGCCCCATGGCTGCGCCGCCCTCACCTTTGAGGAAGTACGAGACGGTCATCGGGACCATCGGGAAGACGCAGGGGGTCAGCAGGGCGGCAAATCCCCAAAGGATCGCCTCGATAATCAGTCCCCAGAGCGAACCGCTTCCTGCGGCATCCTTGGCGGCGGGGGTAGCAGGGGCGGCGGGGGCCTCCGTGATCTGGGCCTCGGCGGAGGTCGTCGAGGCGCTTGCGGCGGCCGGCACGGAGATCGTCAGTTCGGTATCCTCGGGGGGCATACAGCTCCGGTCGTCACAGATCATCCATTCGAGTTGGGCCGTGACGGAAGCCTGTTCGGCCGTGAGCCGCACGCGCTGTGCGAACTGCGCCTTGCCCTCGAAGGTCCCGATCTCCATCTGGAACATCTCGTCGAAATAGCGGTGGGGAGTCGTGAGGGGCTCGACCTGGCCTTCGAGCTGGATTCCTTCCGAAGGGGCAAAGGTGATGACCGTGGCATTCGGGCCTCCGTTTTCATAGGGACCCATGTCGTACATGTGATAGCCCGCGGGGATTTCCGCTTTGAGGACGATTCGGTATTCGTCGTTTTCGAGCGGTTCGGCGGTGCCGGTCCAGGTGACCTGTTGCCCGAAGGCTGTTGCGGCGGTCAGGATCGCCAGAATCGACAGGAGGTTGCGAATTTGTTTCTGCATGTTCGTGAGGCTTTATATTTGTGCAAATATACGGTTTTTTACGGATAAATTGTTATATTCGCACGATGATTCGCATCTCGCTCATAATTGCCACCCACAATCGGGCGCAACAACTCATCGAGGCGTTGGAATCGGTCGTGCGGCAGGATCTCCCGCCCGGGGAGTGGGAGTGCGTGGTGGTGAACAACAACTCGGTGGACGACACCCGGGAACGGTTTGCTGCTTTTGCCGCGCACTGCCCGGAACTGAACCTCCGCATGGTTTTTGAATCGAATCCGGGACTCTCGCACGCCCGCAATCGGGGCCTTCGGGAGATCGCGGCGCCGCTGGTGGCCATCATCGACGATGATGAACGGATCAATCCCGGATTTCTGCGGGCCTATGCCTCGTTTTTCGATACGCATCCCGACGCTGCGGTGGCCGGCGGTCGGATCATCGCCGAGTATCCCGCGGGACGCCCGGAGTGGATGTCGCACTACACCGAACGGCCCGTCGCCAATCCGATGGATTTCGGACCGGAGGTGCGTCCGTTTCCTGCGGGACGGATCCCGGGGGGTGGAAACATGGCTTTCCGCCGCTCGGTCGTGGCGAAATACGGGGGGTTCGATCCGGCGCTGGGGCGTGTGAACGGCAAACTGGCCGGTGGTGAGGAGTCCGACTTCTTCCAACGCCTGCAGCGGGGCGGCGAGACGCTCTGGTACGTTCCCGACGCCGTGATGTGGCACATCATCCCGCCGCAGAAACTCACGCTCGACTATTTCCGGCGCCTGAGCCGGAACGTCGGGGCGAGCCAGCGCCTCCGGGCGCAGCGGGACTGCCGCCTGCCGGAGGCCCTTGCCGCCGAGATCGCCAAATGGGCGGCAACGATGCTGCTGGCGTTGGGGTTCCTCCTTCGCCTGTCGCCCCGCAAGGCGCTCTGGCTGCTGCGCCTGCGTTGCGGAATCTCCCGGGGCCTTTTCGGCGGAGGGGAACGCGAGGCGTAACCTGCCCCTCCCCTCCCGCGAGCCGCGACGTTCCCTGCGGCCTCTGCCTCACCCTCCCCCGGCTGTGACAAAAAAACGGACCCGCAAAGGTCCGTTCTCTCATTTTCAAGCGCTTCTGCCGTGGGTCAGAAGAGGTACTTTTCGTGCTTGACCTTGCTGACCAGCCGGTGAATATCCTCCCAGGCCTCTTCGCCGAAGGTCGTGCCTACGACCTCGATCACCTTGCCGGCCGTGATGGCTCCGATCGTCCCGCACTGGCGCAGGGTCAGGCCGTCGCAGAGCCCCGCCATGAAGCCTGCAGCGTAGAAATCACCCGCACCGGTCGTATCGACGCGTTTTGCCGCAGCCATGATGCCTACGTGTACGGCCTCGTCGCCCCGCTTGATCATCGCTCCCTTGGTGCCGATCTTCACGATGGCCAGCTCGCACATCTCCGAGATGGCCTGCAGGGCATTCAGCGGTTCGGCCTCGCAGGCGAAGGTCTTGGCTTCGTCCTCGTTGGCGAAGACAATATCGACATGCTCGCGGACCAGCCCGCGGAGGAATTCGAGATTCTCGGCCACGATGTTGAAACTGGCCAGGTCGATGGCGACCTTCAGCCCGCACTCCTTGGCCGTGCGTGCGGCCTTGAGGATCAGGTCGTGGTTCTGGACCAGGTAGCCCTCCACGTAGAGGCAGTCGTACCCGTCGAAGATCGTCGGCTCGATCTCCTCGGCCGCCAGCTCCAGGGCGGCGCCGAGGTGGGTGACCATCGTTCGCTCGCCGTCGGCGGAGATCAGCGACACGCATTTCCCCGAACGCTCCTTGCCGCGGAAGATAATCGGTTCGATTCCGAGGTTGTCCAGCGCCTGCACGAAGAAGTCGCCCGTGGTGTCGGGACCGACCTTGCCGATGAATCCCACGCTGCAGCCCAGTTGCGCCATGGCGCGGATCGTATTTCCGGCCGAGCCCCCGAGCGAAAGCGAGTAGGGGAGTCCGGCGACCGATTTCGAGATCTCGGTCTGGAGCCGGGTATCCACCAGGCTCATGGAGCCTTTCGCCAATTTGAACCTCCCCAGTACGGAGTCGGTTTTCAGATTGACCAGCATGTCCGTGAGAGCATTGCCGATTCCGATGACGCGCCTGATGCGTCTGTGTTCGGGTCTTTCGTTGAAGTTCATGAGGTTTTTCTGCAAGGTCGCACGACGCGGCCGGTTAGATCGAGAGAATTTTCACCAGTTCGAGGGCGCCGCGGTCGATTCCCTTGTCGTGCTTGACGGCCTTGGTGAAGGGTACGTAGACGATTTTTCCGTTCATCGTGCCGATCATGACGTTGCGCTGCCCGTCGAGGAGCGCCTCGATGGCGGCCTCGCCCATGCGCGAGGCGAGGATGCGGTCGAAAGCCGTCGGGGATCCGCCGCGCTGGATGTGCCCGAGGATCGTCACCCGGGCGTCGTATTGCGGGAACTCCTTCTTCACACGTTCGGCCAGGGCCGTGGCGCCTCCGGTCTTGGGGTTCTCGGCAACGATTACGATTGCCGAATTCTTGCTTTTGCGGAATCCGTGGTTGATGAGCTCGGCCAACTGGTCGACTTCGGTCTCCATCTCCGGGATGATGGCGGCTTCGGAACCCGTGGCGATGGCGCTGTTCAGGGCCAGGTAACCGGCCGTGTGCCCCATCACCTCGACGAAGAAGAGGCGTTCGTGGCTCGATGCCGTATCACGGAGTTTGTCGACAGACTCCATGATGGTATTGAGTGCCGTATCGTATCCGATGGTGGAGTCGGTGCCTCCGAGGTCGTTGTCGATGGTTCCGGGCAGCCCCACGATCGGGACGTTGTATTCCGAAGCGAAGAGGCTGGCTCCGGTGAGCGAACCGTCGCCTCCGATAACCACCAGGGCGTCGATCCCGGCCGCCACCATGTTGTCGTAAGCCTGCTTGCGGCCTTCGGGGGTCATGAACTCCTTGCAGCGGGCCGTTTTGAGGATCGTACCTCCCAACTGGATGATGTTGCTGACGCTTTGCGATTTGAATTCTACGATCTCGTTGAATACGAGGCCCTTGTAGCCGCGCATGATACCCTTTACGGAGAATCCGTTGAAGATGGCGCTGCGGGTCACGGCGCGGATTGCGGCATTCATGCCGGGGGCGTCGCCTCCGGATGTCAGGATGCCGATGCATTTGATTCCAGCCATATCACATTTGTTTAAAACAACAAAACCGGTCAAAGTTAGTGATTTTTTTCAGGATTTTCAAAAACTCGGCCAAATGTGACAGAAACAGCGACGGGCGGCAAACTTCCGTTGCCGTCCGTCATCGGGGTGGGTTGCCCGGTTAATTTTCAGATGTTTCGTCGTTCTTGGGGGTCTCGCTGCTGTCGCGGACCGATACCTCGGGATTGTATTCGTCCTGTCCCGCGCGGATCGAGACCTCCTTGCCGTCGGCATTGACCTTCAGTTCGCCCTCTTCCTTGTCCACGGTGATGTCGATCGATTTCGAAGGCACGGCGATGTGGAGGGTCTGGCGTCCCTCTTCGATCACACTCTCCTCGTCGAAGTCCTCCAGCAGTTTTTCGAGGGTGGTGGTGTCTCCGTCGATGATGAGTTCGCTGCGCAGGACCCGTTCTACGGCAGCCTTTTTCTTGTGGAGCTTGTCGCTGACATTCTCGCGGATGGCGGTCACCGAGCAGCCGATGATCGAGAGGATCCAGAGCAGGAAGATGATCAGGACGGTCTTGCCGCCGGGTTTTCGCGAGGCGATCAGGCACATCAGTACGTAGATGAGCAGGATGACGGGAATCAGGACGATGAAGATGCCGAGGATCGGGACCCAGAGCGAGAAGTCGTTCAACCCTCCGAGGTGGATCAGTTCGGGACCTCCGGTCACGACGGCGAAGAGTCCGATGATCAGGGCGCAGGCGCCCATGATGAGCCCGAAGACGAGGATCCCGGCGAAGATCTTCAGCAGGATCAGCACGATCTTCCCGAAGAGCGACACGGCTTCGGCTACGATCGGCTTGGCTTTCGAATCGGGTTCGTTGCTGCTGGTTGCGGCGGTGACCTCGCCGATGGACTGAACGGTGATCTTTTCGCCGTTCATTTCAAGTTTCTGGCGGGCGGAGCGTGCCGCGGGGACGGCGAACCACATGATGAAGTAGCAGATCAGGAAGATGCCGAAGAGGTTGCCGAAAAGGGGCCCGAACCAGAAGAGGAAGGAAATTCCTCCGAAAAAGGAGAGCAGCAGCGGCAGGAACAGCCCGAGGCGTACCCAGACGGGATCGATGTCGAAATATTTGCCGATTCCGGCGCAAACGCCTCCCAGTTTGGCATTTTCGGTGTCACGGTAGAGGCGTCGGGGGATGCGCGGGGTTTCGTACTGCAGGTCGTGGTCGGCGTTCTGGTCGGAGATGTCCTCGGCGGAGCCCATCTGTGCGATGATGTTCATCATGAGGGGCTTCTCGACCACCCGGGTGTTGTCCTGCGTCGAGAGGATCAACTCCGCGATGCGGGCTTCGATGTCGGCGACGATCTCCGCGCCGTCGGGCGTCTCCCTGTAGTAATTCTTGAGGCTTTCGAGATAGGCATCGAGGGCTTCGTAGGCGTCGGTGTCCATCGTAAAGGCCACGCCCGAGATGCTGCATTTCTTGACTTCTTTCATGGTTGTGTGTGGGGTTTCTGTGTGTGTGGGTTATTTTTTACGGATGCTGCCGCCGCTGGATTTCGTCGACTCGACGCGGCAGTCGCCGCCGTAGCGGACCGATGCGCCGCTCGAAGCCCGGGCCCGGAGCTCCTCCGAGCAGGTTACCGTGATGTCGGAGCCGCTCGAAGCCTGGACGTCGGCACGCGTCGAGACCAGTTCTGCGGCGTTGATCTTGCCGGCCGAACTGCTGCTGCCTTCGAACAGGATCGTGCCCCCTTTGAGTACGATGTCGGCGGCGCTCGATGTGCCGGCCGTGCACGACTGCGCTTTGACCTCGGCACGGACCGTGGCGGCGCTCGACGCGTCGATGTCGCACGTCGCGGCCTTGACCGTCGCCTTGACCGTCGCGGCGCTTGAAGCGTCGATGTCGCACGACTGGGCTTTGACCGACGTCTGGATCTCGGCGGCGCTGGAGGCCTTGACCCGCAGCGCCGAGGTCTTGATCTCGACCTCCTTGCCCTGAATCTCGGCGGCACTCGATGCTTTGAGCAGCCGGAGCGTACGGTTGCCGACCGGAACGGTCACGGTCACCTTCACGTTGCGGACCTGCTTGATTTCGGGGTCGATCGTGATCCGGAGTTCCCGGGCTTCGGCCTGTACGACCACCCACTCCATCAGGTTGTCGTTGGCGTCGATGCGGATCTGGTCTCCCTGCTCCGTCAGGATGACGTGGATGGCGCGCGAGACGCTGATGGCATCGAATTCGGGGACCGGGATCTCCTTCGTGACGATATGACTGTTGCCCTTGATTACTCTCTTGCCCTGCAGGGTGCTTGCGAAGCAGACGCTGCAGAGGGTGCAGGCGGCCGCCAGCATTACGAACGGTATGGTTATCAGCAGAAATTTTTTCATGACTCTCTGTTTTTAAGGGGTTCAGTTGTTTTCTTCGGTATTTCCGTGACGGATGCGACGGATCTGTCCGACGAGTTCGTCCCACGCCTCGTCGAGCGTGCGGAGGTATTCGTGGCCCTTCTCCGTGAGGGTGTAGTATTTGCGGGGCGGGCCCTGGGGGGACTCTTCCCAGCGGTAGGTGAGCAGACCGGCGTTTTTCTGCCGGGTGAGGATCGGGTAGAGTGTACCCTCGACGACGATCATCTCGGCCTGTTTGAGTTCGGCGATGATCTTCGGAGCGTAGGAATCCCCGCGGGAGAGGATGGCGAGGATGCAGTACTCCAGAATTCCTTTGCGCATTTGCGCCTTTACGTTGTCTTCAGCCATGGTGTTTGAATTTTAACCTTTGGGGTTCTGCGGCACGACCAGCCAGAGGATGATGTAGACCCAGATGGAGAGTCCGCCGAGGAGGATCATGATGAGCAGGGCGACGCGCAGTTTCGAGACATCGAGTCCGAAGTAGTCGGCCAGGCCCCCGCAGACTCCGGCGATGATGCACTCTTCACGGGAGCGGTAGAGGTGTCGGTTGTTGTTTGCAGTCATAGTGTTTCAGAATTTTTTGCGGAACGGGTTGAATTTCCGGGCCGGTTCTTCGGGGATGACAAACCAGAGGATGATGTAGACCCAGATGGAGAGTCCGCCGAAGAGGATCAGCAACAGCATCACGAGCCGGATCATCGTGGGGTCCGCATCGAAGAATTCACCCAGCCCTCCGCAGATTCCTGCGATCGAGCGGTTGGTCCGGGACCGGTAGAGTTTTCGGGGCGGGTTCTGTGCCTGGTCGCTTCCCGTTTGCGCGGCGCCGCTCTCCGCTCCCGGGCGGCGGATCTCGCCGAAATCGGAGGGGTCCCCCATCTGGGCCATGGTGGCCCGGACGACCTCGATGGTGATGACGCGCATGGGGGATACGACCCGTTCGCGGAAGATCTCCGCCACGCGGGCTTCGATATCGGCCATCGTTTCGGCATCGTCTTCGGGGAGCCGCCGGCGGATGTCGTCGAAGTAGCTGCTCAAAAGTTGGCAGGCATCCTGGTCGAGGGTGAACACCACCGAACCGATGCTTACGTTTACAGTCTCTTTCATGGTCGTAACGGCTTTTGCCGGGTAATTTTTTGCGGGTTTTACTATTTTGACAATGCAAATATAAAACACTTTTTAGTATTATGCAATACAAAGTACTCGTTTTCTTGAAAATTTCTGCAAAAAAGTGCTTTTTCTCGGATTTTTGCCGGGAAAATGGCGATATTTGGAGTTCCGATGTTGCGTTTTGCCCGGCATCTTCGTCTTACAGATACCATGAAGGAATCCGAATTCACCGCTTTTGTCCTGCCGTTGCGCGACCGCATGTTCCGCTATGCGCAAAGCCTGCTGCTCTCGCCGGCCGAGGCGGAGGATGTGGTCCACGACCTGCTGATGCGCCTGTGGAGCGAACACGCGCGGCGGGAGATGCCCCGGAAGGTCGAGCCGTTCGTGATGACGGCCGTGCGCAACCGCTGTTGCGACCTGTTGCGCCGCCGTCAGGCGGACGAACGGCGCCGGGAGGCGGTTGCTGCGACGGGAGAACGCTCGGTTGCGGCGGATGCCGAGGGGTGGGAGGTGCGCGAACTGGTGCGGCGGGCGCTGTCGGCCCTGCCGGAGCGGCAGCGGGAGGTGCTCCACCTGAAGGAGATCGAGGGGTACCCGACGCGGGAAATCGCCGCGATGCTCGGTTGCGACGAGGCGCAGGTGCGGGTGATCCTCTCCCGGGGACGGATGGCCCTTCGGGGTATTCTGCAAAAAATGAGAAACGATGAACGAACGACACGAACGGATTGAACGGCTGGCGGAACGCTGGCTGGAGGCGCGGGCGACCGACGCCGAGGAGCGAGAGCTGCGCGAACTGCTGCGGACGACGGAGGGGCTGCCGGAGCCGCTGCGCGAACTGTCGCTGCTTTTCGACGGGTTCGGGGCGCTTGCCGAAGAACGGATGCCCCGTAGCGAGGCGCCCGACGGGGAGTGGGCACTTCGATCCGATGAAAAACCGCTCCGGCCGTTTGCCGACCGTCCCGGTCTGCCGCCCGAATCCGATTCGGCCGCGCAGCTGGACCTTGCCGTGCAACTGGACCTTGCCGCGCAGCCCGATGACCGGACCTTGCCGTCCGTCCGGCTGTCCGACCCGTCGTCCGTCCGCAACCGGTACGGACGTCGGAGGCGGCTCTTCTGGAGCATTGCGGCGGCGGCCGTTGTGGCGTTGGTGCTCTTCCTCGGGGCGGAACTGCTGCGCAAACCCTACTGCTATATCGACGGCAAACCCGTCTACGACCGGGAGATCGCCCTGCAGACGACCGTCTATTTCGACTCCTTTGCGATCCTCGAAGCCCCGGACCGCCTGGTCGATGAACTGATTGAAAATCAATAAATGTGCGAAACAATGGATAAGAAACTCTTTTTGGGATGGATAGCCACCTTTTTGTCGATGGCGCTTTCGACGGCTGCGGAGATGCCGGCCGGGTTGCCGTCGGCCGACAGCGATACGGCGGCCCGGATGACGGTGAGCTCCGAACCGCTCACGGTCGACACGCTCGAACGCCTCGACCCGGTCGATACGGATCTCGTGACATTGCGGCGTTCGGCCGGAGGCGAGGAGATGGTTATTGAGGTGGCGGGATTCGGCATTACGCTCTCCAACTCCTCCGACGGTTGGTTCCGGTCCGCGGAATCGGAGAAGAACCGTTCCCGCTTTTCCCTGTTGTTTCTGGCTGGAACGGAGTGCGGGTTCATTGTCCCGACGGGTCTCGATTACGGAGCCTATCCGGCCGGCAGCGACCATTTCTTCGATTTGCGCAACGGCAAGTCGTTCCACATCTCGACGACGCTTGTCGGCCTGAATTGCGAGTTCGGCAGAACGCGGCAATTCAATCTGAAGACCGGATTGCGCTATACGATTGACAACTACCGCCTGTCGGACAGCTCGATAACGCTCGGCAGCGAGAACGGGATGGTTGTTCCCCTCACTCTCGATGAGAAGGCCGACAAATCGAAGCTCCGTATTACGTCGCTCGGCATTCCGCTGACCTTTTCGTACCGGGTGGCTCGGAAACTGAAGGTGGCCGTGTCGGGCTTCTTCGACTTCACGATGGGCGTCAACTCCATCTACAAGCGCCCCAAGGAGAAAGACACGCTTTCGGGCGTGAATGCTTTCCAGTTCAGTACGGCTGTTGCTGTCAGCTATCGCAATGTCGGGATCTATCTTCGCTACGGTGTTACGCCGCTCTTCAAGACCGGTGTTGGCCCGAAGGTACATCCGCTTTCGATCGGATTTTGTCTGGACATGTAAACCGTTTGTGTCATGAAACGGATTTTGATTTTGTTGTTGGTTGTTCTGCCCTTTCTGGCGCGGGCGCAGAACGTATCGTGGAAGTTTTTCGATCGCTACTCGAAGGCCGAAGGCTTCTCCAGCGTGCAGTTGGAGCGCAAGATGATGCGGATGATGAGTCGCCAGGCTTCCGAACGGGGCGACGAGAAACTCTCCGAACTGCTCAGGGGGCTTGAATCCATCCGGATTGTGGCTCTGGACGGAGGTGACGGTCAGCAGTTTATGGCGGATGCCGAGGCATTGGTGAACCATGCGAACTACCATTTCCAGATGGTCATGTCGGAGAGTCGGGAGTGTCAGGTCACCCGTTTTTACCTGCGGGATGCCATGCCGCAGGGATATTCGGAACTGGTGATGCTGACCTCGGGACCGAAGGAGACCGTGGCGGTGAATATCTACGGACTGTTCGATCTGAAGCAGGTTTCGCGGTTGTCGCGGATCCGACCCCGCACCTCGGAGCAGGGTGGATAGGGGTGCGTGCAACGCAGATTGCCCGCTACTACCAGTGAAAAATCCCCGGAATGCTGTTCCGGGGATTTTCTGTGGCTACGCTTACCGTATCCGTTAGTCCTTGAACTTGGCGGAGAGGAACTCGCGGTTCAGGCGGGCCCTGCTCCTCCCTTTTCCAAAGGGAGGTCGGGAGGGATTGTGAATAACGGTTGCGTAAAACGCAGATCGCCCGCCGCGAAACAGAAATCCCCGGAATGCTGTTCCGGGGATTTTCTGTGGCTACGCTTACCGTATCCGTTAGTCTTTGAACTTCGCGGAGAGGAACTCGCGGTTCAGGCGGGCCCTGCTCCTCCCTTTTCCAAAGGGAGGTCGGGAGGGATTGTGAATAACGGTTGCGTAAAACGCAGATCGCCCGCTACTACCAGTGAAAAATCCCCGGAATGCTGTTCCGGGAATTTTCTGTGGCTACGCTTACCGTATCCGTTAGTCCTTGAACTTCGCGGAGAGGAATTCGCGGTTCAGGCGGGCGATATGCGTAATGGAGATCTGTTTCGGGCATTCGGCCTGGCAGGCACCGGTATTGGTGCAGTTGCCGAATCCGAGCTCGTCCATCTTGGCAACCATCGCCTTGGCGCGGCGTGCAGCCTCGACACGGCCCTGGGGCAGCTTGGCCAGCGACGAGACGCGCGCAGCCACGAACAGCATGGCCGAACCGTTCTTGCAGGTCGCGGCGCAGGCTCCGCAACCGATGCAGGCTGCGGCATCCATCGACTCGTCGGCATCCTTCTTCGGAATCGGAATGGAGTTGGCGTCGGGCACCGAGTTGGTGCGCACGGAGATGAAACCTCCGGCCTGGAGGATCTGGTCGTAGGCCGAACGGTTCACCACGAGGTCCTTGATGACGGGGAATGCGGCCGAGCGCCACGGTTCGATGGTGATCGTTGCGCCGTCCTTGAACTTGCGCATGTAGATCTGGCAGGTCGTAGCGCCCTGGCTGGGGCCGTGTGCCTGACCGTCGATATGGAGCGAGCACATGCCGCAGATACCCTCGCGGCAGTCGTGGTCGAAAGCCACGGGCTCCTTGCCCTGGTGTACGAGGTCGTTGTTCAGGATGTCGAGCATCTCCAGGAACGAGGTGTCGGCCGAGATGTTCTCCACCTTGTAGGTTTCGAACGCTCCCTTGGATTTAGCGTCCTTCTGACGCCATATCTTTAATGTGAAATTCATTGTTTTTCGATCTTAAAGTTCAACGTCAAAATGGGCTTAGTCCTTGTAGTTGCGCTGTGCGGGGTGTACGAACTCGAAGTTCAGGGGCTCCTTGGTCATCTCCGGGACCTGGTCCATGCCCTTGTACTCCCAGACGGCGGCATAGGTGAAGTTTTCGTCGTCACGCTTGGCTTCACCCTCTTCGGTCTGGTGTTCCGTGCGGAAGTGACCGCCGCAGGACTCCTCCCGGTTCAAGGCGTCGCGGGCCATCAGTTCGCCCAGTTCGAGGAAGTCGGCCAGCCGCAGTGCCTTTTCGAGTTCGACGTTGAAATCGTTCTCGCGGCCTACGACCTTCACATCCTTCCAGAACTCCTTGCGCAGGGCCTGGATTTCGGTGATGGCCTTCTGGAGCGACTCCTTCGTGCGGGCCATTCCGACGTTCTCCCACATGATGTGTCCGAGTCTCTTGTGGATGTCGTCCACCGACTGCTTTCCGTTGATCGAGAGCAGTTTGGCAATCTTCTCGCGCACACCCTTCTCGGCCTCGTCGAAGGCCTTGGTGTCGGTCTTCACCTTCGGGGCCTGGATCTTGTGCGAGAGGTAGTCGCCGATGGTGTAGGGCAGGACGAAGTAACCGTCGGCCAGACCCTGCATCAGGGCCGAAGCACCCAGACGGTTGGCGCCGTGATCCGAGAAGTTGGCCTCGCCGATGGCGTACAGGCCGGGGATCGTGGTCATGAGGTTGTAGTCGACCCAGATGCCGCCCATGGTGTAGTGCACGGCGGGGAAGATCTGCATCGGCTGCTCGTAGGGGCTGACGTCGGTGATCTCCTCGTACATGTCGAAGAGGTTGCCGTAACGCTGCTTGATGATGTCTTTTCCGAGGCGCTCGATGGCGGTCTTGAAGTCGAGGAAGACGGCCAGACCGGTCTCGTTCACGCCGTACCCGGCATCGCAGCGCTCCTTGGCGGCACGCGACGCCACGTCACGCGGCACGAGGTTACCGAAGGCCGGGTAGCGGCGCTCCAGATAGTAGTCGCGGTCCTCTTCGGCGATGTCCGAGGGCTTCTTGGCGCCCGAACGGATGGCCTTGACGTCTTCGAGTTTCTTGGGAACCCAGATGCGGCCGTCGTTGCGCAGCGACTCCGACATGAGGGTCAGTTTCGACTGCTGGTCGCCGTGGACGGGGATACACGTGGGGTGGATCTGCGTGAAGCAGGGGTTTGCGAAGCCGGCTCCCTTGCGGTAGCACTGGAAGGCTG
>CALUKL010000026.1 GCA_944321195.1 uncultured Alistipes sp.
TCACCGTGCGCGGTATCGGCACGCTCAACGACTCGTCGCCGCTGATCATCATCGACGGCTTCGAATCCTCGTTCGACAAGGTGGACCCGAAGGACATCGAGTCGATCTCGGTGCTCAAAGACGCCGCCTCGGCCGCCATCTACGGTAACAAGGCCGCCAACGGCGTCATCCTGATCACCACGAAAAAGGGCCGCTCGGGAAAACTCTCGGTCGAATACAACGGCTATGTCTCCGTGCAGCAGGTGACCCGCTATCCCGAACTCCTCGGGGCGGTCGACTACATGACGCTCTACAACGAGGCGTGCCTCAACTCGGGGCAGCAGCTCCGGTACAGCCAGAGCTATATCGACCACTTCGACGGCAGCGACCCGGCACTCTACCCCGACCGTGACTGGGCGGATTTCTACTTCAAGCCCGCCGTGATGCACAACCACTACGTCAAGCTCGCCGGAGGTTCCGAACAGCTGGCCTACACGCTGTCGATGGGTTATCTCGGGCAGGACGGTATCCTCGAAGGAACGGAGTTCGACAAGTACAACTTCCGCATGAACGCGTCGAGCTCGCTGCTGAACGACCGGCTGAAAATCTCGACCAACATCGCCGGCTATTCGGGCGTGCGGACCGACCTCGTGGACGGAACCGGAAACACGCTCTACCGGATCGTCGCCATGACCCCGATGGTCAACGCCAGGATGGAGGGATACGGATGGACCGACTGGTTCTATGACGACGCCGCACGCGAAGCCGGCGGATACAACCAGACCGACATCGGGAATTTCAGTGGCAACATCAACATCCAGCTCTCGCTGCTGAAAAACCTCAAACTGGAAGGTGCCGTGAACTTCGACCGGACGACCGAAACGGGTCAGATCTACGCCCCGGACGTCGAGCTCTATACGGTATTCACCGGCGCCGACGGATCACAGACCATCGGCGAAAGCAACTCCCGCGAATCGTCGATCACCGAGTCGACCTACCGCTACGGGAATCTGTCCAGCTATGTGACCCTCTCCTATTGGGCCACGGCCGGCGAGAACCACCATTTCAAGGTGATGGCCGGATGGCAGCAGGGACAGTGGAACAATAAATACTACAAGGCTTCGCGCACGCGTCTGACGACCAACCTCCCGTCGCTCGAAGTCGGAGACCCCGCCACGCAGAAGAACTCCAGCTGGGAGACCGAGGTAACGAGCCTCTCCCTGTTCGGACGCTTCAACTACGATTACAAGGAGAAATACCTCTTCGAGGCCAACGTCCGTTACGACGGATCGTCGAAATTCGCCACCGGACACAAGTGGGGTCTCTTCCCCTCGTTCTCGGCCGGATGGCGCATCTCCGAGGAGAAGTTCATGCAGGACGTCCGCTGGATCGACGAACTGAAACTCCGCGCATCGTGGGGCCAGCTCGGAAACGAGAAGATCTGGAGCTCCTACGCCGGTATCGACATCCTCTCGATCGGCTCGTGCAACTACATCTGGGAGAATCAGCAGGCAACCGGCGCCGCCACCTCCTACATCGCCAACAAGGACCTGACCTGGGAGACCACCACGCAATACAACATCGGAGCCGACCTGCGGCTCTTCGGATCGCTTTCCTTCACCGGCGACTTCTACGTCAAGGAGACCGACGACATCCTGATGCAGCTCCCCGTTTCGGGCATCTTCGGATTCACCGAGGACCCGTGGAAGAATGCCGGACGCATGCGCAACGTCGGCTGTGAGTTCGCCCTCTCCTACAACAAGATGTTCCGCGAATGGGAGTTCTCGGCCGGGGCCAGCATCTCGTTCAACCGCAACGAGATCCTCGACCTGAAAGGCCAGAGCCCGATCCTCAACTCCACGACGGGCATCATCCTCGAGGAGGGACGGCCCATCAACACCCTCTACGGATATGCCATCGAGGGCATCTACCAGAGCGACGAGGAGATTCACAACCATCTGCAAACGTTCGACCGCGACGGAAATCCCGTAAACTCCTACTCGGGACTGATCGCCGCTCCCGGCGACATCCGCTTCAAGGACCAGAACGGCGACGGCATCATCGACATGGACCACGACCGCGTCGCGCTGGGCGACCCTAACCCTGATTTCCTCTACTCGTTCAACCTTGGGGCCCGCTGGAAAGGTTTCGACGTCACGGCCTTTTTCCAGGGCGTCTACGGCGGTGAGGGATGGAGCTCCGGCGAGCTCGTATCGCCCTTCTTCAATGGGTACAACTCCGCAGCCTGGATGACCAAACGCTGGACCCCCGAAAACCCCAACAACACCTATCAGCGCGTCTACATCGACAGCCAGCGCGCCTCGATCAAGTCGGAATACTATGTCGAGGACCTCTCCTACCTGCGTCTGAAAAACTTCGAGATCGGATACACCTTCCCCAAGGAGTGGCTCGCGAAGATCCACCTCTCGGGCCTGCGCGTCTTCGTCAGCGGACAGAACCTCTTCACGCTCACACGCTACAAGGGATTCGATCCGGAGCGCGCCGGCGTCAACGCAACCAACATCTACGACTATCCGCTGGTCCGCACCTTCACGGCCGGACTCAACGTAACCTTTTAAGCCTATCCGACCATGAAAAACCTGAATACTTTCAAGACACTCGCCCTGGCACTGCTGCTCGGTGTAGCGGGCGGTTGCAGCGGGTATCTCGACACGGTTCCCGTGGACAAGTCCTCGCCCAACACTTTCCTCAAAGGCATCGAACAAGCCCAAAGCATGCTCGCCGGCATTTACTACTGCTTCTATGACGAATCCCCGGCCTATATCACGCCCTACACCTACGAAAACATGTGTGACAACTCCTACAACCACCATACCTGGGAGTTCAGCGCCGAATTCGCACAGGGTACGCAGACTGCCGCCAGCTGGTGGGCCGAACTCAAATGGACCAAGGACTGGCAGGCCATCTCCCGGGCCAACACACTGATCCGTTCGATGGCCCTGGCATCGGGCATCAGCGAGTCGGACAGCCAGAAGATCCTGGCCGAAGCCCGGTTCCTCCGCGCCTGGTTCTATTTCGATCTGGTACGCTTCTACGGCCGCGTGCCGCTCGTCGACGAAAACTCCCCGCAGGAGAACGCTCCCCGCGAAGATCTCGACAAGGTGCTGGCCTTCATCAAGGAGGATGTGAAGTACGCCATCACCTACCTCGACAACATCCTCGGTGGCGAGGTGGCCTGTCAGGGTTCGGCGCAGATGCTCAAACTCCAAATCGCCCAGTACGAATACGACCACGCAACGGTCATCGAATGTGCCAAGGCCATCCAGGCATTGGGATATGACCTCTACGGCGACTTCCGCAAGCTGTTCCTCGACGAGGGTATCAACGACCCGGCAAACAAGGAGGTGATCTTCAAGGTCAACTACGCCGAGGATCTCCAATCGAGCTACATGACCCAGCTGTGGTACAACTGGTTCTCGTTCAACACGACCCTCGAAATGGTCAACAGCTTCTTCACGGCCAACGGACTGCCCATCAAGCCGCTCGAAGCCGACAACGGAGCCTCGATCCCGGCCGACCCGACCTACGACGAGGAGCATCCGTTCGACAACCGCGACCCGCGGCTGAAACTCTCCGTCCTCTGCCCCGGCGACGAGTACCGCTGCGACGGAACCTCCCGTTACCAAGCCCACTGGCAGCCCGCCAACTGGGATAACAAGACCGGATTTGCCGCCAAGAAGGGTGCCAACGAAACGCTGCTGAATCTCGACAACGACGGCGGCGACAAGATCCTGATGCGCTACGGCGAAGTGCTGCTGGCGTGGGCCGAGGCCGAAAACGAACTCAACGGCCCGGCGGGCGTCTACGAGTTGATCGACCCGCTGCGTCGGCGTGTCGGCATGATCACGCTCACGGAGTCGCTGCCCAACCTCACGAGGGAGACTATGCGGGCGCTGATCCGCAACGAACGCCGCGTGGAGCTCTTCCACGAAGGACAGCGCTGGCACGACATCCGCCGCTGGAAGATCGCCGAAAAGGTGATGACCGACGCCCACGGACTCGACGTCTCGAAACTCCAGTACTACCCCGTGAGCGGCGAACCGACGCCCTACTGGCAGTACGTCGAAGTGGTCGTCGACAAACGCTCCTTCAACAAGGACCGCGACTATCTGTGGCCCATTCCGCTCAAAGAGCTGAATGCCAACCCGCTGATCCGCGACGACCAGAACCCCGGCTACTAATCCACAATCCGAACAGACATGAAAAAGCTTGCAACATACTGCATTCCGTTCGCCGCGGCGTTCACCCTGGCGGTGACCTCCTGCGAACAGAAGGTCGATTATGTCGACCCGACCTGGGCGCGCGCCATCTCGCCCGCCGAAGGCGCGACGCTGAAAATCGACTTCTTCAAACCCGACGACAAACAGATCTTCACCTGGGAAGCACGTCCCGGCGCCACGTACCGGATCTCGTTCGACGTGAACATGTACTTCGAGAACGCCGTCACCTTCGACATGGGGACCAAGGACTCGCTCGTGCTGACCAATGCCGAGACGCTCGACATGCTGCGCGAGATATGGCCCGACTTCTCGGGCAACAAGCGCTTCTTCTGGCGCGTCGAGCAGACCCGCAACGGTGAGGTCCGCAGCGTCTGGCGCCATTTCAGCGCCATCCCGCTCGTCGAGAGCTTCACCGACCCCCGTGACAACCAGACCTACGGGGCCTGCCAGTTCATCCTCAACGACGGATCGCTGATGACCATCATGTCCGAAAACCTCCGCGCCACGGCCTACTCCGATGGGGAACCGCTGCCCGACGAGGCCAAGATCGCCATGGGCGACGGTTACTGCAACGACCCGCTCTATGTGCAGAAGGTCGGCCGCTACTACACGTGGGCTGCCGCCACGCGCTTGACCTGGGACGAGGCCAAGGCCGCCTACGAAGCCGGCGAGACGGTGCAGGGCGTCTGCCCCGAAGGGTGGCACCTGCCGTCGATCGACGAATTCAACGCCCTGCGCGAATACCTCGGGGCCGACACGGGCGCCGATGCCGTGAAGGATCCCTCCTACTGGCCGACGAC
>CALUKL010000027.1 GCA_944321195.1 uncultured Alistipes sp.
TGAACAGGGTTTGGCCCTTGGAGACGTTCTGGCCTTCGTTCACGCAGAGCTGCCAGATGGTGCCCGAGACTTGCGGGTAGATGTCGATGTCCTGACGTCCGCGGATTGTAGCCGAGTAGTTCGTCGGGATTTCGCGGTCGGTCGTGGCAACGGTCATCACGGCGTATTCGCCGGGGCCCATTGCCGTCGGGGCCTGTCCACACGCAACGGCAGCCAGGCAACATGCCCAAACGGCCGCTTTCACAAATGTTTGCTTCATAACTTTCCTTTTTCTTAACTAAAAAACTTTTTCAGGTGCAAAAGTATCTTAAAAACGTTGACGATATGCCTTATATTGCGAACAGTATTGGTACTTTTCGGAATAAAAATAGGACTATTCACCGGTTTTTCACTATTTTTGTTCGAAAAAAGAAATACAATGGCTCAGATCAATCCGTTAATGACAACTTCCGAGGAGCAGTTTATTGTCGGCGAATCCGATTTTTCCTGTTTCGAACAGTACGCTTATCGGCTCGAAGGGTGTGCCATCCTCTTCTGCCGGAACGGCGAGGCCGAAGTGATGATCGATCAGTGCCAAAGCCGGATTACCCGTAATACGCTGATCCTGCTGCTGCCCGGGACATACCTTTTATTCATGGACCGTTCGGAGGATTTCCGGGCCTCCTATTGTACCTTTTCGCGCGATCTCTTTTCGGAGGCTGCATTCCGCCTGGAGCCGACGTTTTTCGAATCCGTGCACCGCAATCCGATTTCCAAACCTCCGCAGCGGCGTATCGATGGAGCCGATATCTGGTTCCAGATGGCCGCCTACACCTACCGCGACCGGCAGAATCTATTCCGCAACACGATCATCAAGAACCGCCTGCAGAATGTCCTGCTGGAGATTTACGACAAGATGCAGCGCTTTGGAAGCAAAGAGTCCCGGGTCTTCGAGAACACCACCCGGCAAATGGAGTTGTTCCACCGTTTTGCGGAGCTCGTGCACGAGTATTGTGCTCAGCAACGGGAGGTCTCCTTCTATGCCGACAAACTCTGTATTTCGACCCGTTACCTTTCGACCATTGTGCGGACCGTGGCGCACACCTCGGCCAAGGAGTTTATCGACCGGGCGGTGATGCTGGAGATTCGGATGATGCTCCGTTCGACGGACCTGTCGGTGCAGGAGATCGCCTACCGTTTGAAATTCCCCGACCAGTCCTATCTGGGCCGCTTCTTCAAGAAGCATGCCGGGGAGTCCCCCACCGAATACCGCACGGGCTTAAGAAGCCCGCTTTAGTTGGCGACAGACAGGTTTTCGGTTTCCTGTCCGAGTCACGCCCCTCGCGCGGATTTAAAAATAAGAAGCCCGCTTTGATTGGCGACAGACAGGGCTTCCGGCTACCGACACACGCGTTGGATGATCGGCGGCGTGGCCATTTCGCACATGAAACTCGGAAAGGGTGCTGGGCCCGTCCTTTTTTGCGGGGCGGCGGTGATCGTGGTAGGAAGAACCGGAATACGGGTATGGCCGGTTTGCCGGGAAAGGCCTATTTTTGTGTCGGGACCAGGGAACGGCGGGCGGGAGGTGTAAAATGCGGCGTTTCCCGGTGGCAAACCGTCGAAAAGCCTGTGGAAGACCCGTGGAAGATCGATGGAAAGCCCTCAAAAAACCTCGAAAACCTCGAAAACCTCGAAAGTCCGGTGAAAGACCCGATTTCGGGGGTGAAAAGCCCCGAGGGGCGGAAAATTTTCCGTAACTTTGGGCCTGCTTCCGCAGCCCGGAATCCGGTTGCGGACGCGGTTGACGACACACACAAACTCGAAAATACCCATGCTTCGAAAAATCCGGATCGTGCTGGCGATCCTCTTCTTCGTTCTGATCACGCTGTTGTTCCTCGACTTTACGGGGACGATCCATGCGTGGTTCGGCTGGATGGCGAAGATCCAGTTCCTGCCTGCCGTGCTGGCGCTGAATGTCGGTGTGGTGGTCGGGCTGGTTGTCCTGACGCTGCTTTTCGGCCGTATCTACTGCTCGGTGATCTGCCCCCTCGGGGTGATGCAGGACCTTGTTTCGTGGTTCTCCGGGCGGCGGCGCAAACACCGCAACCGCTTCGCCTGGACGAAGGCCCGCACGTGGCTGCGATGGACGGTCCTCGTGCTTTTCGTCGCCGTCATGGCGGCCGGGCTCGGGAGCCTCGGCGCCCTGATCGCCCCCTACAGCGCCTACGGGCGGATCGTGCAGAGCCTGCTGGCGCCCCTCTACGCCTGGGGCAACAACCTCCTGGCCTGGGCGGCCGAGCGGGTTGACAGCTACGCCTTCTATTCGGTCGATGTCTGGTTGAAGAGCCTCCCGACGCTGTTGATTGCCGTCATAACCTTTGCGGTACTCTTCGTGCTGGCCTGGCGCGGCGGCCGCACCTGGTGCAATACGATCTGCCCGGTCGGCACGGTGCTGGGGGACTTGGCGCGTTTCTCGCTCTTCAAGCCGCGTTTCGACACGGCGAAGTGCAACGGCTGCAAACTCTGCGCCCGCAACTGCAAGGCTTCGTGCATCGATCCCGCGGCCCATACGATCGATTACAGCCGTTGCGTGGCCTGCATGGACTGCCTGGAGCATTGCCGTCAGGGGGCTATCTCCTACACGTGGCGGCGCTCGAAACCGACCGAGACCCTGAAGCCGACCGCAAAACAGACCGCAAAACAGACCGCGAAACAGACCGCGAAACAGACCGCGAAACCGGCTGCGGAACCGGCGGAGACTCCGAAACCGGCCCCGAAACCGGCTGCCGGGCCGGAGAAACCGGAGAAAAAACCCGTTGCGGCGCCTGCAGCGGCGGTTGCGCCGAAGGAGGACGACGCCGCCGACACGCCGGTCGATGCGTCGCGCCGCCGTTTTCTCGGCGTGGTGGGGCTGATGGTCGGAGCGGCAGTCCACGCCCAGGAGAAGAAGGTCGACGGAGGGCTGGCCCTGATCGAGAAGAAACGCGCTCCGGAGCGTTCGACCCCGCTCGTACCGCCCGGTGCCCGCGGGTTGAGGGAGTTCCTCGCCCACTGCACGGCGTGCCAGCTCTGCGTGACGGTCTGCCCGAACCAGGTGCTGCGCCCGTCGGGCGATCTGATGCGGCTGATGAAGCCCGAAATGTCCTACGAACGCGGATACTGCCGCCCGGAGTGCACGAAGTGTGCGGAGGTATGCCCCACGGATGCGATCCATCTGGCGGAGCTTTGCGAAAAGTCCTCCATCCAGATCGGCCATGCCGTATGGATCCCCGAAAACTGCGTGGTCAACACCGACGGCGTGTCGTGCAACAACTGCGAGCGCCACTGCCCCACAGGAGCCATCCATCTGGTTCCCAGCGATCCCGACAACAAACAGTCGCTGTGTATTCCCACCGTGGACGAGGAGCGCTGCATCGGTTGCGGGGCGTGCGAGAACCTCTGTCCGGCCCGGCCCTTCAGCGCCATGGTCGTCGAAGGACACGAACGTCACAAAACCCTCTGAAAAATCCCGAAGAAATGGAGAAGAAAAAGATAGATCGCCGCGAATTCCTGACGACGCTGGGTCTCGGGGCGGCAGTCACGACCACAGCGCTTTACGGTTGCGGTCCGAAGGGCGGAAGCGCGGCTTCGGCCCCGGCGGGAGAGCTCCCCGCGGGCAGCATGACCTACCGGACGAGCCCGACGGGCGACCGGGTGTCGCTGTTGGGCTACGGGTGCATGCGGTGGCCGCAGCTGCCGACGCCCGCCGCCGACGGCAATCCCATCGACCAGGAGACGGTCAACACCCTGGTCGACTACGCCATCGCCCACGGTGTCAACTACTTCGATACGGCCCCCGTCTATATGCAGGGCTTTTCCGAGCGCTCGACGGGAATTGCCCTCAGGCGCCATCCGCGTGAGAGCTACTTCATCGCCACGAAGATGTCGAACTTCTCGAACTTCTCGCGTGAGAACTCGCTGGCCATGTACCGGCAGTCGTTCAAGGAGTTGCAGGTCGACTACATCGACTACTACCTGCTGCACTCGCTCGGCGACATGGATTCGTTCAACAAGCGTTTCGTCGACAACGGTGTGCTGGAGTTCCTGCAGCGCGAGCGCGAGGCGGGGCGGATCCGCAATCTGGGTTGGTCGTTCCACGGGACGCAGGAGCTCTTCGAGCACATGATGGAGATGCACGACCGCGGCGAGGCGCGCTGGGATTTCGTGCAGATCCAGATGAACTATGTCGACTGGCGCCACGCTTCGGGGCGTAACCTCAATGCCGAGTATCTCTACGGCGAGCTTGAGAAGCGAAACATCCCGGCCGTCATCATGGAACCGCTGCTCGGCGGGCGCCTCTCGCGGCTGAACGACTTTCTGGTGGGGCGTTTCAAGTCCCTGCGTCCGACGCAGAGCACCGCCTCGTGGGCCTTCCGCTATGTGGGTTCGTTCCCCGATGTCCTCACCGTGCTGAGCGGCATGACCTACATGGAGCACCTCCAGGACAACATCCGCACCTATTCGCCGCTCGAAGAGCTGGCCGAATCCGATTACGAACTGCTGGAGGATACGGCGCAGGTGATGCTCAAATACCCGACCGTACCCTGTACCGAGTGCCAGTACTGTATGCCCTGCCCCTACGGGCTGAACATCCCGGCGATTTTCGCCCACTACAACAAGTGCGTCAACGAGGGCAACGTGCCCAAAAGCCGTCAGGATCCCGATTACCGGGAGGCACGGCGCGCTTTCCTCGTGGGATACGACCGTTCGGTGCCGCGGCTGCGTCAGGCCAGCCACTGCATCGGCTGCAACCAGTGCGTGGAGCACTGCCCGCAGTCGATCAAGATTCCCCAGCAGTTGCGGCGCATCGACCGTTTCGTCGAGCAGCTCAAGCAGGATACGCTTTGAGGCCGGCAGGCTCCGGCCCGTTGTGGCGGAGCGGCCTTATGAACTCCTCCCTCCCGGTTCCGGGAGGGATTTTTCGTCTGTGGGCCGGCCGGGGGGCTGATGGAGGAGAATCCCGAACTGCTGCGCATCGTGCCGCTGAAGCGCATCGCTTCCTATCTGTGGATCACGCCCCAGTCGTTGAGCCGCATCCGCGCCCGGATTCTTCGCAAGAAGTCGTGAGTCACCTGCGCTCCGCATCTCCCGTTTGTGCCATCCGCCTGCATGCGAAAAGGCCTCCGGTCACAGCCGGAGGCCTTTCCGTGTCTCAGGATCGGGTGTGTCCGACCCGCGGATCACCCTACCCTCGTAAGATTATGAAGGGTTGTCGCTTCCGGACGAATCCTCCGCCGCCCCCTGTGCGGCTTCGGCCTGTGTCCGGAACGCCTCGCGGCTGACATTCCAGCCGCCGCCCAGCGCCTTGTAGAGCCGGACCAGCGCCAGGTGCTCGTTGCGCACCGCCGTACTCTCCTCGATCTGTGCGTCGAAGAACTTCCGCTGCGCGTCCAGCACGTCGATATAGCGGATCACTCCGTTGATATACTGCAGTTTGGCCAGTACGACATACTGCCGGGCCGCTTCCCGCAGGTTGTATTTCAGTTCGGCCGTGCGGCGCATGTTGCGGTAGGCCTCCACGGCGTCGTTCACCTCCTGGAAGACCTCCAGCACCTTCTGCTCATACTCCAGCCGGGCCTGGTCGTAGGCTGCCAGCGCCGCGCGGTACTTCGCGCGCTTCGACCCGAAGGCGAAGAGCGGCGAGGCGAGGTTCCCGGCCATGTAGGTGAAGGGCGATTCGAGCAGCCCCTTGAAGTGGCCGTTCTCCACACCGCCCGTCAGCGTGAAGGTCAGCCGCGGGAAACGGTCGGCATAGGCGATGCCTACGGCAGCCATCGCCGCCCGCAGCTGCTGTTCGGCCTGCCGCACGTCGGGGCGCCGCTGCAGCAGCGTCGACGGAAGCCCGATGGGCAGCGCCTCCGGCATCACGACGTTCAGGTTCATCTCCGCACGCTCCACCCGGTCCGGGTAGCCGCCCGCAAGCACCGAAATCTGATTCTCCTTCTGGGCGATCTGCATCTCCAGATTCGGGATCAGCGCCGCGGCACTGGCCAGTTCGACCTTGGCCTGCTGGTAGTTCGTCTCGGAGGTCAGACCCCCTTCGAAACGGAGTTTGGCCTGCTGGACGCTCTCCTCGCGTGTCTCTACCGTGCGGCGCACGATCGCCAGTTCGTGGTCGAGGGCCACCAGCTCGAAATAGGCCGTGGCGACCTCGGCCACCAGCGCCATCTGCAACGCCCGGGCCCCCTCGACCGAGGCGAGGTATTCGGCCCCGCCCTTGCGCTTGGCCCACCGCAGGCTCCCCCACAGGTCGGCCTCCCAGCTCAGACGTGCCTTGATGCCGATCTCCGGATCGTTCGAGTATTTCGAATCGGCGTAGTCGTTCGTTTCGCGGTTCGCGTAGGCCGATCCGTCGATCGACGGCAGCCGGGCCGCCTTGCTCACGCGGTAGAGCTCTTCGAGCTGGCGCACGCGCGCTTCGGCCGAAAGCAGGTTGCGGTTGCGTTCGAGCGTGCGGTCGATCAGGCGGCAGAGCGTCGTGTCGGCGTAGATCTCCCACCAGTTGCGGTCGCTGATCGAGAGCGAGTCGTTCGCTCCGGCGACGATCTCCGAAGGCAGGTTCAGTTCCGGGGCCTTGCACCGCTTCTGGACCGAGCAGCTCCCCGCCGTGAGGAGCAGCACGCCGCACGACAGGATATATATGATGGTGGCGCGTTTCATCGTTTTGACCATTTTTCTTTTACTTTGTAGACCCAGACGAAGAACAGCGGCACGAAGACGATACCCACGGTGATGGCCACGAGCATTCCGAAGAAGACGCCCGTACCGATTCCCTGACGGCTGGCCGAGCCGGGGCCGCTGGCGAAGACCAGCGGCAACATGCCGAGGATGAAGGCCAGCGAGGTCATCACGATCGGGCGGAAACGCAGGTGTGCGGCCTGAATCACGGCCGACAACGTATCGCGGCCCTTTTCGAGCTCGTCCTTGGCGAACTCCACGATCAGGATGGCATTCTTGGCCACCAGACCCACGAGCATCACCAGACCGATCTGGAAGTAGATGTTGTTCTCCAGTCCGCAGGCCCAGTTTCCGAGGTAGGCGCCGATGCCCGCGATGGGCAGCGAGAGGATCACCGAAACGGGAATCAGCCAGCTCTCGTACTGCGCCGCGAGGAACAGGAAGACGAACAGGAAGGCCAGGCCCAGCACATAGCCCGTCTGTCCGCTGACGTGCTTCTCCTGGTAGGAAAGGCCGCTCCACTCGACACCGATCGTCGAGGGCAGGTGGCGGCGGGCGATCTGTTCGAGGATGGCCATCGCCTGTCCCGAGCTGTAACCCTGGGCCGCTTCGCCCGAGATGGTGGCCGAGTTGAACATGTTGAAGCGCCGGATTGTTCCCGGGCCCGTCGTGTAGGAGGTTGTGCCGAGGGCCGTGATGGGGATCATCGCCTTGTCGGCCCCCCGCACGAAGAACAGCCCGAGGTTCTCACGCTGTGCGCGGTACGGAGCTTCGGCCTGGATGTAGACCCGGTAGATGCGGTTGAACATGTTGAAGTCGTTGACGTAGACCGAGCCCGTGAAGGTCTTCACCGTCGAGAAGATGTCGGACATCGGGACGCCCAGCATCTGGGCCTTGTCGCGGTCCACGTCGAAATAGAGTTGCGGGATGTCGTTCTGGATCGACGACGAGAGCCCCGTGAGCTCCTTGCGCTGTGAGGCGTAGTGCATCAGCGTGTCGACGGCTCTTTGGAGGTCGTTGTAGGAGGCGTCGCCGCGGGCTTCGAGCACCATCTCGAAACCGCCCGAAGCCCCGAGGCCCGGGATCACCGGCGGCGTCGACAGATAGGCCTTGCTCTCCGGGTAGCGGTTCAGCTCCCGGCGCACGGCGGCCATCACCTCGCGGATGTCGGAGCTCTTGCGCTCCTCCCACGGCTTGAGGATCACGGTCATCTGGCTCCGCGACTGGTTCGTACCCACGCGCGGGCTCGACCCCGTGACGTTGAGCACGTACTCCACGTCGGGCAGCGACATCAGGTACTCCATGGCGCGGTCCGTGACGCGGCGCGTGCGTTCGAGCGTCGCCCCCTCGGGGAGTTCCAGTTCCACGGTGAAGTAGCCCTGGTCCTCCTGGGGCATGAAGCTCTGCGGTACGACCTTGTTGAGCAGCCACAGCGCCACGAGCGTCATGCCGAAGAGTGCGAGCATCCGTTTCGAGTGGCGCACGCCGCTGCGGATCATCTTCTCGTAGAACTTGTTGCCGCGAGCCAGCCAGAAGTTGATGCGGCGGAAGATGCGGTTTTTCTTCTTGCCTGAATCGGGCCGCAGGATCAGGGCGCACAGCGCCGGGGAGAGTGTCAGGGCCACGAAGGTCGAGATTAGCACCGAAACGGCGATCGTGATGGTGAACTGCCGGTAGAGCTGTCCGGTAATGCCCGAGAGGAAGCTCACCGGGACGAACACGGCGCACAGCACGAGCGACGTGGCGATGATGGCGCTGCCCAGGCCGCTCATGGCCTTCTTGGTAGCCTCGTAGGGCGACAGCCCCTCTTCGTCCATCGTGCGCTCGACGGCCTCCACGACCACGATGGCGTCGTCGACCACGATACCGATCGCGAGGATCAGACCCAGCAGCGTCATCATGTTGAGCGAGAAACCGAAGACGAGCATCACGCCGAACGTACCGATCAGCGAGATCGGCACGGCGATCGTCGGGATGAGCGTCGCGCGCCAGTTCTGCAGCGAGAGGAACACGACGAGGATCACCAGCAGGAGCGCCTCGATGAGCGTATGGTAGACCTCCTTGATCGACTGCGAGATGTAGGCCGTCATGTCGAAGGGGATTTCGTAGGAGATGCCTTCGGGGAAGTTGCGGCTGATCTCCTTCATGGTCTGCTTGACGCGCTGGGCCACCTCCATGGCGTTGGCTCCCGGGAGCATGTTGATGTTCATCACCGCGGCATTCCCGCCGTTGATGCCGCTCTCGGTGTTGTACGAGGCGGCTTCGAGCGAGCCGCGGGCCACGTCGCGCAGGCGGATGAGCGACCCGTCGGGGTTGGCGCGGATGACGATCTCCTCGAATTCGCTCACCGACGAGAGGCGCCCCTGGGCGATGATCGGCGTAGTGACGTCGAGGTCCGTGATGGGCTGCTGGCCCAGCACGCCGGCGGCCGATTCGCGGTTCTGGTCCTTGAGGGCCTTCTGCAGGTCCTGGACCGTGAGTCCGAGGTTGGCCAGACGGTCGGGCTGCACCCAGATCTGCATGGCGTAGTAGCGGCTGCCGACATTCGAGACGCTGCCCACGCCCGGCACGCGCCGCAGCATGTCCAGCACGTTGAGTGTGGCGTAGTTCGAAAGATAGATTTCGTCGAACTTCGGGTCGTTCGACAGCAGCGTGACGGTCATCAGGCGGCTCGACGCCTGCTTCTCCACCGAGATGCCGTTCTGCACCACCTCGGCCGGCAGGCGCGATTCGGCCTGCTTCACGCGGTTCTGGATCTCCACGGCCGCCAGGTCGGCATCCGTCGAGATGTCGAAGGTCACCGTGGCCGAGAAACTGCCCGAGTTGGAGTTCGTGGACTCCATGTAGAGCATTCCGGGCGTACCGTTCAGCTCCTGTTCAATGGGTGTGGCGACGGCCTGCGTCACGGTCTGGGCGCTCGCGCCCGGGTAGGAAGCCGAGATCTTCACCACCGGGGGCACGATCTGCGGGTACTGGTCCACGGGAAGCAGCACCAACCCCAGAAGGCCCACGATGACGATGACGATCGAGAGAACGGTCGAAAATATCGGCCGGTCGATAAAGAAATCCGATTTCATGGGCGGGTCACTTTTCGGGGTTTTCCGATTCGGTTGCGGCGGCTGGTTGCGGCTCGGGAGCCGTGACGGGTTCGACCTTGTCGCCGTGGGTGAGCTTGTGGAAGCCCTCGACGACGATCTTCTCGCCCGGGACGGCGCCGCGCTCGATGATCACCCGGTTGCCGACTTCGGGCCCGAGTTCGATCATGCGGCGCTCGGCCACGCTGTCGGGCCGGATCACGAAGATGTAGGCCCCGCCCTTCTCGATGATCACGGCCTTTGTCGGGATCACCGTGGCGTGCTCGCGCACGTCGAGCAGCAGGCGCACCTTGGTGAACTGTCCCGGGAGCAGGATCCGGTCGGGGTTGGCCATCTCGGCCCGCACGGAGAAGGTTCCCGTTTCGGGATCGACCTGCGGGTCGGCGAAATCCACCAGTCCCCGCAGCGGATAGGGCGTATTGTCGGGCAGCGTGATGGTGATGTAGGGGTTCCACTTGCGGGTGGTGTCCTTCTGTCCGAGGTTGACGTTCCGGGCCTTGCTCTTCAGGTAGTCGAGGCCCGTCATGCTGAAGTCCACACGCACGGTGTCGCTCTTGACCACGGTGGCCAGCAGCGACTTGCCGTTCGGGCTGACGAGCGTCCCGATATCGACGTTGCGCTCGGAGATATAGCCCGAAATGGGCGAACTGACGGTCGTGTAGCTCAACGCCGTTTCGGCCTGCGTGAGGTCCGCTTCGCTCATCGCCACGGCGGCCGTGGCGCTTTCATAGGAGGCGACGGCATTGTCCAGGTCGAGCTGGCTGGCGGCATTCTGTTCGTAGAGCGGGCGGATGCGCTGCAGGTCGCGTTCGGCCTTCTGGGCCAGGGCCCTGTCCTTGTTCAACTGAGCCCTGGACTTGTTGACGCGGGCCTGGTAGACCTTGGGGTCGATGATAAAGAGGGGCTGTCCGCGGCGGACGTAGGTACCCTCTTCGAAGAGCATCCTTTCGAGGAAGCCCTCCACCCGGGCACGGATCTCGACGAATTGCTGGGCACGGATGCGGCCGACGTATTCGCCGTAGATTTCGATGTCGTCCGTCCCGACGGGTTCGACCTCCACGACGGGATAGACGGGTTTCGGAGGCTCCGGGCGGAAGAACCACCAGACTCCTCCGGCTACCAGGATGGCGCAAACACCCAGAATGCCCCAGGTCCGTTTGGAAAAACGGCGGATACGTCCTCCGGCTTCCTTGCCAAGCTCAAAGGTACGGCGCCCGGCACGGGCTGCCTGCCGGACGATTTTCTCGCGTGAAAATTCCATGTTCCAATCAAAAATTCCGGAATGTTTGCCTGGTATGTTTCCGGTTCGGGGTACAAAAGTACTAATTTTTCTATAAGAAACGGATTTTTCGGCCGAATATGATGGGTTCGGGCAAAAAATTTCCGGTTTTCCGCTCTTTTTTAAGATCATCGCTTCCGATCATCGCTTCAGATCACCGCTTCCGATCACGCTCGGCCACGGTGCGGCCATGGCTCCGGATGCCGCCGCCCTACTCCTTGTCCGAAAAGCCCGCCGGAAGCAACGCTTGGCGTGCCAGAAAATCGTAGAAGAGCTGCCGGCAGTTCTCCGAAACGGGGATGCGCTCCGACCCGAAAACAATCCGGTTGCGTTCGATCGTGTGGATCTTCGACGGCTGCACGATGTAGGAGCGGTGCACCCGGATGAAACGGTCGGTCGGCAACTGCTCCTCCAGGGCCTTGAGGCTCAACAGCGACACGACCGGGTGCGCTTCGCCCTCGACGTGGATCTTCACGTAGTCCTTCAACCCCTCGATGTAGAGAATGCGCTTCAGATCGATCTGCTGCAGGCGGTATTCCGTCTTCACGAAGATGCTCCGGGGCGCCTTGCCCGGCTTCCGTTCATCCCCTTTCGGGGGGTCGGTCGGGCGCCCGGCCTCCTCGGCCCGGCGCTTGAGTTCGAACCACTGGAGCGCCTTGTTCGCCGCCGAGAGGAAGTCCGTGTAGCTGATCGGCTTGAGCAGGTAATCCACCGCCTGGACCCGGAACCCCTCGACGGCATACTGGCTGAAGGCCGTGGTGAAGATCACCCGCGTCGCCTCGGGGAGCATCCGCGAGAGTTCCATGCCGTTCAGTCCCGGCATCTGGATGTCGCAGAAAAGCAGGTCCACCGGGTGTTCGCGCAGTGCCGTAAAGGCCGCCGTGCCGCTCTCATAGGAACCCGCCAACTCCAGAAACGGCGTCTTGCGCACGTATCCTTCCATCAATTCCACGGCCAGCGGCTCGTCGTCGATTACCAGGCAGCGTAGTTTCATGCGTCGGTAAGTTTGATGCAGAGCAGCGCCGTATAGGAGTCTCCGCTTTGTCCATGCTCAAAGATGTAGCGCCCGGGATAGATCATCTCCAGGCGTCGGGTGAGGTTCGAAAGCCCGATGCCCGAACCGCTGCGGTCCGAGTCGGCCGATTTGGGGAAGTAGCTGTTCCTGATCCGGCAGACCAGCTGCTCGTCGGTTTCGTGGATGTCGATGCTCACGCAGGAGGGCCGGTCGTTGTCGACCCCGTGCTTGAAGGCGTTCTCTACCAGCGAGATGAACAGCAGCGGTGCGATGGGCCGTTGCGACGGAGCGTCGGGCAGCGTCACGAAAACCTGCACGTGGCGCGGCTGGCGAATGCGCATCAGTTCGATGTAGTCGCTCAGGAAACGGATTTCCGCCGCGAGCGGGACTTCGGGTCGGCTGCTCTCGTAGAGCACATAACGCAACATGCGGCTCAGGTCGTGGACCGCCTGTTGGGCACGCTCGGTGTCGAGCTGGATGAGCGAGTAGATGTTGTTGAGCGTGTTGAACAGAAAATGGGGGTTCAACTGGCTTTTGAGGTTCTGCAGTTCGGCCTGTGTGCGGTTGTGTTCGAGCTCCTGACGGGCCGCTTCGGCGCGGTACCAGCCGCTCGTCATTCGGATGGCTACACTGACTCCCGTCACCAGCAGGTAGAGCAAGGCGTTGCTGGAGAAGAAGCGCACGGTATCCTGCACCGGGCGCTCCATGGGTGGATGAGTGGTGTTGGGCGGCAGGATATATCTGAAGATCACGTGTACGCTGAGCATGACGGTTCCGATCAGCAGGAGGTTGTAACCCGTGAAACGTCCGAATCGCCGGGTGGTGAGATAACGGTCGATGAGCCGGAAATAGTTCGTGTAGAAGACCACCATGAAGGAGATCGGGACAATCAGAAAATGGAGGTACTGGGACCACGTCATCAGCGGTCGGTCCGGGTTGATGACAAAGAGCGGCATTCCGAAGATTACTGCCCATACCGTGACATGAATCAGCCAGCTTGTGTGTTTCGATTGCGATGCGGTCATACTGCAAAGATATAAAAAATATGGGGTCGAAACGCGGAATCCCTTTTTGTTAGGGAGGTTTTTGCGTTGGTGGCCTCCGGCTTTTTTCATCGTGCCGGCCGGTTTGTGCGGGGCTTTTCGCCGACCCCCAAAGCCCCTCCCCTTTCATTCGTAGCGGATGGCTTCGATGGGGTCGAGCATCGCGGCTTTCTGCGCCGGATACCACCCGAAGAAAACCCCCGTCAGGGTGCAGACCGCAAACGACAGGAAGACACTCCACGGCTGGATGTAGATCGGGAAGGACGCGAAGACGTTCACCGCAATGGCCGCTCCGACCCCGACCAGCACCCCGATCACGCCGCCCGTGACGCTGATCAGGATCGACTCGATGAGGAACTGTGCCAGGATGTCGATCCCCTTGGCGCCGATCGACATGCGCAGGCCTATTTCACGTGTCCGTTCGGTTACCGAGACGTACATGATGTTCATGATCCCGATGCCGCCCACGAGCAGCGAAATCCCCGCCACGGCAGCCAGCAGCACGGTCATCATGTCGGTCGTCGAGGTCAGCATCGAGGCCATCTCCTGCTGCGAACGGATCGAGAAATCGTCGTCATCGGACTCCTTGAGCCGGTGGTTCTCGCGCAGGATCGCCGTAATCTCGTCGATGGCCTGGTCGGTGTAGGCCTCGGTCAGCGCCGAGCAGACGATCTCCTGCAGGTGGGTAATGGCCAGGATGCGCTTCTGGACCGTCGTGTAGGGGGCGATGATCAGGTCGTCCTGGTCCATGCCCATGCTGTTGTAGCCCTTGCTTTCGAGCACCCCCACGATGCGGAACGGAATCGTCCCGAAACGGATCACCTTCCCGACGGGTTTCTCGCCGTCGGGGAAGAGTTCGTCGACGACGCTCTTTCCGATGAGGCAGACCTTGGCCGCGGTCTTGATGTCCTGTTCGCTGAAGGTGTCGCCGTCGTCGACCCGGTAGCGGCGGATCTCCAGGTAGTCGAGATTCACGCCGTAGACCGTCGTCGGGGTGTTGTTGGCCCCGTAAATGGCCTGCCCGGCGCTGTTGACCGATGGCGAGACGTAGGTCACGTAGCGCGTCTTGGTCTGGATGTCTTCGAGGTCCTGCAGTTTGAGCGACTCCATGTCGTCGGCGCTCAGCTGAACGCCGCCCCGGCGGTCGCCGCCCGGGTGGATCATGATCATGTTCGAACCCATCTCGCTGATTTCGGCCTGGATGCTGCGCTTCGAACCCTGTCCGATGGCCAGCAGCGTGATGACCGACGCCACGCCGATGATGATGCCCAGCATTGTCAGGAATCCACGCAGCTTGTTGTTGCTCAGCGCCTTGACGGCAATCTTGAAAAGGTTTGCGAAATTCATGGTCTAATCCTCCTGTCGGGGCAGCCGAGACAACGCCTTGGCCGCACTCAAAATATGTTCGTTGCGCGTATCGCCCGTGATGTGTCCGTCACGCAGCGTGATGTTGCGGCTGCTGTACTGTGCGATTTCGGGGTTGTGCGTCACGAAGATGATCGTGCGCCCCGCGGCGTGGAGTTGCTGGAAGAGGACCAGCACCTCGAAGCTCGTCCGCGTGTCGAGATTGCCCGTAGCCTCGTCCGCGAGGATCACCGCCGGGTCGTTGACCAGCGCCCGGGCGATGGCCACGCGCTGCATCTGACCTCCGGACATCTGGTTGCTCCTGTGCAGCAGGCGGTCGCCCAGACCTACGGCCTCCAGTGCCTCGATGGCCCTGCGGCGCCGCTCCGAGGCCGTGCACTGCGGATTGTACATCAACGGCAGCTCGACGTTCTCGATGGCCGTGGTCTTCGGCAGCAGGTTGTAGTTCTGGAAGACGAAGCCGATCTTGCGGTTGCGCAGCGTCGCCCGCTGGTTCTTGTCCATCGTGCGCACCGAAACGCCGTCGAGGTAATACTCCCCCGCTGTCGGTGTGTCGAGGCATCCCAGGGTGTTCAGAAGGGTCGATTTCCCGGAGCCGGACGTTCCCATGATCGTCACGAACTCCCCTTCGTGGATCGTGAACGACACCCCGCGCAGGGCATGGACCGTCTCGTCGCCGACCCGGAAATCACGCCGGATATTCTCCAGCCGGATCACTTCCCGCTCCATGGCCTACTTCTTTTTGTCGTTTCCGCCCGGAGGCGACGGCATGAAGGGACTGCGTTCCATCGTGGCGGCCTGCGGCTCGCTGCTCGCGGCGGTCAGCCCCACGGCTACCGTATCGCTGTCGGAGAGCCCTTCGATGATCTCGGTCAGATCGCCGCTCGTGGCTCCCGTCGTAACGAGGCGCGGCTGCAACTCCCGGCCGTGCAAGACCCATACCTCGCGTTTGCCCGCCTGGGTTGCGGCCGACGGCGCGAGCGTCAACTCCAGCTCACCCAGCAGCTCCGCATCGGGTACGAACCGCAGCGCCTTGGTCGGAATAGCCTGTGCGTTGTCTTTCTCCAGCGTGAAGATCGTCACGTTGGCCGTCAGGCCCGGTTTGAGCTTCAATTCGGGATTGTAGGCCGTGATGACCACCTCGTAGGTCACGACACTCGATTCGGTCGTGGCTTCGAGCCGCACCTGCTCCACCGTCCCCTCGAACGTGTCGTCGGGATAGGCATCCACGGTGAACTCCACGCGCTGCCCGTCGGCCACCTGCCCGATGTCGGCCTCGTCGACGTCCGCAACGACCTGCATCTGCGTCAGGTCGTTGGCGATGGTGAAGAGCGTCGGGGTCTCGAATCCCGCCGCCACGGTCTGGCCCTCCTCCACGGCCCGGCTGATCACCACGCCGTCGATCGGCGACGTGATGGTCGCATAGCCCAGGTTGCGCTCGACCTTGACCATCGCCGCCTGCGCCTGGTCGTAGGCAGCCCGCGACTTCTCGTAAAGGTAGACGGCATCGTCGTACTCCTGGTCGCTGACCAGCTCCTTTTCGTAGAGCGACTTGGTCCGTGCGTAGTTCTTCGACTGATAGTCGTATTCGGCTTTGCAGTTCGCCAGCTCGGCCTGCGCCGACTCCAGTTCGGCCTGGAGCGTCACCTTGTCCATCTCGGCAATCAGCTGCCCGGCCTTCACCACGTCGTTGTAGTCGACGTAGAGCTTGTCGATGATCCCCGAGACCTGCGTACCGACCTCGACCTCCGTGACGGGTTCCACGGTCCCGGTCGCCGTCACCGAATTGCGGATCGTGATGCGGCTCGTCGGTGTGGTCTCCAGCGTGATCTCCGCCTCCTTCGCGGGCCGCAGCAGCAGCCACAATCCTGCGGCTGCCACGACGACCGCCGCCGTGATCAGGATTTTCTTCCGTTTCATCTTATGTTTCAGATTTTAGTTGATCGTAGTTGTGTCGCGCCCCTGGTAGATGTTCAACAGCTCGATGTTCAGCAGCGCCATGTATTTCGCCTGCAACACCTCCTGACGGGCCGACGACCACTCGTTCTGGGCCGTGATCAGTTCGACGGTGTTCTTCGCCCCGATGTTGAACTGCTCCTGCGTGAGGTCGAAACTCTCCCGGGCATAACGCTCCTTCTCCGCAGCGGCCCGGTACTGCGCCTGCGCCGACAGGGCATCCAGATAGGCCGACTCCACCTCGCGCAGCAGCGTCTTCTGCAGATCCTGCCACGTAAGGCGGCTGTTCTCGGCTTCGAGCCGCGCCTTGTTCACCGCCGTGCGGTTGCGGCGGTTGGAGAAGATCGGGACGCTCAGCGTAAGTCCCACATTCTCGTTGAAGCGGTTCCAGATCTGGCTGCCGCTTTCGTATCCGCCGTTGGACATGTGTCCCGTTCCGATCCCGGCGGTCAGGGAAACGGAGGGATAGAACCCTGCCTGAGCCTGTCGGATGCCCAGTTCCGCCGATTCTACGGCCAGTTCGCCCCGCTTGATCTCGGGCATGGCCTCCCGTGCCGTTGCATAGATTGCGGCTTTGGCAGGAAGGGCTGACAACACCTCACTCTCTTGGATGACAGGCGTGGCAAGGTTCATCTCCTCCGTTATGTCGAGCTCCAGCAGCTGTTTGAGCTGGAGCCGGTAGTTGTCGAGCGACGTCCGGGCCGTGGTGGCCTGGTAGAGATCGCTCGCGAGTTGGCTTTCGAGCTGCGCGAGATCGACCCGGCTGATCGATCCGGCTTTCCACAACTCCGCGGCACGGTCGCGCTGCGCCCGGGATACTGCGGCCGTATTGTCGGCAACCGTCACGGCTTCCGCGGCATAGAGTGCCTGCATGTAGGCCTGTACGATGGCGATGCGGATGTCGTTTTCGGCCTCTGCGACCGACAGTTTGTCGATCCGGTTCTGCACCTGCTGCTGTTTGACCGCCGTGCGGAGTTTGCCGCCCTCGTAGAGGGTCAGCCCGGCGTCGATGCCGTAGGTCCCGGTGTAGGTGTTGCGGTCGGAGACGTTCGTCGAGGGGTAGTTCGTGAATCCCTGGGTCGTTGAGGCGGTCAGCGACGGCAGCATCGCTGCTTTGGCCTCTTTCGTGTCTTCGAGTCCCGAGAGGTAGTCGTTGCGGCTCTGGCGCAGTTGGATATTGTTCTCCAGCGCATATCGCAGGCATTCGTTCAGTGTCCAGGTCTTTGCGAGGGTTGCGGTGTCCCGGGTCCTATCGGCGATCTCCCCGGGTGTCGGGGCTGTTCCGGGTGTTTGATTTCCCGGAATTTCCGGAACCTGCCGGGACATCGGGGCCGCTTCTGGCGTTCGGGTCCCGGCCGGAGCCTCGGTTTGAGCCGCAGCTGCGAGAATCCCCAGCAATACGGTGCAATATGTCAGTACGATTCGTTTCATTGATTTTTTCTTTGCTGCAAAGCTACGCAAGACTTCTTGTGCGCACAATTTAAATAGACGAATCGCGCGATTCTTTCGACGAAAGGGCTCGGAGTATGGACGAATGGTCGGTCCGTGGAGAAGGATTTACGGTTTGGACGGATGTTTGGGGATGGTTTTCGGGTCGGGGATTGTAAAAAAATTTCAGAATAAGGAGGAAAAATTTGGAGATTCAGAATTTTTAGCTACCTTTGCACTCGCAATAAGCCATCATGCAATGCGGAAATAGCTCAGTTGGTAGAGCGCAACCTTGCCAAGGTTGAGGTCGCGGGTCCGAGTCCCGTTTTCCGCTCCAGAGGGGGCAGAAAGAAACCCCGATAGAAAGCAAAAAGCCTTGTATATCAGCGATATACGAGGCTTTTTCTTGTATTTCCCTACTCCTGTTGACGCAAAAGGCAGCAAGTATTTCACGCCTTAATCGTGACCTTTTTTGCCCGGACCGAAAATAGGTCACGATTTAGCTATATTTCGCTGATTTGCATTATTTTACTCTGCAACATTCCGGTGCTGAAGACGTTTAATTTATCCAAAAAACAAGCAGCCATGTTGCCACGAACCACCTTCAGCGTTGTCTTCTTCTGCAAGAAGACCAAAGTCACGAAAAAGGGCAAGGCCCCGATCTATGCCCGCATCACCACGACCGGCCAGTCGACCGAAATCTATACACAGTGCCAGAT